>NZ_JBVHIP010000036.1:0-76071 GCF_055560495.1 Kitasatospora sp. NPDC023176 | reverse complement strand
ACCGGGTCCGAGCGCCCCGGAGGCGAGCGGGCGAGTAGCAGTCCGGTTCGTCGGTGCCTTGGTGTAAACAGGGGCCTGATGGGCGCTCTCGATGAACCACTGACCAAGCTCGTCGGCGACCGCACCGCGAAGGTGCTCGCCGACAGCCTCAAGCTGCGCACGGTCGGGGACCTGCTGCACCACTACCCGCGCCGCTACGTCGAACGCGGCCAGCTCACCAGCCTGGACGAGCTGGACATCGACGAGCACGTCACCGTGCTGGCCCGGATCGAGAAGGTCACCCTGATCCCGTTCCGCGGCCGCAAGGGCGACCGGCTGGAGGTCGTGGTCACCGACGGCCGCAGCCGGCTCTCACTGGTCTTCTTCAACCAGGGCTGGCGGCAGAAGGAGCTCAGGGCCGGCGCCCAGGGCCTGTTCGCCGGCAAGGTCGGCGTCTTCAACCGCAGCCGCCAACTGGTCTCGCCCGACTACCAGCTGCTCGACGAGGACGCGGGGTCGGACGCCGCCGAGCAGTTCGCCGGCCGGCTCATCCCGGTGTACGGCGCCAGCGCGCAGATGCCCAGCTGGAAGCTGTCGATCTGCGTCGAGACCGCGCTCACCAAGCACCTCGGCGACGTCGGGGAGCCACTGCCCGCCGAACTGCGCGAACGGCACGACCTGATCCCGCTGCCCGAGGCGCTGGAGCTGATCCACCGGCCGCGCAGCCAGGCCGACCGCGAGCGCGCCCAGAGCCGGCTGCGCTGGGACGAGGCCTTCGTGCTGCAGGTCGCCCTGGCCCAGCGCCGGGCCGCCGACTCCGCGCTGCCAGCCAAGCCGCGCGAGGCCCGGGCGGGCGGGCTGCTGGACGCCTTCGACGCCCGGCTGCCGTTCACCCTCACCGAGGGCCAGCGGAAGGTGTCCGCCGAGATCGCCGCCGACCTGGCGACCGAGCACCCGATGCACCGGCTGCTCCAGGGCGAGGTCGGCTCCGGCAAGACCCTGGTCGCGCTGCGCGCCATGCTCGCCGTGGTGGACGCCGGTGGCCAGGCCGTCCTGCTCGCGCCCACCGAGGTACTGGCCCAGCAGCACCACCGCTCGATCGTCGAGATGATGGGCGACCTCGCCGAGGGCGGCATGCTCGGCGGCTCCGACCAGGGCACCCGGGTGGTGCTGCTGACCGGCTCGATGGGGACCGCCGCCCGCCGCCAGGCGATGCTGGACATGGCCTGCGGGGACGCCGGGATCGCCATCGGCACCCATGCGCTGATCGAGGACAAGGTCCAGTTCCAGGACCTCGGCCTGGTGGTGGTGGACGAGCAGCACCGCTTCGGCGTCGAGCAGCGGGACGCGCTGCGCGCCAAGGGGGAGCAGCCACCGCACCTGCTGGTGATGACCGCCACCCCGATCCCGCGCACCGTCGCGATGACCGTCTTCGGGGACTTGGAGACCTCCGTCCTGGACCAGCTCCCGGCCGGCCGCTCGCCGATCTCCACCCACGTCGTCCCGGCGCTGGAGAAGCCCAACTTCCTCACCCGGGCCTGGGAACGGGTCCGCGAGGAGGTCGGCAAGGGCCACCAGGCGTACGTGGTCTGCCCCCGGATCGGGGACGAGGAGCCCGCCGCCGACCCGAAGGCCGCGAAGAAGAGGCGCAAGGCGGCCGAGGAGGACTTCGAGGACATCACCGACGCCGACGCCGGCGCCGGGAGTGAGGAACGGCGGCCCCCGCTCTCGGTGGTGGAGACCGCCGACCAGCTGGTGAAGGGCCCGCTGAGCGGCCTGCGGGTGGAGATCCTGCACGGTCGGCTCGCCCCGGAGGCCAAGGATGACGTGATGCGCCGGTTCGCGGCCGGGGAGGTGGACGTGCTGGTCGCCACCACCGTCATCGAGGTCGGCGTCAACGTCCCCAACTCCACCGTGATGGTCATCATGGACGCCGACCGCTTCGGCGTCTCCCAGCTCCACCAGCTGCGCGGCCGGGTCGGCCGGGGCAGCGCGGCGGGCCTGTGCCTGCTGGTCAGCGAGATGCCCGGGGGCAGTGCCGCCCGGGGCCGGCTGGACGCGGTGGCCGGCACCCTGGACGGCTTCGAGCTGTCCCGGATCGACCTCGAACAGCGCCGCGAGGGCGATGTGCTGGGCCAGGCGCAGTCCGGGGTGAAGTCCTCGCTCAAGGTGCTCTCGGTGCTGGAGGACGAGGAGGTCATCCTCACCGCCCGGACCGAGGCCACCCGGCTGGTCGCCGAGGACCCGGAGCTGGCCGCCCACCCGGAGCTGCGCACCGCGCTGGAGAGCCTGCTCGACGAGGACCGCGCGGCCTACATGGAGAAGGGCTGAGCGGGCCCTCGGGCAGGCCGGATTGTCAGACCCCCGGGAGAGAATGTAGTTGTTCAGGGCGCACCCTCAAGGTGCGTACCTGGCACGACACTTGGGGGTCCTGCCATGGCATTCCGTCATCTCAACGAGCTCCCGCTGGGCGACAAGGTCTTCCGGATCGAACTCGCCAGCGACGACGACCGAGAGGTCACCCTCACCCTGACCGGCTGGCGTGAGGGGGCGGCCGCCGCGCCGCTCGCCTCGGGCAAGCTCCGCCTGCCGGTCGAGGACGTCGCCTCGCTGCGGATCGCGCTCAACCGCGCGCTGCGGGCGCTGGCGATCGTCGCCGACGTCTCCGAGCCCATCCCCGACCGCGACGTGCTGCGCGAGCTGTACCCCGGCCACGGTGCCCCCTGGGTGCCCCAGCACGAGGAGGAGCTGGTCCGGCGCTTCCACGACGGCGAGACCGTCGCCCGGATCGCCGCCCGCTTCGGCCGCACGCCCGACTCCGTCCGGACCAAGCTGCGCGAGCTCGGGCACGACCCGCGCCGCCCCGAGTTCTGCCCGCCCGACGGCTGCCTGTCCTGGTCCCGCTACGCCTCGCCGGCACTGCTCGGCGCGGCGGTCCCGGGCCAGGGCGCGGGCCAGGGCGCGGGCTCCGAGGCGAGCTGACCGCCTGAGTGCGCGGGCGCGGCCCGGTGGGGGGCGTCCCACCGGGCCGCGCCGGTCCGGCGTTCGTGCGGACGGTGTGGAGATCGGACCAGCGGAGATCAGACCGGCGGAGATCGGGCCGGCGGAGATCGGGATAGCGTGGTCGGGCAGCGACGAAAGGACCTTCCCCCACCATGACCCGCGTGATCGCCGGGGCGGCCGGCGGCCGCCGACTGGCCGTACCGCCCGGCCGGGGCACCCGGCCGACCTCCGACAAGGCCCGCGAGGCGATGTTCTCCACCCTGGAGGCGCTGCGCGGCACCCTGCACGGGATCCGGATGCTGGACCTGTTCGGCGGATCCGGCGCGGTCGGCCTGGAGGCGCTGTCGCGCGGCGCCGAGCACGTCCTGCTGGTCGAGGCGGACGGCCAGGCGGCCCGGGTGATCCGGGAGAACGTCCGCACGGTCGGCCTGCCGGGCGCCGAGGTGCGGGCCGCCAGGGCGGAGAAGGTGATCGCCGGGCCGCCCCCGCAGGCCCCGTACGACCTGGTCTTCCTCGATCCGCCCTATGTGGTGACGGACGAGGAGGTGCGCGAGATGCTGATCACACTGTTGGCTGGGGGCTGGCTCGCGGCGGACGTACTCGTCACCGTGGAGCGCAGCACCCGTGGCGGCGAGTTCGGCTGGCCCGAGGGCTTCGAGGTGCTGCGCTCCCGCCGCTACGGCGAGGGCACGCTCTGGTACGGTCGCGCCGCCGCCGAGGCCAGCGAGCAGGAGTAGCGGGCCGCGGCCCGCAGCAGCCGTCACCCCACGAGGGAGCACACACGCCATGCGCCGAGCCGTCTGCCCCGGTTCGTTCGACCCGATCACCAACGGTCACCTCGACATCATCGAGCGGGCCTCGAAGCTGTACGACGTGGTGCATGTCGCGGTCCTGATCAACCGGAACAAGCAGGGCATGTTCACCGTCGAGGAGCGGATCGGCCTGATCGAGGAGGTCACCGCCCGGTTCGGGAACGTGGTGGTCGAGTCGCACCAGGGCCTGCTGGTGGACTTCTGCCGGGAGCGCGGCATCCCCGCGATCATCAAGGGCCTGCGCGCGGTCAGCGACTTCGACTACGAGCTGCAGATGGCCCAGATGAACCACGGCCTGACCGGCGTGGAGACGCTGTTCGTGCCGACCTCGCCGACGTACAGCTTCCTCTCCTCGACGCTGGTCAAGGAGGTCGCCTCGTACGGTGGCGACGTCTCGCACCTGCTGCCGGAGACGGTGCACGACCGCCTGGTCGAGCGGATCGCGGAGCGCAAGGCCGCGCAGTAGCCGTGCGGGAGGGCCGCGCAGGGGGACCGCGCGGGGGCCGGTCCCTTTCTGCCGGTTCGTCATGGCTTGTCCGGGACGGCGGAGGCCGCGTCGACTCAGGCGTTGTGAGCTCGCCGCACGGGGGCCGTACAGTCTGTAGTCCTGCCCTGCGGTGAGGTCCACCGCGCCGGGCCTGCCTCCGCCGGACCGTCGGCGGCACACGGAAAGACGAAGCCCCCGTGGACGTGCAGAACAAGGTCGACGAGATCGTGGCGGCGGTCGAGAACGCCCGCTCGATGCCGATGTCGGCCTCCTGCGTGGTGAACCGGGCCGAGCTGATCGGCCTGCTCAACGACCTCAAGGCGGCCCTGCCCGCCGAACTCGCCCAGGCGCAGTCGGTGATGGCCGACCACGAGCTGGTGGTGGCGGACGCCCAGGCCGAGGCGGACCGGATCATCCAGGGCGCGCACTCCGAGCGCGGTTCGCTGATCTCCGACACCGAGGTGGTCCGCCGGGCCCAGGCCGAGGCCGACCGGATCCTGGCCGAGGCCCGTGCCGACGTCGACACCAAGCGCGTCGAGGCCGACGACTACGTGGACAGCAAGCTCGCCAACTTCGAGGTCGTGCTGACCAAGACGCTCGGCGCGGTCGGCCGCGGCCGCACCAAGCTCCGCGGCGACTCCGTCTTCGAGACCGAGGGCGAGAGTGACGGCGAGGAGTTCCAGCCGCAGCGGATCAGCCCGAGCCCCGAGGTCGACGAGTACGTCGATGTGAAGCTCGCCACCCTGGAGAACGTACTCAGGGCCACCCTGGAGGCGGTCGGCAAGGGCCGCGACAAGCTGCTCGGCAAGAAGCCGATCGACGAGCTGGGCGCCTACCTGGCCGCCGCCGACGAGGCCCAGCAGGCCAAGGAGCGCGCCGAGGCGGTGGCCGCCGGCTTCGCCGCGGACGCCGACGGCGCCGAACTCGCCTGGTACCGCGAGGACGTCCCCCAGCAGCAGACCTGGCCCGAGCAGGCCCCGGCCGCAGCCGGCTGGCAGGCCCCCGGCACCGACCAGTACGCGGCCACCGCCCAGCACCAGGACGGCCAGCAGCACGCCGGCCAGCCCCAGGGCGGGCAGTACGCCGAGGTGTACGGCGGCGGCTTCGACCCGGCCGGCCAAGGCGACCCGTACCACACCCAGTGGGGCCACCAGCAGGGCGGCTACCCACAGCATCAGCAGCAGCAGCCCGACTACCAGGGCCAGCAGCAGGGCGCCTACGGCTATCCCCAGCAGCAGGACGGCTACGCGGCCCAGCCGTACGACGGCTATAACTACCCGCAGCAGCCCGCCCTGCCCCCGGCGGTGCCGCACCAGCAGCAGCAGAACCTGGACGAGACCAGCTTCTTCGACACCAGCATGATCGACATGACCAGGCTGCGGGAGCTCGGCGGCCGCTGAGGACCTCCGCGGAGTCTCCTGACGGGGCCGAAGTTGGGCCTGGCGGGAGACTCCGGTAGTCTGACCACTCCGGCATCCCCATGCCCGGCTGTCGGCTTGCCCTCGCAACGCCGACTCGCAATGGGGAACACAGCGTTGATCCCTATGGAAGTCAGGACACCTTGAACCGCCTCGACCACCGCGACCCCCTCGTGTTCGACACGCACGAGCTGGGACGTCGTCCGGGCGCCATGCGTAAGGTGAGCCGGACCCTGGAGGCCCCCGAGGGCTTCGGGATCATCGACGTGATCGGTGTCCCGGAGAAGAGCCCGATCGAGCTGGAGCTCCGCCTGGAGTCCGTGGTCGAGGGCGTGCTGGTCACCGGCACCGCCGACGCCCGCGTGGAAGGCGAGTGCGTCCGGTGCCTGGAGCCCGTCGACTTCGACATCGACGTGGACTTCCAGGAGCTGTACTACTACCCGGAGTCCGACGAGCGTCACCGCGCCCGGACCACCGGGACCGAGGACCTCGACGAGGACTCGGAAGACGAGACTTACCGCCTGGAGGGCGATTTCTTCGACCTCCAGCCGGTGCTGCGTGACGCGGTGGTGCTCGCACTGCCGCTGCAGCCGGTGTGCCAGGAAGACTGCCTGGGCCTGTGCTCCGAGTGCGGAGCGCGCCTGAGCGACGACCCGGCGCACCACCACGACGCCGCCGACCCCCGGTGGGCGGCTCTGCAGGGACTCTCCGCCACCCCCGGCGACGAGGGTGACGGGATCAAGAACAGCGACACCCGTGAGGGTCTCGCCGAGAACCAGGAGAAGTAGCCGTGGCTGTTCCGAAGCGGAAGATGTCGCGCAGCAACACGCGCCACCGCCGGTCCAACTGGAAGGCCGTCGTTCCGGCCCTCGTGGCGTGCGACAGCTGCCACGAGCCGAAGCTGGGCCACATCGCGTGCCCCAGCTGCGGCACGTACAACCGTCGCCAGGTCCTCTCGGTCTGATCGGCGGGGTGCACGGATCGATGTCGGACGGTAACTCCACCCGCAAGTCGTCCTCTGTCACGAAGGGTTCTTCGGGCAGCGGCAAGGCCGGCGGGCCGGCTTCGACCGAATACGACGTCCTGGAAGGGCGCCTCGGGTACACGCTCGAGCGCGCCCTTCTGGTACGTGCCCTCACCCACCGCTCGTACGCGTACGAGAACGGTGGTCTGCCCACCAACGAGCGCCTGGAGTTCCTCGGCGACTCGGTGCTGGGCCTGGTGGTGACCGACACCCTCTACCGCGTCCACCCGGACGTCCCGGAGGGCACGCTCGCCAAGCTGCGCGCCGCGGTGGTCAACTCCCGCGCGCTCGCGGACGTCGGCCGGGGCCTCGAACTGGGCACCTTCATCCGGCTCGGCAAGGGTGAGGAGGGCACCGGCGGCCGCGACAAGTCGTCGATCCTCGCCGACACCGTCGAGGCCGTGATCGGGGCCGTCTACCTGGACCGCGGTCTGGAGGCGGCGACCGAGTTCGTCCACCGGCTGTTCGACCCGCTGATCGAGGAGTCCTCTCAGCTGGGAGCCGGCCTGGACTGGAAGACCAGCCTCCAGGAGCTGACCGCGTCGGCGGGCATCGGAGTGCCCGAGTACGTGGTCATGGAGTCCGGCCCGGACCACGAGAAGACCTTCACCGCGGCGGCCCGGGTGGCCGGCGAGGACTTCGGCAGCGGCGTCGGCCGCTCGAAGAAGGAAGCCGAGCAGAAGGCCGCCGAGAGCGCCTGGCGCGCGATCAAGGAGAAGTACGCCGACCGGCTGCCCGCCGGGGCGTGAGCCCGAAGTAGCCTGGCCTCCTGCCGATCCCTTCGAAGCAGGAGGCCTGCTCCCGTGCCCGAACTCCCCGAGGTCGAGGTCGTCCGCCGCGGTCTGGCGAACTGGGTCGCCGGGCGGACCGTCGCCGACGTCCAGGTGCTGCACCCGCGCGCGGTGCGCCGCCAGCCGGCCGGGGCCGCCGACTTCGCGGCCCGGCTGACCGGCACCACCCTCGGCGCCGCGCAGCGCCGCGGCAAGTACCTCTGGGTGCCGCTGGGCGGGGCCGGGGCGGGTTTCTCGCTGATCGGCCACCTCGGGATGAGCGGCCAACTCCTCGTCCAGGACCCGTCGGTACCGGACGAGACCCACCTGCGGGTCCGGCTGCGCTTCGCCGACGGCGGGCGCGAGCTGCGCTTCGTCGACCAGCGGACCTTCGGCGGCCTGGCCGTCGAGGAGGCCGAGGAGGACGACCCGGAGGGCACCCCGCTCTCCATCGCGCACATCGCCCGCGACCCGCTCGACCCGCGCTTCGACGACGGGGCCTTCGTGGCCGCGCTGCGCGCCAAGCGCACCACGGTCAAGCGCGCGCTGCTCGACCAGACCCTGATCAGCGGCGTCGGCAACATCTACGCCGACGAGGCCCTGTGGCGCTCCAAGCTGCACTACGAGCGCCCGACCGCTACCCTCACCCGCCCGCAGGCCGCGCTGCTGCTGGCCAGCGCCCGGGGCGTGATGACGGCGGCGCTGGCCGTGGGCGGCACCAGCTTCGACAGCCTGTACGTCAACGTGAACGGCGAGAGCGGCTACTTCTCCCGGGACCTCGACGCCTACGGCCGCGAGCACGAGCCCTGCCGCCGCTGCGGCACCGCGATCCGGCGGGCCCCCTGGATGAACCGGTCCAGCTACTTCTGCCCCCGCTGCCAGCGCGTGCCGCGCGCCGCCGACGGGGGCTGACGGCCGCTACTTGTGGGCGAGTTCCGGCTGGTCGGCGGGCGTCCCGCCGGAGGCGCCGTGGGTGTCCTGGCCGAAGTAGGCGACGCCGACCGCGGAGACCACCGCGAGCAGGAAGCCGGCCACGCCGAGCCAGCCCAGGCCGGCCTTGGAGGAGTCACCGAGCCAGAGCACGCCGACCGCGCCGGGCAGCACCGTCTCACCGACCACCAGCGCGGCGGTGGCGCCGTTCACCGAGCCGATCTGCAGCGCCACGGTGTGCACGTACATGCCGCCGAGGCCGCCGATCAGGATCGCGTACAGCGCCGGGTCGGAGACCAGCCGGACCAGGTCGAACGGCTCCACGCCGTTCAGGATGCGCACGCCGACGCCCAGGGCGCCGAAGCCGAGGCCGGAGAGCAGACCGGCGACGATCGCGCCCTTGGAGCCCATCCGGCGCACCAGCAGGCCGCCGCCGGCCAGCAGCACGGTGATGATGATCAGCAGCCACCAGTGGAAGGCCATCGCCGCGTGGTGGCCGCCCTCGGGACCGGCCGAGACGGCCAGCAGCACCAGCGCCGAGCAGAGCACGCCGATCGAGGCCCACTCCAGCTGCTTCAGCCGGATCCCCAGCAGCTTGATGCTCAGCACCGCGGTGATCACCAGGTTGGCGCTGATGATGGTCTGGGAGAGGAACAGCGGCAGCAGCCGGGCGGCCAGCGCGCCGAGCCCGAAGCCGATCAGGTCCAGCACCGTACCGGTGATGAACTCCCAGGTGACGGCGGCCTTCGCGGTGGAGGACAGGCTCGGCCCGCCGTGCTCGGTGGTCGAGGTGGTGGCGCCCTTGGCCGCCTCCTCGCGGGCCGAGCGGCGGGAACCGACGGCCTGCAGGACCGAGCCGGTGCCGTAGCAGGCGGATGCCGCCACGGCCGTGACGAGGCCGATGATCACCGAGTGCTCCGATCGGAAGTTGGGTCAAGAAAAGGTAATGGGACCAGCGGTCCGGAAACAGTGTGCCCGCTCGCGCGGTACGGTCGGAACGCCCCCCCAGGACCGCCCCGGAACCTCCCCGGGCCCGCCGGGACGTACGTCCGGCCGCCTCCCGCGGTTCCCGCGCCCCACCCGTCTCAGGGGTGACTGGGGGAAATCTCATCCGCGAGAAGGGGAGCCGCCCCGGCGGACGGCGGGGATTCCTGTCATAACCAGTATGCGAAGGGTATGCCGTGCCCGGCCGCCGGTCACGGTAGCGTCGGGGGTTATGAGAACCCTTGCACGACGTTCCCGGGGCACCGGGCCGCTTGCCCTGGTGGCGGCGGTGCTCGGGCTGCTGCTCCTGTTCGCGCCGGCGGCCTCCGCCGCCGGTGGGCTGAGCGATGCCACCACCGCCCTCAAGGCCGGCAAGGTCTACGTCGACCCGGCGATGACCAGCCGCTTCAGCCAGAGCCAGGCGGACGCCCTGACCAAGAAGATCGAGAAGGCCGACAAGCCGATCTTCGTCGCGGTCGTCCCCGACTCGCCCGCCTACAACAAGCAGAGCGTCTTCCAGGACGTGCGCACCAAGGTCGGCATCGACGGGGTCTACGCGATCTGGCGCGGCGACCAGTTCGCGGCCCGCGCCGACCGCGGCGCCATGCCCGCCGGCTCCGCCGAGAAGCTCGCCAGCGCGGCCCTGCACTCCCACGACGGCGACATCGACGCGACCCTGAACGACTTCGTCGACAACGCCGCCCCGCAGGCCAAGGGCACCGGGGTCAACCACAGCACCTCGATCGCCTGGGTGGTCATCCCGGTCGTGCTGGTGGCGCTGGCCGGCGCCGGCGTCTTCTTCCTCTTCCGCCGTGCCAAGCAGCGCAAGGAGGCCCAGGCCCGGGCCGAGCTGGAGCAGCTGCGCCGCGTGGTGGACGAGGACATCACCGCCTACGGCGTCGAGCTGGAGCGGCTGGACTTCAACCCGCGGGCCACCGACGCGGACGACGTCCAGCGCACCGACTACAGCCACGCGCTGGACTCGTACGAGAAGGCCAAGCGCCTGATGGACGAGGCCAAGAAGCCCGAGGACGTCAAGGTCGTCACGGAGACCATCGAGGACGGCCGCTTCGCGCTGGCCACCCTGGCCGCCCGGCGCGACAAGCGCCCGCTGCCCGAGCGGCGGCCCCCGTGCTTCATGGACCCGCGCCACGGCCCGTCCGTCAAGGACGTCGACTGGGCCCCGGCGGGCGGCTCGGCCCGCAGCGTCCCGGTCTGCCAGGCCGACGCGGACCGCGTGGCCGCCGGCCTCGACCCGGCGATCCGCACCGTCGACACCGAGCACGGCCCGCAGCCGTACTGGAACGCCGGCCCGGCGTACGCGCCGTACGCGGGCGGGTACTACAGCGGCTTCGGCGGCGGCGGTCTGCTGCCCGGCCTGCTGGTCGGCACCATGCTCGGCTCGATGATGAGCTCCCCGGCCTACGCCGCGGCGCCCATGATGGAGGGCGGCCACGGCTACCAGGACCAGTACGACGGCGGTGACTTCACCGGCGCCGACTTCAACTCTTCCGACTTCGGTGGCTTCGGCGGCGGCGACTTCGGCGGCGGCGGTGGCGGCGGCGACTTCGGGGGCGGGGACTGGTAGTCCCCCCGCCCGAACACCGCACCCCCGCGGCCCCGCCGGTTCCGACCGGCGGGGCCGCTCGCTGTCCCGGGTGCGGATACGGCGAGCGGCCGCCGCGCCGGTTAGGGTCGGGGCATGCACGGTCGCGACGCCCACAGTGAGGAACCGGTCCGGGTGACCGCCTGGGTCCGGGGGAAGGTCCAGCAGGTCGGGTTCCGCTGGTGGACCAGGGCACGGGCGCTGGAGACCGGCCTCACCGGCTACGCGAGCAACCTCGGCGACGGCCGGGTGCAGGTGGTGGCCGAGGGCCTGGCCGCGGACTGCGAGCAACTGCTGACCCTGCTGCGCGGCCCTGACACACCCGGCGCGGTGACCGGCGTGACCGAGATCTGGACCGCCGTCGGCGCAGGTTACGAGGGTTTCGAGATCCGCTGAACGCCCGGCGTCCGGGCCGAGGCGCCCGCGCTCCGGAACTGATCGGCAACCGTCGGTGTCACACGGTTGCCAATCGGGCAGACTCGTGGTTGACTCCGCATCGAACGATGATCCACGAGCAGGTGGTGGACCCGGGCCCGAGACCCCCCAGGCGTGACGACACCGCCGGGCAGGTGACAGGGGCGCGGTAGCGTGCGGTGATCGTGTTGACCCGTACCGTCTTTGGTGAGACGCTTGAAGCCCGCGCACACGATCGCGTATCCCGGTAGGCGCATGCTCTCGTGAGCCCAGCTCACGGTGGTTGTGCCGTAGTGCCCAGCCAGCACTTCCGGTGCGCGCCGCGCGTGCGTCCCCCTTCCCCCTAGACCTGTACCGTTCCGGTTCGGTCACTCAGCGTGGAGGACCATTCATCATGGCAAAGGCGCTTCTCGGGTACGTCGGCGGCCCCGACCCGCGAATGCTTTTCGAGATGCGACGGCTTCAGCAGCGCGTCCAGGAGCTTGAGTCCGAACTCCTTCGGATGCAGGCTGAGAACGACGCGCTCACCGCTGTCGCTGACGAGCACTCGCTGCTCAACAGCATCGATCTGGACCAGCGGGAGCCGGCTCTCACCTGAGCCCCCACCCCGGTCCTCACAGATCGACGCCGCTGTGCACTGAGCCGCCCCGAAAGGGACGCAGCTTTGCAAGGGACGCCCGGATGTGGCGTCCCTTCGTCGTGTCGGACTCCGGATACAGTCGGTTCCCGTCGTGAGCGATTGAGGGGACCGGCCGCGTGCACCTGAAGAGTCTGACGCTGCGCGGATTCAAGTCCTTCGCCTCCAGCACCACCCTGCGGTTCGAGCCGGGCATCACCTGCGTGGTCGGCCCGAACGGCTCCGGCAAGTCGAACGTGGTGGACGCGCTGTCCTGGGTGATGGGCGAGCAGGGGGCCAAGTCGCTGCGCGGCGGCAAGATGGAGGACGTCATCTTCGCCGGGACCAGCGGGCGCGCCCCGCTCGGCCGCGCCGAGGTCAGCCTCACCATCGACAACAGCGACGGCGCCCTGCCGATCGACTACTCCGAGCTGACGATCACCCGGACCATGTTCCGCAACGGCGGCAGCGAGTACGCGCTCAACGGCGAGACCTGCCGCCTGCTGGACATCCAGGAACTGCTCTCCGACTCCGGCATCGGCCGTGAGATGCACGTCATCGTCGGACAGGGCCGGCTCGAGTCCGTGCTGCACGCGGACCCGATGGGCCGGCGCGCCTTCATCGAGGAGGCGGCCGGCGTCCTCAAGCACCGCAAGCGCAAGGAGAAGGCGCTGCGGAAACTGGACGCGATGCAGGCCAACCTCAACCGGGTCCAGGACCTGGTCGCCGAACTGCGCCGGCAGCTCGGACCGCTCGGCCGGCAGGCCCGGGTCGCCCGCCGCGCCGCCGGCATCCAGGCCGACCTGCGAGACGCCCGGCTGCGGCTGCTCGCCGACGACCTGCTCGCGCTGCGCCGGGCCGTAGAGGCCGAGGTCGCCGACGAACTGGCGCTGCGGCTGCGCCGGACCACCGTCGAACAGGAACTGGCGCGGGCGGTCCAGCGCGAACGGCTCCTGGAGGCGCAGGTCCGGCAGCTCGGCCCGAGCCTGGAGACCGCCCGGCAGGCCTGGTACCGGCTCTCCGCCCTCGCCGAGCGCACCCGCGGCACGATCGGACTGGCCGAGGCCCGGGCCCGGCACGCCGCCGCCGGAGGCGCGGCCGAGGAGCGGCGCGGCCGGGACCCGGAGGAGCTGGAACGGGAGGCCGAGCGGGTCCGCGAGGAGGAGGCCGCCCTCGCCGAGGCGCTGGAGGAAGCCCAGTACGCGCTGGCCGAGGCGGTCGAACGCAAGGACGAGCTGGAGCGCGGACTGGCCGCCGAGGAACGCCGGCTGCGGGACGCCGCCCGGGCCATCGCGGACCGCCGGGAGGGCCTGGCCCGACTGCAGGGACAGGCCGCCGCCGCCCGCTCCAGGGCCGGCTCGGCGGAGGCCGAGATCGGCCGGCTCGCCGAGGCCAGGGACGAGGCGCTGCTGCGCGCCGGGGCCGCCCAGGGCGAACTGGACGAACTCCAGCAGCAGGTGGACGGCCTGACCGGGGACGACGAACAGGCCGAGGCCGGGTACCGGCGGGCCCGGGACCGGCTGGCCGAGGCCGAACGGGACCAGGCCGCCGCCCGGGAGGCGGCCTCGGCCGCCGAACGCGAGCGGGCCGGGCTCATCGCGCGGCACGAGGCGCTCTCGCTCGGACTGCGCCGCAAGGACGGCACCGGCGCGCTGCTGGCCGCGGGGGAGCGGCTGGCCGGACTGCTCGGCCCGGCGGCCGCGCTGCTGCGGATCGAGCCCGGCCACGAGGTGCCCGTCGCCGCGGCGCTCGGGTCGGCCGCCGACGCGGTGGCCGTCGACTCGCCGGAGGCCGCCGCCGGGGCGCTGCGGCTGTTGCGCGCCCAGGACGCCGGGCGGGCCGCGCTGTTGGTCGCCGGGGCCGCGGAACTTCCCCCTGGAGACGGCGAGTTGCCGGACGGCGCCCGGTGGGCCGCCGAACTCGTCGACGGGCCGGGCGAGTTGATCGCCGCCGTGCGGAACCGGCTGGCCGGGGTGGCGGTCGTCGCCGACCTGGACCAGGCGCTGCGACTGGTCGCCGAACACCCCGAGCTGTCCGCCGTCACCGCCGAGGGCGACCGGCTGGGCGCCGGCTTCGCCCAGGGCGGCTCCGGCGGTGCGCCCAGCCTGCTGGAGACCCAGGCGGCCGTGGACCAGGCGGCCCGGGCGATCGCGGAACTCGACCTCCGCTGCGCCGAGTCGGCCGAGCGGCTGGCCCAACTCACCGAACTGCGCCAGGAGTCGGCCGCGCAGGTCGAACGGCTCGGCGAACTGCGGCGACAGGCCGAGAAGGAGCGGGCCCAGGTGGCGGGGGCGCTCGGCCGGCTCGGCGGGCAGGCCCGCGCCGCCGCCGGGGAGGCCGAGCGGCTGTCGGCCGCCGCCGCGCGGGCCGAACAGGGCCTGGCCGAACTGCTCGCCACCGCCCAGGAACTGGCCGAACGGCTGGCCGCAGCCGAGGAGTCGGCGCAGGCCGGGGAGGACGAGCCGGACCCGGCCGAGCAGCAGCGGCTGGCCTGCGCCGCCTCCGCCGCCCGACAGGCCGAACTGGAGGCCCGGCTCGCGGTGCGCACCCACGAGGAGCGGGTCCGCGCCCTAGCCGGCCGGGCCGACCAGCTGGACCGGGCCGCCCGCGCCGAGCGCGAGGCGCGTGCCCGGGCCGCCGAGCGCCGCCGGCGGGCCGAGCACGACGCCCGGGTGGCGAACGCCGTCGCGGCGGGCGCCCGGCAGCTGCTGACCTGCCTGGAGGTGTCACTGGCGCGCGCGGACGCCGGGCGCGCGGCGGTCGAACAGGCGCTCGCCGAGCGGGAGCGCGAGCTCCGGGAGCACCGGGAGCACGGGCGCGGCCTCAAGGAGGAGCTGGACAAGCTGGTCGACGCCGGACACCGGGACGAGGTGCTGCGGGCAGAGAAGCGGCTGCGGATCGAGCAGTTGGAGGCCCGCGCGCTGGAGGAGTTCGGCATCGACGGGGGCGAGCTGCTGGCCTCGTACGGGCCGGACCAGCCCGTCCCGCCGGGCACGCCGGAGGAGGGGCGGGAGCCGGGGGAGCCGTACCCGTACGTCCGGGCCGAGCAGGAGAGGCGACTGCGGGCCGCCGAGAAGGCGTACCAGCAGCTGGGCAAGGTCAACCCGCTGGCGCTGGAGGAGTTCGCCGCGCTGGAGGAGCGCCACCGGTTCCTCGGCGAGCAACTGGACGACCTCAAGCGCGGCCGGCGGGACCTGCTGGACATCGTCCGGGACGTGGACCAGCGGGTCGAGCAGCTGTTCACCTCCGCCTACCACGACACCGCCGCCCAGTTCGAGGGCGTCTTCGCCCGGCTCTTCCCGGGCGGCGAGGGGCGGCTGGTGCTGACCGACCCGGACAACATGCTCACCACCGGGGTCGAGGTGGAGGCCCGCCCCCCGGGCAAGAAGGTCAAGCGGCTGTCGCTGCTGTCCGGCGGCGAGCGCTCGCTGACCGCGGTGGCGCTGCTGGTGGCGATCTTCAAGGCGCGGCCCAGCCCGTTCTACGTGATGGACGAGGTGGAGGCGGCGCTGGACGAGACCAACCTGCGCCGACTGGTCGGGATCATGGAGGAGCTGCGGGAGAGCTCCCAGCTGATCGTGATCACCCACCAGAAGCTGACCATGGAGTCCGCCGACGCGCTGTACGGCGTGACCATGAAGGGCGACGGCATCTCCCAGGTGATCAGCCAGCGGCTGCGCGAGGAGCACCGGGAGCACAGATCGCGTGCGGTGCTACCTCGGCAGCAGGAGGAGGCGAATGCCTCCAGGCCGACGGACTGATGCGTCGACCTATGCCGGGGCAGCTCCCACGGCCGAACCGATCCCGGATACTGGAGCGGTTGTGACTCCTCCCCCTCGTCTGCGAGGGGGCTTCTCACTCAGCCGTTGAACAACCTCGTGACGGCCAAGCCCTGACCGGTGCCGAGCGGCACACTGGTCAGCGTAGGGGAGGCGGCGACGCGAGTGCGTCGGTGACCGAAGGATCACTCTATCGGGGGACCCAACGAAGGAGATTTATGTGGAATACGTGATCCTCGCCGTAGTCATCGCCGTGGTCGCCATCGGCGCGATCGCGGGCCTCGTCGTTTCCGGCAGACGACGCCAGCAGCTGCCCCCGAAGTCGCAGGCGCCGGTCATCACGGCGCCGAAGACCACCCCGCAGGAGCCCCAGGTCGGCGAGGAGGCCGCGCCGCCGACCGAGGAGCCGCGCCGCACCGTCGAGGAGGTGCCGCTCCCCGAGGCCCCCGAGGTCGTCGAGGTCGAGGCCCCCGCCGAGGCCGAGGTGGCGCCCGCCATCGAGGTCCCCGAGCCCACCGCCGGCCGGCTGGTCCGGCTGCGCTCCCGGCTCTCCCGCTCACAGAACTCGCTCGGCAAGGGGCTGCTCTCGCTGCTCTCCCGCGAGCACCTCGACGAGGACACCTGGGAGGAGATCGAGGACACCCTGCTCACCGCGGACGTCGGCGTCGCCCCGACCCAGGAGCTGGTCGAGCGGCTGCGCACCCGGGTAAAGGTGCTCGGCACCCGCACCCCCGACGAGCTGCGCGCCCTGCTGCGCGAGGAGCTGGTCGAGCTGGTCGGCAAGGACGCCGACCGCACCGTCCGCTCCACCAAGCACGAGGAGGGCCCGGCGGTGGTCCTGGTCGTCGGCGTCAACGGCGTCGGCAAGACCACCACCACCGGCAAGCTGGCCCGCGTCCTGGTCGCCGACGGCCGCACGGTGGTGCTCGGCGCGGCCGACACCTTCCGGGCCGCGGCCGCGGACCAGCTGCAGACCTGGGGCGAGCGGGTCGGTGCGCGCACCGTGCGCGGCCCGGAGGGCGGCGACCCGGCGTCGATCGCCTTCGACGCGGTCAAGGAGGGCATCGCCGAGGGCGTCGACACCGTGCTGATCGACACCGCCGGCCGACTGCACACCAAGACCGGCCTGATGGACGAGCTGGGCAAGGTCAAGCGGGTCGTCGAGAAGCACGGCCCGGTGGACGAGGTGCTGCTGGTGCTCGACGCCACCACCGGCCAGAACGGTCTGATCCAGGCCCGGGTGTTCGCCGAGGTGGTGGACATCAGCGGCATCGTGCTGACCAAGCTGGACGGCACCGCCAAGGGCGGCATCGTGGTCGCGGTGCAGCGCGAGCTGGGCGTGCCGGTCAAGCTGATCGGTCTGGGTGAGGGCGCGGACGACCTGGCGCCGTTCGAGCCGGGTGCGTTCGTGGACGCGCTGATCGGGGACTGACCGACGCTCCCCGTCGCATGAGGGTCCGCTCCTTCGGGGGCGGGCCCTTTCGGCTGTTCCGGGCTCCTCCCGCCCCGAGTCGCAGGGGCGCGCCGGTACCGAAGGGAAGGAACGGCCGGCGAGGGACGAGCGCCGGAGCGACGACCGTCCGGCGCCGGGTCGGAGCGCCCCGGGGGCGAGCGGGCGAGACTACGAGGCGATCCAGGCGGGCTCGGCGGTGCGCTCGCGGCTGCGGTGGCAGGCGTAGGCGAGGGTGCCGAGCAGCAGCCGGGCCTCGGGCGGGCAGCCGGCGTTGTCGCGGGTGGGGCGGCGCAGCCAGCGGACCGGGCCGAGCTCGCCGAGGAGGGTGGGCGGGGCGGCGACGTAGCTGCCCTCGCCGTGGCAGGTCAGGTCGAGCGCGGCGTCGTCCCAGCCCATCCGGTAGAGCAGGTCGGGCAGCCGGCGGGCGGTGCCGGCGGCGACCAGGAACTGCAGCCGGCCGGTGGGCGGGGCGAGCACCGGGCCGACCTGGGTGCCCATCCGCTCCAGCCGGACCAGCGCCTGCAGGCCGGCCGGCTCGGGGACGTCCAGGACGTCGAAGGCGCGGCCGGTGGGGAACAGCACGGAGGCCTCGGCGCCAGTGGCCCCGGCCCGGCTCGCGGTGCCCGGTACGGGGTGCAGGCCGGGGGCGGCGCAGCGCCGGGAGCCGCAGGGGCACTGGGGCGGGGCGGCGGAGTCGGAAGGGTCGCCGGTGGCGACGGCCCAGCCCCAGCGGCCGGTGTACTCCGCGGCGGCCTGGGACGCGGTGACCTTGGTGCGGCGGCGCGCGCCCAGCGGTGCCAGCCGCAGGTGCCCCAGTCGAAGTTCGCCGAACAGGTTGTCCATGCCTCCCCCAACAGGTTCTCGTTGCCGATGGTTACGGGATGGTGACTGTGTGTTGATTGTCCGGTGCGTGGTGCGTGGTGCGGTGGCGGCGCGCAGCGCTTGGCGTGCGCCTGTTGCGGTGGTGCGCTTCGGGCGCCGCCTTGTGGGGGTGGCGCCGATGCCGGATCGTCAGGTGCGCGAGGCGGTTGCCGTCCCGAGGGGGTGGTGAACTCGCCTGTGACTGCGGTGGATTGCGGAGTCTTCCGGGGTTGGCCGGGGGACTTGGCGGCCCGCATATGCCGGACCGTCGCGACCACCTAGTCAAGCGCGTGCCCCCGGGGTTCGGTTCACTCCTGGGGGTGGCGAAAGGTGGCGTTTCGCCAGGGGCGCTCCCACGGGTACCTCGCGGGGCACTACGTTCAGCACACGGACGTCGTCGGAGCTCCCGCTCCGGGCCGTCGGGGAACGGGAGTTGGGGATCTGACGGACCGTCCACGACGATGGCACACCAGTACGACGAGGCGGTACGGCAACACCTCAGGCACGGCACGTCTGGCAAGAGCCCGCAACCGTCGGGCGGTCACGATCGGGGGCCCCGCAGGGGCCGGGCGGGATGGGGACGTTCCCATGGCAGAGAAGCAACCCAACGAGAAGCTGACCACGTGGTTCGCTCGCAGTGGCTGGTCCAAGGGGGAGTTGGCCCGGCAGGTCAACCGCCGGGCCCGGCAGATCGGCGCCCACCACGTGTCCACCGACACCTCCCGGGTGCGCCGCTGGCTCGACGGCGAGCAGCCCCGCGAGCCGATCCCCAAGATCATGTCCGAGCTGTTCTCGGAGCGCTTCGGCTCGGTGGTCTCGATCGAGGACCTCGGCCTGCGCGCCGCGATCCCGGTCTCCACCGTCGGCGGCGGCGTGGACCTGCCGTGGAGCGCCCCGCAGACCGTCCAGCTGATCAGTGACTACTCCCGCAGCGACCTGATGCTCAACCGCCGGGGCTTCCTCGGCACCTCGCTCGCGCTGACCGCCGGCGCCGCGCTGATCGAGCCGATGCAGCGCTGGCTCACCCCCGGCCCGACCGGCATCCCCACCCCGATCCTCACCGCGGCCAACGGCGGCGAGGTGTTCACCGGCCGGCTCTCCGAGCCCGAGCTGCAACTGCTGGAGCAGACCACGGTCATGTTCCGCCAGTGGGACGCCCAGAACGGCGGCGGGCTGCGCCGCAAGGCCGTGGTCGGCCAACTCCACGAGGTCACCGACCTGCTGCAGGAGACGTACAACGAGGACACCACCAAGCGGCTGTTCCGGCTCACCGCCGAACTCGCCCACCTGGCCGGCTGGATGTCCTACGACGTCGGGATGCACCCGAGCGCGCAGAAGTACTACGTGCTCGCCCTGCACGCCGCCAAGGAGGCCGGCGACCGCCCGTTCGGCGCGCTGATCCTCACCGACATGAGCCGCCAGATGATTCACCTCAACCGGGGCGAGGACGCCCTGGAGCTGATCCACCTGGCCCAGTACGGCAGCCGGGACTCCGCCACCCCGCGGCAGCAGGCCCTGCTGTTCGCGATGGAGGCGCGCGCCTACGCCACCATCGGCGAGGTGAACCGCTGCGCCCGGGCTATCCGGCTGGCCGAGGACACCTTCACCGACATCCGCGAGGGCGACGGGGACCCGGACTGGCTGAAGTTCTTCTCGCCGGCCGAGCTGAACGCCGAGAACGCCCACTCCTACCGCGACCTCGCCTACCACTCGGACAACGCCCAGCTGTACGCCTCGCTGTCCGCGCCGGTGATGGGGCGCGCCGTCGACCTGTTCCGCCAGGACGACGACCACGTGCGCTCGTACGCCTTCAACCTGATCGGCATGGCCAGCGTGCACCTGCTGCAGAAGGAGGCCGAGGAGGCGGCGCGGTACGCCGAGCAGGCGGTGGACATCGCCACCAAGGTGCGCTCGGAGCGGCTGAACTCCCGGGTCCGCAAGACCACGGAGGCCGCGGCCGCCCGCTTCAAGGGCGTGGACGCGGTGAGCCGGCTCAAGGAGCGGGTGGTCCAGGACATCCCGGAGTTCGTCTCGGTGGTCTGAGCGGACCCCGGCCGGAGACTCCACCGACCGTGACGGCCGCCGCCGTCACGGTCGGTGGCTTTCCCGGCCACGGACCGTGCGGTGCGGCGGCACGGTAACCCATCCGGCCCAACGACAGGGCCGCGGTTCACGCGCCCGTAACCCGCGCGTCGCACGCGTCACGGCCGCGAAACAACCGACCGCACTGGCCGAAACCAGCCTTCGGCACTCTCCTGTCATCGCCGACACCCCCGGGTTGGCACGGGACAGGTACCCGGGGGCGGAGCGGCTTGGACGCAGAGGAGACGCCGATGCCGGACGGCTTCAGCGCGGGCGACACCGCCTTCGTGCTCATCAGTGCGGCCCTGGTCATGGTGATGACCCCGGGCCTGGCCTTCTTCTACGGGGGCATGGTCAGGGCCAAGAGCACACTGAACATGCTGGCGATGAGCTTTCTCTCGCTCGGCATCGTCAGTGTGCTGTGGGTCCTGTACGGCTACTCGCTCAGCTTCGGGCCCGACGCCTTCGCCGGACTCATCGGCAACCTGGACTTCCTCGGGATGCGCGGCATCGGGCTGAACGAACTGAGCGGGTCGATCCCGGTCACGGCCTTCGCGGTCTTCCAGCTGATGTTCGCGATCATCACGCCGGCGCTGATCAGCGGCGCTGTCGCGGACCGGGCCAAGTTCTCCGCCTGGGGCCTGTTCATCGCGCTCTGGGTGACGGTCGTCTACTTCCCGGTCGCGCACTGGGTGTTCTTCATGGACAACGGCAACGGCGGCTGGCTGGGCGACAGAAACGGCGTGATCGACTTCGCCGGCGGAACGGCCGTGCACATCAACGCCGGCGTCGCCGGCCTCGCGCTCTGCCTGGTGCTGGGCAAGCGGGTCGGCTTCAAGAAGGACCCGATGCGCCCGCACAGCCTGCCGCTGGTGATGCTCGGCTCCGGGCTGCTGTGGTTCGGCTGGTTCGGCTTCAACGCGGGCTCGGCGCTGGCCGCCAACGGCGTGGCCGCGATGGCGATGGTCAACACCCAGGTCGCCACCGGTGCGGCGCTGATCGGCTGGCTGGTCTTCGAGAAGCTCAGGCACGGCGCCTTCACCACGCTGGGCGCCGCCTCCGGCGCGGTGGCCGGACTGGTCGCGATCACCCCGGCCTGCGGCTCGGTCAGCCCGCTCGGCGCGGTGGCTATCGGCCTGATCGCGGGCGCCGTCTGCGCCGCCGCCGTCTCGCTCAAGTACCGCTGGGGCTTCGACGACTCGCTCGACGTGGTGGGCGTGCACGCGGTGGGCGGCGCGATCGGCTCGCTGCTGATCGGCCTGTTCGCCACCGGCGGGGTCGGCCAGACCGCCAAGGGCCTGTTCTACGGCGGTGGGCTGGGCCAGCTCGGCAAGCAGGCGATGGGCGTGGCGGTGGTCGCGGCGTACTCCTTCGTGCTCTCCTGGCTGCTGGCCAAGGCCGTGGACAAGCTGGTCGGCTTCCGGGTCGCCGAGGAGATCGAGGTGGCCGGCATCGACCAGGCCGAACACGCCGAGTCCGCCTACGACTTCAGTGCCGTCGGGGCGGGCCTGGCCCGGGCGCTCCCGTCCGCGGGCCCCGGCTCCGCGCAGGCCGGGAAGCCCGCCGGGACGCCTGCCGACAAGACCGCCGAACAGCCCGCCAAGAAGACCGAGGTCGACGCCCGATGAAGCTCATCACCGCCGTGATCAAGCCGTACCGCCTGGACGAGGTGAAGGCCGCCCTGCAGGCCTTCGGGGTCCACGGCCTGACCGTCACCGAGGCCAGCGGCTACGGCCGCCAGCGCGGCCACACCGAGGTCTACCGGGGCGCCGAGTACACCGTCGACCTGGTGCCGAAGATCAGGATCGAGGTCCTGGTCGAGGACGAGGACGCCGACGCGCTGATCGACGTCCTGGTGAAGGCCGCCCGCACCGGGAAGATCGGCGACGGCAAGGTGTGGAGCATCCCGGTCGACACCGCCGTCCGGGTCCGCACCGGCGAACGCGGCCCGGACGCCCTGTGAGGCACTGACCGATCCGGCGGACCCGCCCCTGCCCGGGGCGGGCCCGCCCTTCGGCGCATCCCCGCTCAGCCGTACGACGGCTCACCCGCACCACACGGACGGGATCCCGCGCATGACCACCGAGACCAGCTCCCCCGATCCCCTGGACCACGTGGCGGCCCGGACCGCGCTGCTGGAACGGCCCGGACCGACCGGCCGCCCGCGCCGCCGCGCGCTCGCCCGGCTCACCGACGACTGGCTGGCCGCGCTGTTCGCCGCCGCCGGGGCCCCGGCCTCCGGCGTCGCGCTGGTCGCCGTCGGCGGCTACGGCCGGGGCGAGCTGTCCCCGCGCAGCGACCTGGACGTCCTGCTGCTGCACGACGGCCCGGTCGCCCGCGAACTGCCCGAGCGGATCTGGTACCCGGTCTGGGACGCGGGCGCCAGTCTCGACCACTCGGTGCGCACCCCCGCCGAGGCCCGCGCGGTGGCCGCCGCCGACCTCAAGGCCCAGCTCGGCCTGCTGGACGCCCGCCACCTGGCCGGGGACGCGGCGCTCACCGCCGCGCTGCGCTCCGCGGTGCTCACCGACTGGCGCGCGAGCGCCCCCGTGCGCCTGCCCGAGCTGCGCGAACTGGGCCGGGAACGGGCCGAGCGGCACGGCGAGCTGTCCTTCCTGCTGGAGCCCGACCTCAAGGAGGCCCGTGGCGGCCTGCGCGACCTGGTCGCGCTCGACGCCGTCGCCGCGACCTGGCTCGCCGACGCCCCCCGCGACGGCCTGGACGCCGCGGCCCTGCGGCTCGCCGACGTCCGCGACGCCCTGCACCTGGCCACCGGCCGGGCCACCGAGCGGCTCAGCCTCCAGGACCAGGACCAGGTCGCCGAGCGGCTCGGGGTGCTGGACGCCGACACCCTGCTGCGCCAGGTCTACGAGGCCGCCCGGACCGTCTCCTACGCGAGCGACGTCACCTGGCGGGCGGTCGACCGGGTGCTCGCCGCCCGCTCCGGCCGGGGCCGCCGGGCCGTCCGGCTGGGCTTCCCGTTCACCGGTGCCGGGCGCGGCACCGGCGCGGTGGCCCGGGGCGCCGTCGCGCGCCGCCCGCTCGCCGAGGGCGTGGTCGAGCAGGACGGCGAGGCGGTGCTCGCCCAGGCCGCCCGCCCGGCCGCCGACCCGGTGCTGCCACTGCGCGCCGCGGCCGCCGCCGCCCAGAACGGGCTGACCGTCTCGTACGCGACGGTGCGCCGGCTGGCCGCCGAGTGCCGGCCGCTGCCGGTGCCCTGGCCAGACGAGGCGCGCGAGCAGCTGGTGACCCTGCTGGGGGCGGGGGAGGCGGCCGTCCCGGTGTGGGAGGCGCTGGAGGCGGAGGGGCTGGTGACCAGGCTGCTGCCGGACTGGGAGCGGGTGCGCTGCCGTCCGCAGCGCAACGCGGTGCACCGCTGGACGGTGGACCGGCACCTGGTCGAGACGGCCGTCCGGGCCGCCGCGATGACCCGCCGGGTGGCCCGGCCGGACCTCCTGCTGGTCGCCGCGCTGCTGCACGACATCGGCAAGGGCTGGCCCGGCGACCACAGCGAGGCCGGCGAGGTGATCGTCCGTGACCTGACCACCCGGATGGGCTTCCCTCCCGAGGACACCGAGACCCTGGCGGTGCTGGTCCGCCACCACCTGACCCTGGTCGACACCGCGACCCGGCGCGACCCGGACGACCCGGCCACCGTCGAGGCGGTCACCAAGGCGGTCGGCACCCTGCCCGAGCTGGAACTGCTGCACGCGCTCACCGAGGCGGACGCGCTGGCCACCGGCCCGGCGGCGTGGAGCACCTGGCGGGCCTCGCTGGTGGACGGCCTGGTGACCCGGGTCGCCGCCCAGCTGGCCGGCGGCGGCGCCGCGCCCGCCGAGAGCGCGCCCAGCGCGGAGCAGGAGCGGCTCGCCGTCGAGGCCGCCCGCACCGGGGCCCCCGCGCTGTCGCTGCTGGCCCAGGCCGTGGGCGCGGACCCGGGCACCGAGCCGATGGGCGTCGAGCTGACCCTGGCCGTCCCGGACCGGCCCGGGCTGCTCGGCACGGTGGCCGGGGTGCTCGCGCTGCACCGGCTGACCGTCCGCTCCGCCGGCCTGCGCGAGCTGGACCCGATCGGGGCGGGCCCGGTGCTGCTGCTGTCCTGGCGGGTGGCCGCCGAGTTCGGCGAGCTGCCGGAGGCGGCCCGGCTGCGCGCCGACCTGCGCCGGGCGCTGGACGGCTCGCTGGACGTCTCCCGCCGCCTCGCCGAGCGGGACGCCGCCGCGCCGCGCCGCCGGGGCATAGCGACGCCACCGCCGCTGGTCGCGGTGGCGCCGGCGGTGGCCTCGGCGACCGCGACCGTGCTGGAGGTCCGCGCGCACGACGCCCCCGGGCTGCTGCACCGGATCGGGCGGGCGCTGGACGGGGCGGGCGTCCGGGTGCGCACCGCGCACGTCTCCACGCTGGGAGCGGAGGCCGTCGACTCGTTCTACCTGACCGATCCGGCGGGGCGTCCGCTCACCGCGGGGCGGGCCGGGGAGGTGGTGGCGGCGGTCCGGGCGGCGCTGGGCTGAGGGGGCCGCCGTACGGGGGAGGGAGGTCTTCCGTACGGGGGTGGAGACCGTACCCGGGGCGGCCGGATACCCTGGGGGACGACGACCGTACTGATACCGATGCCGCAGAGGACCCGCGCCGACGTGTTCGACACTCTTTCCGATCGCCTCGCAGCGACGTTCAAGAACCTCCGGGGCAAGGGCCGCCTGAGCGAGGCGGACATCGACGCCACGGCCCGCGAGATCCGCATCGCGCTGCTGGAGGCGGACGTCGCGCTGCCGGTCGTCCGGGCCTTCATCAAGCAGGTCAAGGAGCGGGCGCTCGGCGTCGAGGTCTCCGGCGCGCTGAACCCGGCGCAGCAGATCATCAAGATCGTCAACGAGGAGCTCATCGCGATCCTCGGTGGCGAGACCCGCCGGGTGCGGTTCGCCAAGAGCGGCCCGACGGTCATCATGCTCGCCGGTCTGCAGGGTGCCGGTAAGACCACCCTCGCGGGCAAGCTCGGCCACTGGCTCAAGTCCCAGAAGCACACCCCGCTGCTGGTCGCCTGCGACCTCCAGCGGCCCAACGCGGTCAACCAGCTCCAGGTGGTCGCCGACCGCGCCGGCGTGGCCTTCTACGGCCCGCAGCCGGGCAACGGCGTCGGCGACCCGGTGCAGGTCGCCAAGGACTCGATCGAGTACGCCAAGCAGAAGCAGTACGACGTCGTCATCGTCGACACCGCCGGCCGCCTGGGCATCGACGCCGAGCTGATGCGGCAGGCCGCCGACATCCGCGCCGCGGTGAACCCGGACGAGGTCCTGTTCGTCGTCGACGCGATGATCGGCCAGGACGCGGTCACCACCGCGCAGGCCTTCCTCGACGGCGTCGACTTCACCGGTGTCGTGCTCTCCAAGCTCGACGGCGACGCCCGCGGTGGTGCCGCCCTGTCGGTCGCCCACGTCACCGGCCGGCAGATCATGTTCGCCTCCAACGGCGAGAAGGTCGACGACTTCGACGCCTTCCACCCGGACCGGATGGCCTCGCGCATCCTGGGCATGGGCGACGTCCTCTCGCTGATCGAGAAGGCCGAGCAGACCTTCTCGCAGGAGGAGGCCGAGAAGATCGCCGCCAAGCTGCGCGGCGGTCCGAAGGCCTTCACCCTGGACGACTTCCTGTCCCAGCTGGAGCAGGTCCAGAAGATGGGCTCGATCTCCAAGCTGCTCGGCATGCTGCCCGGCATGGGCCAGATCCGCGAGCAGATCAACAACATCGACGACAAGGACGTCAACCGGGTCGGCGCGATCATCAAGTCGATGACCCCGACCGAGCGCGCCGAGCCGGAGCTGATCAACGGCTCCCGCCGGGCCCGCATCGCCAAGGGCTCGGGCGTCCAGGTCGGCGAGGTCAAGAACCTGGTCGAGCGGTTCTTCGACGCCCGCAAGATGATGTCCGCGATGGCCTCCGGCAAGGGCATGCCCGGCATGCCGGGGATCCCGGGCATGGGCGGCGGCGCGAAGAAGTCCGGTAAGAAGGCCCCGCAGGCCAAGGGCAAGCGCAAGAGCGGCAACCCGCTGAAGCGGGCGCAGGAGGAGGCCGCGGCCGCCGAGCGCCGCGCGCTCGGTCCGGGCGGCGGCCAGGGCCCGGCCGACGGCGGTGCGTTCGGCCTCGGCGCGGGCAAGGGCCCGGCCGACTTCGAACTGCCCAAGGAGTTCAAGGACATGCTGTAGGCCTCGGCCCGGCCGTCCTGTTCGGCCCGCCGTCCGGTGCACTCCGGGCGGCGGGCCGTTCGCGTGTCCGTGGCCGTTCGCGTGGCCGGGCCCGGGGCGGTACCCGGGTGCCTTGCCGTGTTCGAGGACGGCGTGCCGCCGCCGTGTCCGATGATGTCGGCATGCGAGTGACGATCAGGGCCCCGAGGGCCGAGGACGAGGTTGCGTACGCGGAGGCGGTCCGACGGTCCGCCGAGCACATCGGGCGGTGGAACCCGGTCGAGCCGGACGGCCTGCCGGAACTGCTGGGGCGCCAGGGGGCGGGCCTGCGCACGTTCCTGGTCGTCGACCGGGACACCGGCGGGCTGGTCGGCAAGGTGAACGTCGCCAACATCGTGATGGGCCGGTTCTGCAACGCCTCGCTGGGTTACGACTCGTACCTGCCGTTCGCCGGCACCGGGCGGATGACCGAGGGCCTGCGGCTGGTCCTGGACCGCTGCTTCGCCCCGCAGTCGGCCGACGGACTGGGCCTGCACCGGCTGGAGATCAACGTGCAGCCGGAGAACGGGCGCTCGATCGCGCTGGCCAAGCGGCTGGGCTTCCGGCACGAGGGCTTCACCCCGCGGATGCTGTTCCTGCAGGGGGACTGGCGCGACCACGAGCGGTTCGCGCTGACCGCGGAGGAGTGGCCGGGCTCCGCCGGGTAGCTTCCGACGGGACGTCATCACCGCTGGTCGGAGGCCTGGTCGGGGACTTGGTCGCGGGCCCGCTCGGGGGGTCTGGTCGCGGGCCTGGTTGCGGGGCCTGGGCGCGGCCGTACGGCCGGTCGGGCGCGGCGTTGCGGTTGGCCCGTCCGAGCGCCCGTCCGTATTGTCCGGTGGGTGACCGAACCCGTGCCGCCGCGCCAGACCCCCGACCAGCCCTGGCGGTCCGAGGGCGCCCCGCCCCCGTCGCCGC
The DNA here is from genome assembly GCF_055560495.1 of Kitasatospora sp. NPDC023176. NCBI lineage: Bacteria > Bacillati > Actinomycetota > Actinomycetes > Kitasatosporales > Streptomycetaceae > Kitasatospora > Kitasatospora sp. NPDC023176. The sequence goes on along the minus strand of NZ_JBVHIP010000036.1, from coordinate 48,717 downwards.
CCCGCCGCCGGATGCCCGGCGGCTGGGCGGGCCTCGTCCTCACCGCACTCGTGGTGTTCCTGATCTCCGACCTGCTGCTGTCGTTCTTCGGCAACGAGGGCGCCACCACGATCTCCTACACCGAGTTCAACAACCAGCTGAACAAGGGCAACATCACCAAGATCTACTCCAAGGGCGACGCGATCGAGGGCACCCTCAAGAGCGCCCAGCCCAAACCCGACGGCGGCAAGGGCGACTACACGGAGTTCGACACCCAGCGCCCCTCCTTCGCGGGCGACAACCTGTGGGCCACCCTGCAGCAGCAGGGCGTCGAGGTCACCGCCACCTCGCCGGTCCAGCAGCGCAGCTTCCTCACCAACCTGCTGCTCTCGCTCGCCCCGATGCTGCTGCTGATCTTCATCTGGGTGCTGCTCGCCCGCCGGATGGCCGGCGGACTCGGCGGCGGGCCGCTCGGCCGCAAGGCCCCGCCCAAGCCGGTCACCGCCGACCAGGGCAAGCGCACCACCTTCGCCGACGTGGCCGGCATCGACGAGGTCGAGGCCGAACTCACCGAAGTGGTCGACTACCTGAAGAACCCCGAGCGCTACCGCAGGCTCGGCGCCAAGATGCCGCGCGGGGTACTGCTCAGCGGCCCGCCCGGGACGGGCAAGACCCTGCTGGCCCGGGCCGTGGCCGGCGAGGCCGACGTGCCGTTCTTCTCCGCCTCCGCCTCCGAGTTCATCGAGATGATCGTCGGCGTCGGCGCCAGCCGGGTCCGCGAACTCTTCGCCGAGGCCCGCAAGGTCGCCCCGGCGATCATCTTCATCGACGAGATCGACACCATCGGCCGCCAGCGCGGCGCCGGCGGCGGCATGGGCGGGCACGACGAGCGCGAGCAGACGCTCAACCAGATCCTCACCGAGATGGACGGCTTCACCGGCTCCGAGGGCGTCATCGTGATCGCCGCGACCAACCGGGCCGACGTGCTCGACCCGGCGCTGCTGCGCCCCGGCCGCTTCGACCGCCGGATCACCGTCAGCCCGCCGGACCGGGAGGGGCGCGCGGCGATCCTGCGCATCCACACCCGGACCGTCCCGCTGGCCGGCGACACCGACCTCACCCAACTGGCCAAGGTCACCCCCGGGATGACCGGCGCCGAACTCGCCAACCTGGTCAACGAGGCCGCCCTGCTGGCCGTCAAGCGGGAGCAGGACGCGGTCAACGAGCGGGACCTCTCGGACGCCCTGGAGAAGGTCCAACTGGGCGCCGTACGGCCGCTGGTGATGCCGCAGGAGGAGCGCGAGCGGACGGCGTACCACGAGAGCGGGCACGCGCTGCTGGGCATGCTCCAGCCGGGCGCGGACCCGGTCCGCAAGATCACTATCGTGCCGCGCGGCCGGGCCCTCGGCGTCACCCTCTCCACCCCGGAGAACGACCGCTACTCGTACACCGAGCCCTACCTGCGCGGCCGGATCATCGGCGCGCTCGGCGGGATGGCGGCCGAGCAGGTGGTCTACGGAGTGATCACCACCGGCGCGGAGAGCGACCTGGAGCAGGTCACCAACATCGCCCGCGGGATGGCCGGGCGCTGGGGGATGAGCGAGCGGGTCGGACGGCTCACCGCGGTGCCCGCGGACGCGCAGGGCGCGTACGGGCTCTCGGCGGCGCCCACCACGCTGGACGCGGTGGACGAGGAGGCCCGGCGGATCGTCGCCGAGTGCTACGAGGACGCGGTGCGCATCCTGACCGAGCAGCGGCCCCGGCTGGACGCGCTGGCGGCGGCACTGCTGGAGGCGGAGACGCTGGACGAGGAGGCGGCCTACCGGGCGGCGGGGGTGCCGCGGAAGACCTCCGACGAGGAGGCGTGAACCGGTAAGCCGGGGGCGCTCGCCGTGATGGCGGGCGCCCCCGGTTTCGGTGTGCCGGCGGAGCCGTCCCGCGCGGGGTTCCCGTCGTGGATCAGCGGGGCCGCTCGGGGTTCCCGTCGCGGCTCAGCGGGGCCGCTCGGCGACCAGGTAGCGGAAGAGGTTCTCCATCCGGACCGAGCCGTCCGGGCGCAGGTACGGCTGCAGCACCTCCTCCAGCTCCTTGGCCACCAGCGCGCCGCCGGAGAACTCCTCGGCCGCCTCGAACAGCCCGGTGGAGAGCAGCCCGCGCACCGCGCTGTCGAGGTCCGGGTAGGCGAACGGGCAGCTCACCCGGCCGCTGCCGGCCGGGCGCAGGCCGCCCGGGACGAGCAGATCCTCCAGCGCACCCGGCGCGCTCAGTTCGAACGGGTCGCGCGCGGTGGTCCGCCCAGCCATCCGGCGGGCCACGTCCAGCACCGGGGCGCTCTCGCAGCGCTCCGGCGGCCCCCAGGCGGCCAGCACCACGTGCCCGCCCGGGAGGGTCAGCCGGGCGGCCTCGGCGACCACCCGGCCGGGCTCGGCGGCGCCGGGCAGCTGGTCGAAGACCGTTACCAGCGAATGGGCCGAGCGGGGGACAGCGGCGGCCGGCCGGGCCCCCGCACACACCCGCAGCCGGCGGTCCCGGGCCAGTTCGCGCAGCTCGTCCCGCGGCTCCTGCCCGGCGACCTGGGCGCCCCGCCCGGCGGCGAGCAGCAGGGCCAGTCCGGACCGGCAGCCCAGTCCCAGCACGCTGCTCGCCGGGCCGACCTCCAGACGGTCGTACACCGCCTCGTAGAGCGGTACCAGCATGCGTTCCTGGATCTCCGCCCAGTCGCGCGCCCGCGCGGGCCCGGCGGCCCCCTGCTGCGGGTGGTGCGGTCGTGCGCCCGTCGGTCGTGCGGTTGTGCCGGTCGTCCGAGCTGAAGCCATCGCGGCCTCCCATCCGGTCCTTCGGTGTGCTGCTATGGCTCCCCCAAAGTCCCGCCCCACTCCAGCGAACAGCGGGTCGGGCCCGGCGTCCAGAGGGGTGCAGGGTGGTGCGCGCGTGTCGCGGTCGTGCGCCCCCCTGCGGGCGGCGTCCCACGGCTGCGGGTGTCCTCCCCCTGCCGCGGGTGTGATGGCGATTCGAAGTGAGGGGGCCGATCCCCGTACCATTCCGCCCATGGCTAAGGCACCCGTTCTCACCCCTCAGGCGGAAGACTTCCCGCGCTGGTACCAGGACCTCATCAACAAGGCCGAGCTGGCCGACAACGGTCCGGTGCGCGGCACCATGGTCATCCGACCGTACGGCTACGGCCTGTGGGAGCGGATGCAGCAGGAGATGGACGCGCGCATCAAGAAGGCGGGCGCGCAGAACGCCTACTTCCCGATGTTCATCCCGCAGTCGTACCTGACCAAGGAAGCCGAGCACGTCGAGGGCTTCGCGCCCGAACTCGCGGTGGTCACCCACGGCGGCGGCAAGCAGCTGGAGGAGCCGGTCGTCGTCCGGCCCACCTCCGAGACCATCATCAACGAGTACTTCTCCAAGTGGGTGCAGAGCCACCGGGACCTGCCCCTGCTGATCAACCAGTGGGCCAACGTGGTCCGTTGGGAGCTCCGCCCGCGCGTCTTCCTGCGCACCACCGAGTTCCTCTGGCAGGAGGGCCACACCGCCCACGCCACCTACGAGGACGCCCGTGCGTACGCGTCGATGATCCACACCCAGGTCTACGGCGACTTCATGACCAACGTGCTCGGCATCGACGTCGTGCTCGGCCGCAAGACCGCCAAGGAGCGCTTCGCCGGCGCCATCAACACCCTCACCCTCGAGGGCATGATGGGCGACGGCAAGGCGCTGCAGCTGGGCACCAGCCACGAGCTGGGCCAGAACTTCGCCAAGGCGTTCAACACCACCTACCAGCTGCAGGGCGCCGAGCGCGAGTACGTCTGGCAGACCTCCTGGGGCGTCTCGACCCGTATGGTCGGCGGCCTGATCATGTCCCACGGCGACGACAACGGCCTGCGGGTGCCCCCGCGCCTGGCCGCCGTCCAGGCCGTGGTGCTGGCCATCAAGGGCGACGACGCGGTCATCGCCAAGGTCCGCGAGATCGGCGCCCAGCTGGAGGCCGCCGGCATCCGGATCGTGGTCGACGACCGCACCGACACCCCGTTCGGCCGCCGCGCCGTCGACTGGGAGCTCAAGGGCGTTCCGCTGCGCATCGAGGTCGGTCCGCGCGACCTGGAGAACGGCACCGCGATGCTGGCCCGCCGCATCCCCGGCGGCAAGGAGCCGGTCTCCATCGACGCCCTGGCCGCCCTGCTGCCGGGCATCCTGGAGGAGGACCAGGCGCTGCTGCTGCGCCAGTCCCGCGAGCGCCGCGAGGCCCGCACCGTCGACGTCAAGACCCTCGACGAGGCCGTCGAGGCCGCCGCGACCGGCTGGGGCCGGATCTCCTGGGCCGACCTCGGTCCGGAGGGCGAGGCCAAGCTGTCCGAGCAGGGCGTCACGGTGCGCTGCATCATCGCGGCCGACGGCTCGGTGCCGCAGACGGACGACCAGGACGGCAATATCGCGATCGTCTCGCGCGCGTACTGACCGTACTGATGTGCGGACCGGCACGCACTGCTACGCGTACTGTCGCGCATACTGATGCGCGTACTGATGACGGCCGTCGGCAGCTAATGACCGTTACCGGCGACATTTGCCCGGAATGCGGATGGGTAAGAATCCGGTAACTCTGCCGGAGGAGCCCGAGTGGGCTACATCCCTACTGGCCGGTCAACTGCCGGTATTAACGGAATAGCGGTACGGTGTACGGCCCGTGGCCCTGTCAACTTCGGCGGGTCCACGGGCCGTACGTCCTGGGGGCGACAGCCCGCCTCCTGGGTGGAATTCACGAGGCCCGCCGACGTTGCGACGGGCCGAAACCGGCAGGGGGTTGGTCTTGCGTCAGATCCGGAACGCGCAATTCGCGCGCAGTCGCGCATTCCTGGGAGTTCCCTGGGAATTCCCGGAGAACGGGAACATGCGGAACATCGGCCAACTCTGCATCGTTGGTCTAGCGTGAGCACGACACAGCCCCTCGTCCTCGCGGCCGAACTGGCCGCCGCCTGGAGTGACATCCAGGCCTACCACCAGGACCTTCCCGATCTGGCCTCTCCCGAGGCGCTGATCGGCGAGTCCTCCTCGGCCTGTGGCACGCGGCTCGGTTTCGAGCGGCTCCTCCACGAGGCTGCCCACGGTCTGGCCGCGGCCCGGGACATCCGGGACACCTCGCGCGCCGGCCGCTACCACAACCGGCGCTTCCTGATGCTCGCCTCCGAGCTGGGCCTGGCGCACCCGGTCGAACCGCACGCCAGTAGCGGCTTCTCCCAGGTGACCATGCTCAAGGAGACGCAGGAGCGGTACGCCGAGACCATCGAGCGCCTGGACCGCGCCCTCGGTGCGCACCAGGAAGCGGTGGCCGGCGACGGCACCAACCGCGCCTTCCGCGGCCCGGCCGCCCGGCACGGCTCCTCCGGGGGCGGCGTCCGGGTCAAGGCGGTCTGCGGCTGCGGTCGCAACGTCCGGGTGGTGCCGTCGGTGCTCGCCCAGGCGTCCATCGTCTGCGGTGCGTGCCAGCAACCGTTCAAGATCGCATAACCCGGAGCCGGGACCGGTCGGCGACTGTGCGGGCAGTCGGCGCGGCCGGGGTGATCGGCGACGGTGACATCGGTGACATCGGTGAGTCTGTGGGCTGACCGGGAGCGGGGGCTCCCGGTCGAGCCCTGAGCCTCCACCCGCGGCGCCTGTCCTGGCGCCGTTCGCCGAGCGCTGTCTGCCGGGCGCTGTCCGCTGGATGCCGTTCGCGAGGCGCTCTGCCGGGTGCCGTTCGCCGGGCGCTGTCTGCCGGGCGTGGCCCTGTCCGCCGGGCATCGGCGAGTGCCGGCCGCGACGGCCGGGTGAAGACCCTTCGCGCCGGTATGGCAGAATGGACAGCTGAGTACTCGGCAGCCGAGCAGGACCCCTCTCTCCTACGGCTGGCGTGTCCCTTGAACGGCCCGCCCCGCAACCCCACGCGGACGGCAGGGCCGCTCACCCACGTCAACACCAGGAGAACCCACTCCCGTGGCAGTCAAGATCAAGCTCAAGCGTCTCGGCAAGATTCGCTCCCCGCACTACCGCATCGTCGTCGCCGACGCCCGCACCAAGCGTGACGGTCGCGCGATCGAGGAGATCGGCATCTACCAGCCGACCTACAACCCCTCGAAGATCGAGGTCGACGGCGACCGCGCCCAGTACTGGCTGTCCGTCGGCGCCCAGCCGACCGAGCCGGTCCTCGCCATCCTCAAGCTGACCGGCGACTGGCAGAAGTTCAAGGGCCTGCCGGCTCCGGAGCCGCTGAAGGTCGCCGAGCCCAAGGTCGAGGACTTCTCGCACCTGTTCGCGAAGGCCGTCGCCGGCTTCGAGGACGCCACCACCGGTGTCGCCATCACCCCGAAGGCCAAGAAGTCGGACAAGGCCGAGGCTGAGGCCGACGCCGCCGCCGAGGCCTGATCGTGATCGAGGACGCCCTCGACCATTTGGTGAAGGGCATCGTCGAGCACCCCGACGAGGTGCAGGTGCGCTCGCGCAACCTGCGTCGGGGTAACACCATCGAGGTGCGGGTGCACCCCGATGACCTCGGCAAGGTGATCGGCCGGGGCGGCCGCACGGCGCGCGCACTGCGCACCGTGGTCGGCGCCCTTGGCGGTCGCAACGTTCGGGTCGACCTGGTCGACGTGGACAGCATTCGCTGACGCTGCTGCTCGTTCAGCCGTCAGGCTTGAGGCCGACCGGGACGCATGTCGTCCCGGTCGGCCTTTTTCGCATCCGCGGCCCGGTCGGTAGGCCTGCACCCGTCGGCTCCGGCCGCGTGCGTCCCGTCCGTCCCCGCCCATCTGTCTTTGCCTTCTCGCTCAGCAACCCCAGGAGAACGATCACCGTGCAGCTCGTCGTCGGCAGGATCGGCCGCGCCCACGGCATCAGGGGGGACGTCAGTGTCGAGGTCCGCACCGACGAGCCGGAACTCCGGCTCGGCCCCGGTGCCGTCCTGCTCACCGACCCGGCCTCGGCCGGGCCCCTGACCATCGAGTCCGGCCGGGTGCACAGCGGCCGACTGCTGCTGCGCTTCGCCGGCGTCAAGGACCGCAACGCGGCCGAGGCGCTGCGGGGCACCCTGCTCATCTCCGAGGTCGACCCGGAGGAGCGCCCGGACGACCCGGAGGAGTACTACGACCACCAGCTGGTCGGCCTCGACGTGGTGCTGGTCGACGGCACCCGGGTCGGCGAGCTGACCGAGGTCCTCCACCTGCCGTACCAGGACCTGCTCATGGTGGAGAAGGCCGACGGCACGGAGGTGCTGGTGCCCTTCGTCAGCCAGATCGTGCCGACCATCGACCTGGAGAACCAGCGGGCCGTGATCACCCCGCCGCCCGGGCTGATCGACCTCGGGGAGGCCGACGTCGCCGGCGGCGCTTCGGAGGAGCCGGAGGAGTCGGAGTGAGTGTCGAGCAGACTCCCCGGGACGCCGTCCAGGATTCAGCCCAGGATTCAGCCCAGGAGGCCGACCGGGACGCTGTTCGGGCTGCTCAGGGAGTTCAGGGCGCTCAGTCGGGGATGCGGATCGACGTCGTCTCGATCTTCCCCGAGTACCTGGAACCACTGAACATCTCGCTGGTCGGCAAGGCCCGGGCCCGCGGCCAGCTGGACGTGCACCTCCACGACCTGCGGGAATGGACCCACGACGTGCACCGCACGGTCGACGACAGCCCGTACGGCGGCGGCCCCGGCATGGTGATGAAGCCCGAGCCGTGGGGCGAGGCGCTGGACGCGGTGGTGGCCGGCGGGCCCGCGGGCGAGGTGCCCACGCTGGTCGTGCCGACCCCGAGCGGGCGCCCGTTCACCCAGGAGCTGGCCCAGGAACTGGCGGGCCGCCCCTGGCTGGCGTTCACCCCCGCGCGGTACGAGGGCATCGACCGCCGGGTCATCGAGGAAGCGGCCACCCGCATGCCGGTGGTCGAGGCCTCGATCGGCGACTACGTGCTGGCCGGCGGCGAGGTCGCGGTGCTGGTGATGGTCGAGGCCATCGCCCGGCTGCTGCCCGGCGTGCTCGGCAACGCCGAGTCCCACCGGGACGACTCCTTCGCCCCCGGTGCGATGGCCGACCTGCTGGAGGGCCCGGTCTACACCAAGCCCGCCGAGTGGCGCGGCCGGACCGTGCCGGACGTGCTGCTCAGCGGCAACCACGGCAAGATCGCCCGGTGGCGGCGGGAGCAGGCCTTCGCCCGCACCCTGGCCAACCGGCCCGACCTGGTCGGGCGCTGGCAGGCCGGCGCCTTCGACAAGAAGGACCGGGCCGCGCTCAGCGTCCTGGGCCTGGCCTGGGACGAGGAGCTGGGCCGATTTCGGTCCGCACCCGGTGATGTGGAAGAATAGGCCGCTGCTGTCTGTCGCTGGTTCCCTTCCGTAGGGAACACATGGACCGGCGCCCTCGCCACGGGGGGATCGCCGCCAGCCGATGCGGCCCGCAGCTCACCCCATTGTGACGAACTTCCGTAGGCGGCCCGTGGCGCCTGCGATGGAGAGCAACATGAGCAACAAGCTCGCTGCTGTCGACGCGGCCTCGCTGCGCACCGACATCCCGGCCTTCCGCGCCGGTGACACCCTGAAGGTTCACGTCCGGGTCATCGAGGGCAACCGCTCCCGTGTCCAGGTCTTCCAGGGCGTCGTCATCCGTCGCCACGGCGCCGGCGTCGGTGAGACCTTCACCGTCCGCAAGGTCAGCTTCAACGTCGGCGTGGAGCGCACCTTCCCGGTGCACACCCCGGTCGTCGAGAAGATCGAGGTCGTGACCCGCGGTGCGGTTCGCCGCGCCAAGCTGTACTACCTGCGTGACCTCCGCGGCAAGGCCGCGAAGATCAAGGAGAAGCGCGACCGCTGATCCACGGACCCCCGGCCGCGCCGGGGGACCGGATCGCTCCGAGGGGCCGGGCTGCCGCAAGGTAAGCTCAGCGCCCGATGAGCACGCACGAACCACCCGCGGACCGCGACAGCAGTCCCGCACCCACCGGTGCGGACTCGCTGTCGCGGTCCGCGGTCGTTTCTGTGCCGGGGGCGGGAACGGGGGCGGGGGAGGTGCCGGGGGCGGTGCCGGTTCCGGCCGGCGATGCGGGCCAGAGCCGGGGCTTCGACCAGGGCCGGGGCTTCGACCAGGGCTCGGGCAGTGGCCAGGGCGACGCCGAGAGCGGTGCCGACAGCAGCGGCCAGGACCCGGGCCAGGGCCGGGCCGAGACGGCGCACGCGGGCGAGGACGCGGCCGACGGCGAGGCCGACGAGGAGGCCGACGACGAGGAACCCGGGCGACCGCGTTCGCGGGACCTGCTGTTGTTGGTCGGCATCTGCCTGGCGGCCCTGCTCCTGGTGAACGCGTTCGTGGCCCGTCCGTTCACGGTGCCCTCCGGCTCGATGGAGAACACCCTGCGGCCCGGCGACCGGTTGATCGCCAACCAACTCGCCTACGCCTTCGGTAGCCACCCCCAGCGGGGCGACGTCGTGGTCTTCGACGGGACGGGCTCCTTCCTCCCCGAGTCGGCCGAGCCGCCGGGGTTCTGGGACAGTCTGCGCTCGGCCGGCCGGGACCTCGGGCTGGCCCCGGCCGGGGACACGGTCTACGTCAAACGCGTGATCGGCGTCGCCGGGGACCGGGTGCGGAGCACCGGTCCGGGTGCCCCGCTCACCGTCAACGGCGTGCCAGTGGAGGAGACCGCCTACCTGGACCCGGGCGACCAGCCGTCCGACGTGCCCTTCGACATCCTGGTGCCGCGCGGCAAGCTGTTCGTGCTGGGCGACCACCGCAGCGCCTCCCGGGACTCGCGCGACCACCTCGGCGAGCCCGGCGGGGGCTTCGTGCCCGAGGACAGAGTGATCGGCCGGGCCGACTGGGTGATCTACCCGTTCTCGCGCCTGACCAGCCTGGACCGGCCCGCGGCCTTCGCCGCGATCGGGGGGACGGACGGTCATGGGGAGCAGGGGTAGGGGACGGGTCGCCGACCGCCCGGCCCCGGAGCCGGGCGGGGGCGAGGCTGCCCACGCCGGGGCCGACCCGGCCGTACCGGTCCGCGGCCGCGCCGATCGACGCCGCAGCGCCCGACGCGCGGCGCGTCGGCGCAAGCGTTCGCTGCTGCGCGAGTTCCCGCTGATCATCCTGGTGGCCCTGTTGGTGGCGCTGGTGATGAAGACCTTCCTGATCCAGGTGTTCGTGATCCCCTCGGGCTCGATGGAGCAGACCATCCAGGTCGGGGACCGGGTGCTGGTGGACAAGTTGACCCCCTGGTTCGGCAGTGAGCCGCAGCGCGGCGACGTGGTGGTGTTCAAGGACCCGGGCGGCTGGCTGGAGAACGATCGCAAGCCGTCCGACGACGGTCCGGTACTGGGCCCGGCCAAGCAGGTGCTGACCTTCGTCGGACTGCTGCCGTCCGACAACGAGCAGGACCTGATCAAGCGCGTGATCGGTGTCGGCGGGGACACCGTCGAGTGCTGTGACGCGCAGGGGCGGCTCAGCGTCAACGGCCACCCGGTGGAGGAGCCGTACCTCGCGGCGGGCAACCCGCCGTCGCGGCAGCCGTTCAAGGTGACGGTGCCGAAGGGGCGGCTGTGGGTGATGGGGGACCACCGCGACGTCTCCGCCGACTCCCGCTTCCACATGGGCAATCCGGGCCAGGGCACCGTCCCGCTGACCGATGTGGTCGGTCGCGCCTTCGTGATCGCCTGGCCACTGGGCCGCTTCCATCAACTCGATGAACCGGGTTCACTCTCCGCTCTTGCCGCGACCCCGGAGGTCGCCAGAACTGCGCCGGAATCGATGGGCGTTGGGCCGGTTCCCATGGAACCTCCGCTCGTTATGGGTGTGTTGGGCATCCTTCCGCTCGTCGTTCGCCGGTCGAGGCGGCCTCCGGAGTGAGCCGCCGCGGTCCCTGAACGGACGGACAGTGCGTGTGGAACCGCGAGCCGGATGCCTTGGAGTGATAGAGAAGTGCAGGTGCGGCCGGGAGCGGTTCCGGCCGTGTGCCGAGGTCGTGTTGGTGTCAGGGGAGTCCACTGTGGGCAACCCTGATGCGTTCATGGTCGTGGTGAGCGTGGTGCCCGCTGTGCGGCACTCTGAGCGCGGGCGCGCAGGCGTCCGCACAGCAGGGAGGAGACGTTGTGGGGGATTTGGTGATCGGTGCCCGCTCAGGTGCCGGGGAACCCGAGGGCCCGGGCGGACGGGTGAGCCGGTCCGCCGAGTCCTCGGCGCCCTCCGCCGCGGTCGAGGACACGGCGGCCCAGACCGCAGATGAGAACGGCACCGGGTCGGACGGCCCCGCGGAGCCCCCGCGGCCGGAGAGCGGGTCGGCGGACGAGTCGGAGTCGGAGGCGCCGGCCAAGCCGCGCAAGCAGCGCTCCTTCCTGAAGGAGTTGCCGATCCTGATCGGCATCGCGCTGATCCTCGCGCTGGTGATCAAGACCTTCTTCGTCCAGGCGTTCTCCATTCCGTCCGAGTCGATGCAGAACACGCTGCAGGTCGGCGACCGCGTCCTGGTGGACAAGCTGACCCCCTGGTTCGGATCCGAGCCCGAGCGCGGAGACGTGGTGGTGTTCCACGACCCGGGCGGCTGGCTCAACGACGAGCCGACCCAGCAGAGCAGCAACTCCTTCGTCCGCGGGGTGCAGGACGTGCTCAGCTTCGTCGGGCTGATGCCCTCCGCCAACGAGAAGGACCTGATCAAGCGGGTCATCGCGGTCGGCGGTGACACCGTCGAGTGCAAGGACGACGGGCCGGTCAAGGTCAACGGTGTCGCGCTCAACGAGCCGTACATCTACCCGGGCAACACCCCTTGCGGGACGCAGCCCTTCGGCCCGGTGAAGGTGCCCAACGGCCGGATCTGGGTGATGGGCGACCACCGCGCCGACTCGCTCGACTCCCGTTTCCACATGGACCAGCCGGGCGGTGGCACCGTGCCGGTGGACAACGTGATCGGGCGCGCCTTCGTGGTGGCCTGGCCGGTCAGCCACTGGTCCACGCTCCCGGTGCCGGACACCTTCGACCAGAAGGGTCTGGCGGCGGCCTTGCCGGTCGCGCCCCCCGTGGCCGGTGCGGTGGGGGCTGTCGTCCTGCTTCCGCTGGTGCGCCGGGTGCGGGCCCGGACGGAGCACCGGAAGGAGTCCTGAGCTCTACCAGCTCCTCCCCGACCCTTGCGCGGGCCGTGGTACCGACGAGTAATCTGCTCGGACGTGCCACGGCCCGTCGGCGTTCGCGTCCGAGCCACCGGCGTGCCAGTGGTGTTCTCCGGTCGGCCAGAGGTGGACGGTTTCGATGAGCAGTGTCGTGGAACAGTCGGCCGGCCAGCCGGACGCGCCCACCCGTCCCGGCCGTAGGCCCGCCGCGGTGCTGCAGGGCGTCGCGCTCGCGCTCGGGCTGCTGATGATGATCGGCGGTTTCGCCCTGATCGCGGTCGACTACCGGCCGTACAAGATCCCCACCGCCTCGATGCACCCGACGCTCCAGGTCGGCGACACCGTGCTCGCCCGCAAGGTCGACGGCGGCGCCATCGGCCGGGGCGACGTGGTGGTCTTCCGCGACCAGGCCTGGGGCGGGGAGCTCATGGTCAAGCGGGTCGTCGCGGTCGGCGGTGACACCGTCGCCACCACCGCGGACGACCACCGGCTGACGGTCAACGGACAACCGGTGGACGAGCCGTACCTCGCGACCCAGGGCCGCCAGGGCGAGTCGTTCAGCGTGACCGTGCCGCAGGGCCGGCTGTTCCTGCTCGGCGACAACCGGGTCGGCTCGCTCGACTCCCGCACCCATTTGGAGGTCGACGGCGGGACCGTCCCGGCCACCGCGGTCGAGGCCAGGGTCGAGGCCACTCTGCTGCCCTCCGGGCGGACCGGCCTGCTGCACCGGACCGCGGCCTTCGACGGTTTCGCGGGCCCGAGGGCCGCGGACCCGGGACCGCTGGAGCCGGCCGCCTACGCCAGCGTTGCGGGCGCGGCGCTGATCGTCGTGACCTCGGCGGTGGGCGGGGTCACGGGACTGGCGCGTCGGTTCCGCCGGGAGCGCAGCTCCTGAGCGCGGCCGTCGCGGGCCGGGCCGCTCTGCCGAACATCGCCCCGGACGGACGCGCCGGGTGGCAGGATCGGTAGCGCCATCGATGCGAACGGAAGGAGCGTGGAGCGCTGCCATGACTGCACAGCGTCGCAGGGCGGCGCGGATCCTGCTGCTGGACGGGCAGGACCGCATCCTCCTCTTCCGGGGGGCCGACCCCGCGGTCCCCGACGAGACGTGGTGGTTCACGCCCGGCGGCGGCTTGGAGCCGGGGGAGGACGTGCGGGAGGCCGCCGAGCGGGAGCTCGCGGAGGAGACCGGCTTGCGGGGTGTGGACCTGGGGCCCTTGGTGGCGTACGGCACGGTGTCGTTCTCCTTTCAGGGACAGCGCTACGAGCAGGAGCAGTGGTTCCACCTGGCCCGGACCGCGGAGACGGATCTGGACCACTCGGGCATGGGCGAGGACGAACACGCCCAGCTGCTCGCGGCGCGCTGGTGGACGGTCGAGGAACTGCGGGGGACCGCCGACACGGTCTATCCGGTCGGGCTGGCGGGCTTCCTGGGACGACTGCTGGCAGAGGGCCCGCCGGTCGATCCGGTACGGCTCTGAGCGTGGGTGCGGTGGTCCACAATGGGTGGACGTGACAAGTTGAGGGGACGCCTGGATGAGTGCCGAAGATCTCGAGAAGTACGAGACCGAGATGGAGCTCAAGCTCTACCGGGAGTACCGGGACGTCGTCGGCCTGTTCAAGTACGTGATCGAGACCGAGCGACGTTTCTACCTCACCAACGACTACGAGCTGCAGGTGCACTCGGTCCAGGGCGAGGTGTTCTTCGAGGTGTCGATGGCGGATGCGTGGGTCTGGGACATGTACCGGCCGGCCCGGTTCGTCCGTAAGGTCCGGGTGCTGACCTTCAAGGACGTGAACATCGAGGAACTCGCGAAGAGCGATCTGGAGCTGCCCTCGGACGAGTCCGGCTTCGGGAACTGACGTTGGACGACTCCGTCCCGCGTTGTCCAGCCGAATTTCGCGTGACGAGGGCTTCTCACTCCTGCGGGTGACAGGAGTTGTCCCCAGGCCCGGGTTATCCACAGGCAACCGGTAATTCCCGGCTTCGGCTTGCGCGGTGGTGCAGCCTCCTCGGCGGAGGTGGTCACCATGCAGAACACCATCGTGCAGGACCAGGCCGTACCGAACGCGGCCGAGAACGAGGCGGACGACCGGGCGGACCAGGACCGCACCACCAGGAGCGGGCTCGGCCGCTACGGGGAGCGGGTCGCCGCCCGTCACCTCGCGGAGGCCGGGCTCCGCATCCTCGACCGCAACTGGCGCTGCGTCGAGGGCGAGCTGGACATCGTCGCCCTGGACGGCGACACCGTCGCGGTCTGCGAGGTGAAGACCCGCTCCGAGCGGGGCTTCCAGCAGCCCAGCGAGGCCATCGACCGGGTCAAGGCCGCCCGGCTGCAGCGGCTGGCGGAGCGCTGGCTGGCCGAACGCTGGCCCGGGCACTTCGCCCGGCTGGCCGGGCCCGGGTACGACCCCGGGCCGTCCGATCCGCAGTGGCCGCCCGCCCCACCGGGCGGGGTGCGGATCGACCTGGTCGCCGTGGTCAACCGGGCGCGGGGTGCGGCCCTGGTCGACCACCTGCGGGGGGTGCTCTGAGATGGCCTTCGCCCGTACCTGTTCCGTCGCGCTGGTCGGGGTCGACGGGGTGATCGTCGAGGTCCAGGCCGATCTGGAGCCCGGGGTGGCCGCGTTCACCCTGGTCGGCCTGCCCGACAAGGCACTCACCGAGGCCCGCGACCGGGTCCGCGCCGCAGTCTGCAACAGCGGGGAGGCCTGGCCCCAGCGCAAGCTGACCGTCGGGCTCAGCCCCGCCTCGGTGCCCAAGAGCGGCAGCGGCTTCGACCTCGCGGTGGCCTGCGCCGTGCTGGCCGCCGCCGAACGGCTCGACCCGTCCTCCATCGCCGACCTGCTGCTCATCGGCGAGCTCGGGCTGGACGGCCGGGTGCGGCCGGTCCGCGGGGTGCTGCCGTCGGTGCTGGCCGCTGCCGAAGCCGGGTACGAACGAGTGGTGGTCGCCGAGCAGACGGCGCCCGAGGCCTCGCTCGTCCCGGGGGTGACGGTGCTCGGGGTCCGCAGCCTGCGCCAGCTGGTCGCCGTCCTGACCGGGGCGACGCCACCGGAGGAGCCGCCCGAGCCGATCGGCGGTCGACCGGATCCGCTGATGGCCGGCCTGATGCTGCCGAGCGCGAGCGTCCGGGGCCTGTCCGACGACCGGGCCCTGCGGTTCGACATGGCCGACGTGGCCGGTCAGTACGAGGCCCGGCGAGCCCTGGAGATCGCCGCGGCCGGAGGACACCACCTCTACCTCAAGGGGCCGCCGGGCGCGGGCAAGACGATGCTGGCGGAGCGGCTGCCCTCACTTCTCCCGCCGCTGACCCAACAGGAGTCGCTGGAGGTCACCGCCGTCCACTCGGTGGCCGGCCTGCTCCCGGTCGGGCGTCCACTGATCGACACCGCGCCCTACTGCGCCCCGCACCACTCCACCACGATGCCCGCGATCGTCGGTGGCGGCAGCGGTCTGCCGAGACCGGGGGCGGTGTCCCTCGCCCACCGGGGAGTGCTCTTCCTCGATGAGGCGCCGGAGTTCCCGGTGCGGGTGCTCGACGCGCTGCGTCAGCCGCTGGAGTCGGGCGAGGTGGTGATCGCCCGCTCGGCCGGATCGCTCCGGCTCCCGGCCCGGTTCCTCCTCTGTCTGGCCGCCAACCCCTGTCCGTGCGGCCGGTACTCACGGCGGGGCGAGGGTTGCGAGTGCACCCCGGCCATGGTCAGCCGGTACCAGGGGCGGCTCTCCGGGCCGCTGCTGGACCGGGTCGACCTCCAGGTCCAGGTCGCCCCGGTGACCAGGATCGAGCTGATGGAGCGGGACACCACCGCCGAGAGCACCGAGACCGTCGCGGCCCGGGTGCTGGCCGCGCGGGAGCGGGCCGCGGCCCGGCTGGCGCACACCCCGTGGCGGACCAACGCGGAGGTGCCCGGCCACGAACTGCGGACCCGGTGGCAGCTCGGGCCCGGTGCGCTCAACGACGTCGCCCGTCAGCTGGAGCGCGGTCTGCTGACCGCCCGCGGTCTGGACCGGGTGCTCCGGGTCGCCTGGACGGTCGCCGACCTCGCCGGCCGCGACCGGCCGGAGCAGCGGGACGTGCGCACCGCCCTGGTCCTGCGCACCGGGGTCGAGCAGGGGCTCCCGCTGCCCGAACGCGGCTACGGCCGGGCCGGGGTCATCCCGGCGCAGCGCAGGACCGGCCCGGAGGACGACTGGCCCGACACACCGAAGGAGCCCCCGGCGAACAAGGAGGAGGCGGTATGAACCAGCTGTTGGGACACCTCCAAGCACCCCGAGCACCTCAAGCACCCCAAGCACCCCGAGCACCGCGAACGGCCGAGGCCGGTCCGCCGGCCGGGCTCGAAGCGGAGCGCCACGCCCGGGCCCTGCTCAACCGGCTCAGCGAACCGGGCGACGCGGTGGTCGGTCGCTGGCTCGGCCAACTCCCCGCCGTGGAGGTGGTCCGGGCGATCCGGGAGGGCGATGTCCCCGACCATCCCGGGCTGGACGCCGCCCGGTTGGCCGCCTACCAGGCGCGACTCCCGGGCCTCGACCCGGCGAACGACCTGAAACGGGTACGGGACATCGGTGGGCGCTTCATCATTCCGGGGGACACGGAATGGCCCAGTCAACTGGACGACCTGGGCGACGGACGCCCGATCGGGCTGTGGACCACCGGCACCGGGTCACTGCGGCTGCTCGCCCTCCGCTCGGTGGCGGTGGTGGGCTCGCGGGCTTGCACGGCCTACGGCGCCCATGTCGCGGGTGAGCTCTCGGCCCAACTGGCCGAGCGCGGCTGGGTCGTGGTCTCCGGAGCCGCGTACGGGATCGACGCCGCGGCCCACCGAGGGGCGCTGGCCGTCGGCGGGATGACCGTCGCCGTGCTGGCCTGCGGAGTTGACGTGGCCTACCCGAAGGGGAACGCCGAACTGATCCGGCGGATCGGTGTCCAGGGCCTGCTGGTCAGTGAACTCCCGCCCGGAGAACACCCGAACCGCTTCCGCTTCGTGCTCCGCAACCGGGTCATCGCGGCGCTGACCCGGGGCACCGTGGTGGTCGAGGCGGCCGTGCGCAGCGGAGCCCTGAGCACGGCCAGGCGAGCGCGGGACCTCAACCGCCACACCATGGGCGTCGCCGGCCCCGTCACCTCGGAGCTCTCCGCCGGGGTGCACGCCCTGATCCGCAGCGGCGGCGCCACGCTGGTCACCGACGCGGCCGAGATCACCGAACTGGTCGGCGCGATCGGGGAGGACTTGGCCCCGCAGCGCAGCGGTCCGGTCCTGCCGAGGGACTTGCTGGAGCCACCGGTGGCCCGGGTGCTGGAGGCCGTGCCGGCCACGGCGGAGGGCGCTCCGGTCGAGCGGCTGGCCCGCCAGTCCGGTCTCCCGCCGGACGAAGTCCTGCAGCGGCTCTACGAGTTGGTGTCGCTCGGCTTCGTGGAGCGGCACGGGGCGCACTGGCGAGCGGTGCGGAGGAGGTGAGCGGCGGAAGGACGAACACGGGTGCGCCCGGGGGAGGCGAGCGGGCACGGTCCGGCTGACCTGCTGATCCGGTTCTTCCGCTCGTGTGCCCGGATCCGGTGAGTGAACGCCACCGGATCGGGGGACGACCGAGTGGCGGTAGCGCTTTGCAGTGAGTCGGTCACGCTACGCTCCACATGCCTTCCCTATCAGCACATGACTCGGCAGAACGGCGCAGACCAACGTATGCCCACACACATTCCCGGACACAGAGTGACCGGTGGCGCTCGGTCCTCGGGAGGGCCGCGGACCGAGCGGCGCACCGTGACCGAGTTCCCGCCCAAAGCGGCGGGGACGATGGGGGGCCTGTCGCGTCAGGGCGGCCGGCCGACGGTGGTGCCGGGCCAGCCCGCGGACACGACCAGGGACGCTGACACGACCAAGGGTGCCGACACGGCCCACAGCACCGACACGCTCCACACCACCGAGCCGGCCCAGCCGGCCCACACCACCGGGGCGGTGGGCGAGGCGGACGCGCCGGGGGGCGCGGCCGTCGACCGCGCCCCCCGGTTGCCTTTGAGCGCCCCCGCGCCGGACGCCACGTCCCCACCCGTGTCCCGGCCCCGTCGCGAACGGATGGGCGCGGGGGAGGGCGCGGACGGGCGGGAGGGCGGCGCCCCGGGGCGCAGCGCGCTCGAAGAGCTCTGGCGCTCGTACAAGGAGACCGGCGACCAACGGCTGCGCGAGCAGCTGATCCTGCATTACTCACCACTCGTCAAGTACGTGGCGGGTCGGGTCGGGGTCGGTCTGCCCTCCAACGTCGAGCAGGCCGACTTCGTCTCCTCCGGGGTCTTCGGGCTGATCGACGCGATCGAGAAGTTCGACATCGAGCGTGCCATCAAGTTCGAGACCTACGCGATCAGCCGCATCCGCGGCGCGATCATCGACGAGCTGCGCGCCCTGGACTGGATCCCCCGCTCGGTGCGCCAGAAGGCGAAGGCCGTCGAACGGACCTACGCGACGTTGGAGGCCCGGCTGCGCCGGACGCCGCACGACCCCGAGGTCGCGGCCGAGATGGGCATCGCGATCGAGGACCTGCACGCGATCTTCAGCCAGCTGTCACTCGCCAACGTGGTGGCGCTGGACGAACTGCTGCACCCGGTGGGGGAGGGCGGCGACCGGCTGAGCCTGGTGGACACCCTGGAGGACCACGGCGCGGACGACCCGGTCGAGGTGGCCGAGGACCGCGAGCTGCGCAGACTGCTGGCCCAGGCGGTCAACACCCTCCCCGAGCGGGAGAAGACCGTGGTGACGCTCTACTACTACGAGGGGCTCACCCTCGCCGAGATCGGACAGGTGCTGGGGGTCACGGAGAGCCGGGTGAGCCAAATCCACACCAAGTCCGTCCTCCAGTTGCGCGCCAAGCTCTCGGACGTCCGGTAGCGAACGCCGGAGCCGCCCGCCGGGCCCGCCCCCCGCGCCCGGATGCGCGGCGCTGTACCGGCCGTAGGTAGGGCTCCGTACAGTGGGAGCGTGCCGAAGATCCGAGCGGCCACGGTGGCCGAGCATCGCCAGCTGCAGCGGGCAGCCCTCCTGGATGCTGCCCGCATCCTGCTCACCGAGGGTGGCATGGAGGCCCTGACCTTTTCCGCGCTCGCGGCCCGCACCGGGCTGGCGCGTTCCTCCGTCTACGAGTACTTCCGCTCCCGCGCCGCCGTGGTGGAGGCGCTGTGCGAGGCGGACTTCCCGCTCTGGGCGGCCGAGATCGAAGCCGGGATGGCGAGCTGCGACACCGCCGCCGGGCGGATCGAGGCGTACGTCCGCGGTCAGCTGGTGCTGGCCGGCGACCCCAGGCACCGCGCGGTCATGGCCATCTCGGCACTGGAACTGGACGAGGCCGCGCGTGAGCGCATCCGTGCGGCGCACAGCCGGCTCGCCGGTCTGGTCGTCCGGGCCCTGGAGGACCTCGGCCACGAACAGCCCCGGCTCGCCGCGGCGCTGCTGCAGGGGATCGTGGAGGCGGCCGTCCGCCGGGCCGAGCAGTTCGCTGCCGGGGACCGGGCCGGCTGCCCGGTCGAGTCCCCCGAGGCGGTCGCCGATGCCGCCGTCGCCCTGGCGCTGCGCGGTCTCGACCGCACCTGAGCCACCGTAACCACCGCCCGAACCGCCGTCGAACTCCCGCCCGGTCCGCTGCCCTGCCCCCGGGTCGTTCCGTCCGCCCCGTCCGCGCGCCCCGTCCTGGTCAGCGGCAGCAGGCGTGCCCGGCCCGTGCCGAGCAGGGCCAGCGGATCGAGGTATCGGCCGCCACGCAGCAGCCCCCAGTGCAGGCAGTCCCGAGTGCCGCAGTGCCGCCCCTCCGGGGCGAGCTGCCCGATCACCTGCCCGGCGGCCACCGCGGTGCCGACCGGGAGGTTGCCGAGGACGGGCAGGTAGGTGGTCCGCAGCGGGGGAGTCCCGGATCCCGGATGGCTGACGGTCACCACCGGGCGCCCCGCGACCAGCCCGGAGAAGGCGATCACGCCGGCGGCAACCGCCCGCACATCCGTCCCGGGTGCGGCGGCGAGGTCCACTCCCCGGTGCCCGGCCGCCCACGGTTTCGCCGGTGGCTCGAACCGCCCCAGCAACCCGCCCGGCCCGCCCACCGGCCAGGCCCGCGCCACACCCCAACCGGAATCACCGCCGGAATCACCGCCGGCGCCACCTCCACCCGGTACGCCGCCCGCCGGAGCCCCCGCCAGGGCCTCCGCTGCCCCCACCGCACCAGCCGCCCACTCGACCCTCGGCACTTCCCGCGCACCCGCAACCCCCACCAGGGCGAGCAGCGCCGCCAGCGCCACCCCCGTGACCATCCCTCGAACCCCACGGCGTCCAGTCATGCCCCGAGGCTGGCCGTGCCCCCACTCCCGCACCACCCACATCCGGATGCCTGTGGACAAACCACCCCTCACTCCGACCGCCATCCCCCGGACGGGTGTACGGGCGCCGCCATCCGGTGTACAAACGGCATACGAGGACCGTTCGGCGGGCAGTGGGCCGAGCAGTCGGCACCCGTCCTCCGTCCGCAGCGGCCCCGTCCGCCGAAGCCGTTCCCCAGGGCTCCTGCCCGCCGGCCTCCCAGACCGTCCACGGACCGTCGGCCGCTCGTGGCCTGCTCCTCCGCAGCCCGTCCGCAGGCCCTCGCGCGCCCGCGAAGTGGCTCGCTGCTCGACGCTTCCCGTACACTTCACACGCGACCCGGTCCACCGGGTCGACTTCGCACGCCCCGCCACCGGCGGTCGGACGCGGTTCTTCCGCGGCCCCGCCAGGTGCGAGTGCCGCTCGGTCCGCCGAGCCCGACCGGTCCCCGGACCGAACGGGTGGAAGCGGCTCGGCACGATCGGGGCGTCAGGCGTGGCTGTCACCTGGCCGCCACGGACAACCGAGACTGACCCGGCCGTAGGCACTTCACCCGAGGGGAACCCCCGAGGGACCGCCACAGTCGGGCCGTAACACCTGAGGAGCACGGCAATGGCCGTCGTCACGATGCGGGAGCTGCTGGAGAGCGGCGTCCACTTCGGTCACCAGACCCGCCGCTGGAACCCGAAGATGAAGCGCTTCATCATCACCGAGCGCAACGGCATCTACATCATCGACCTGCTGCAGTCGCTGAACTACATCGACCGCGCCTTCGAGTTCATCAAGGAGACCGTTGCCCACGGCGGCAGCGTCCTCTTCGTCGGCACGAAGAAGCAGGCCCAGGAGGCCATCGCCGAGCAGGCCACCCGCGTGGGCATGCCCTACGTGAACCAGCGCTGGCTCGGCGGCATGCTGACCAACTTCTCGACCGTCTACAAGCGTCTGCAGCGCCTGAAGGAGCTCGGCGAGCTGGACTTCTCGGACGTGGCCGGCTCCGGCCTCACCAAGAAGGAGCTCCTGGTCCTCCAGCGCGAGCACGACAAGCTGGAGAAGACCCTCGGCGGTATCCGCGACATGCAGCGCGTTCCCAGCGCCGTCTGGATCGTGGACACCAAGAAGGAGCACATCGCGGTCGGCGAGGCCCGGAAGCTCAACATCCCGGTCGTCGCCATCCTCGACACCAACTGTGACCCGGACGAGGTCGACTACAAGATCCCGGGCAACGACGACGCGATCCGCTCCGTCACCCTGCTGACCCGCGTGATCGCCGACGCCGTCGCCGAGGGCCTGAAGTCCCGCGCCGGTGTCGCCAAGGGCGACACCAAGGCCGAGCCGGGCGCCGACCAGCCGCTGGCCGACTGGGAGAAGGACCTCATCGAGGGCGAGAAGAAGGCCGAGGAGGCCCCCGCCGCCGCTGAGGCCCCGGCCGCTGAGGCCCCCACCGTCGAGGCTCCGGCCGAGGAGGCCCCCGCCGCCGACGCTCCGGCCGAGCAGGCCTGACGTACCAAGGGTGAGGGGCACCCGCCGGTACGACACCGGCAGGTGCCCCTCTCTCCCGCGCCGGGACCGAACCATCGGTCCCGGCGCATCCCCACGCAGACACGCGAGACGCGAGAAGAGATTCACACCATGGCGAACTTCACCGCCGCGGACGTCAAGAAGCTCCGTGAGCTCACCGGCGCCGGCATGATGGACTGCAAGAAGGCCCTGGACGAGGCCGAGGGCAACGTCGAGAAGGCCGTCGAGCTCCTTCGCATCAAGGGCCAGAAGGGTGTTGCCAAGCGCGAGGGCCGTGACGCCTCCAACGGCGCCGTCGCCGCGCTGATCGCCGAGGACAAGAAGTCCGGCGTTCTGGTCGAGCTGAACTGCGAGACCGACTTCGTCGCCAAGGGCGAGAAGTTCGTCGAGGTCGCCGACGCGATCGCCGCCCACGTCGCCAAGACCGCCCCGGCCGACCTGGACGCCGCCCTGGCTTCCGAGATCGAGGCCGGCAAGACCGTTCAGCAGTTCGTCGACGAGGCCAACGCGACCCTGGGCGAGAAGATCGTCTTCCGTCGCTTCGCCCAGTTCGACGGTGACGGCTTCGTCGCGGTCTACCTGCACAAGACCAGCCCTGACCTGCCGCCGGCCGTCGGCGTCCTGGTCGAGCTGGACAAGGAGAACGCCGAGGTCGCCAAGGACGTCGCGCAGCACATCGCCGCTTTCGCGCCGAAGTTCCTGTCCCGCGAGGACATCCCGGCCGAGGACCTCGAGAACGAGCGCCGCGTCGCCGAGGCCACCGCTCGCGAGGAGGGCAAGCCGGAGGCCGCCCTGCCGAAGATCGTCGAGGGCCGCGTCACCGGCTTCGTGAAGGAGAACTCCGTCCTGGAGCAGGCCTTCGCGAAGGACAACAAGAAGACCGTCGCCAAGGTCCTCGAGGAGAACGGCGTCGCCCTCAAGCGCTTCGCCCGCTTCCGCGTCGGCGCCTGAGCCACGTTCCACCTGGTCCCCGGCCCCTTTAGGCTGGGAACCGCCCCCGCCCGCTGACCAGGGCGGGCGGAACGCCGAACGGGCTCACCCAGCGCCAACCGTCCATGGGCGGGCCGTGTCGGCACCATGAACGACGAGGAGGCCATTGCCGTGCAGGACACCGAACCGGTTCCCGCGGCAGTGGCCTCCTCTCGTGTACACGCAGACCGGGCACCCGCACGCCCAGGCCTGTGAGCCAGCAGGTGCAATAAAGGAGAAGTCCATGCAGGAGACGCAGGAGACCGCGCAGGACCCCAAGGCGGGCTCGCGCCGCCGGGTGCTGCTCAAGCTGTCCGGTGAAGCCTTCGCCGGTGGTGGCGGGCTCGGCGTCGACCCGGACGTCGTGCACGCGATCGCCCGTGAGATCGCCACGGTCGTCCGCGCCGGTACCGAGGTCGCGGTGGTCATCGGCGGCGGCAACTTCTTCCGGGGCGCCGAGCTGCAGGTCCGCGGCATGGACCGGGCCCGTTCCGACTACATGGGCATGCTCGGCACCGTCATGAACTGCCTGGCGCTGCAGGACTTCCTGGTCAAGGAGGGCATCGAGACCCGGGTCCAGACCGCCATCACCATGGGCCAGGTCGCCGAGCCGTACCTGCCGCTGCGGGCCGTCCGGCACCTGGAGAAGGGCCGGGTGGTGATCTTCGGCGCCGGTATGGGCATGCCGTACTTCTCCACCGACACCACGGCCGTCCAGCGCGCCCTGGAGATCCACGCCGACGTCCTGCTGATGGGCAAGAACGGCGTGGACGGCGTCTACGACTCCGACCCCCGGACCAACCCGGACGCGGTGAAGTTCGACGCGCTGGAGTACTCCGAGGTCATCGCGCGCGACCTCAAGGTCGCCGACCTCACCGCGATCACGCTGTGCAAGGACAACAACCTCCCGATGCTGGTCTTCGAACTGCTGGCGGAGGGCAATATCGCGCGTGCGGTGAAGAGTGAGAAGATCGGCACACTCATCAGCCAGGATTCTGTCCGGGCCTGAGCAGCAACCAGCCGTGCGGGGCGGCGTCCGCCGCGACCGGCCCCGATGCCGACGCCGGTCGGGACAACAGCAGATGAACCGGACAGGGAGACCACAGTGATCGAAGAGACCCTCCTCGAGGCCGAGGAGAAGATGGAGAAGGCCGTCGTCGTCGCCAAGGACGACCTCGCGGCCATCCGCACCGGCCGGGCCCACCCGGCGATGTTCGCCAAGATCGTCGCCGAGTACTACGGCGCCGTGACGCCGATCAACCAGCTGGCCTCGTTCTCGGTGCCGGAGCCCCGGATGGCGGTCGTCTCGCCGTTCGACAAGACCGCTCTGAAGGCCATCGAGCAGGCGATCCGCGACTCCGACCTGGGTGTCAACCCGTCGAACGACGGCTCCATCATCCGGGTGGTGCTGCCGGAGCTGACCGAGGAGCGCCGGCGCGAGTTCATCAAGATCGCCCGCACCAAGGGCGAGGACGCCAAGGTCTCGATCCGTTCGGTGCGCCGCAAGGCCAAGGACGCCATCGACAAGCTGGTCAAGGACGGCGAGGTCGGCGAGGACGACGGCCGCCGCGCCGAGAAGGAGCTCGACGACACCACGGCCAAGTACGTGACCCAGGTCGACGAGCTGCTGAAGCACAAGGAAGCCGAGCTGCTCGAGGTCTGATGAACGACGCCCCTGACGCCCCTGGCTACTGGGGCCCGTCCGACCAGCAGTTCCAGCCCTATCGTCCGGCGCCGCAGCCGCAGGCACCCCGGCCGCCGGCCAGTCCGGCGCCGGGGTACGGCGAGCACCCGGCGCCGGAGCAGGGCCGGCCGGCTCCCGGTCGGCCCGTTCCCGGCGCGCCGGACCAGGCGCAGCCCTTCCCCGGGCGCCCCGGCGACCGGGCCGCCCACCAGGACGTGCCGGGCGACCGGGCCCTCCGTTCGGATCACTCGCAGCAGCCTCCGGTGTACTGGGGCGGCGACGCGGAGGAGACTCAGGTCATGCCTCCCGTACCGGCCGATCCCGGCCCGCACCCCGGCGCGCCCGACCACGGCCCGGCCCAGGGCGCGTCGGCGGCGCCCGGCGGGTACCCGGCCCCCGGGCAGTACCCGGGTCAGTACCCGGCCCCCGGCCGGCACCCGGCGCACGGTCGGCCGACCGCCCCCGGCGCGCCCGCCGACCCCGGTACGGATCAGGCCCGGGAGCCCGGTCGGATGGGCGGCCCGCTGTTCCGGGACGAGCAGCCCGAGACGGCGCCGCCCGGAGTGACGGAGACGGTCGTGCTGCGCGCGATATCCGACGACGTCACCCCCGCCCCCGGCCACGGCGCCCGGCCGTACCCGGGGGCTCCGGTGCATCCCGCGCCGCCGCAGAGCCACTGGGCGGCCGGGCAGCCCCCCTTCGTGCCGTCGTCCCATCCAGGGCAGGAGACACCCGTGGCCGCCCAGCCCGCCCCGCAGCCGGAGCCGCGCAAGCAGCGCGGTGGCCGTAACCTCCAAGCCGCCATAGGCGTGGGGGTGGGCCTCGGCGTGGTGATCGTCGCCACGCTGTTCGTGGTCAAGGCGCTGTTCCTGTTCGTCGTGATGGCCGCGGTCGCGGTCGGCAGCTGGGAGCTGACCAGCCGGCTCGCCGAGCGCAAGCAGATCAAGGTGCCGCTGATCCCGCTGGTGGTGGGCGGCATCGCGATGGTCGCCACCGGCTACTGGGCCGGCGTCCAGTGGGCCGCGGCCTCGCTCGCGCTGACCGGGCTGGCGGTGATGGTCTGGCGGATGGCCGCGCCACCGGAGAACTACCTGCGCGACATAACGGCGGGTGTGTTCACCGCCTTCTACGTGCCGTTCCTGGCGACCTTCGTGGCGATGATGCTGGCGGCCGACGACGGCCCCCAACGGATCGTGCTCTTCCTGATCGTCACGATCTGCAGCGACACCGGTGCCTACGCGGTGGGCTACAAGTTCGGCAGGACCAAGCTGGCCCCGACGATCAGCCCCGGCAAGACCCGCGAGGGCCTGGCCGGCGGTATCGGCCTGTCGATGCTGGCGGGCGCCCTGCTGATGCAGCTGATCATCGACGGCGGCAGCTGGTGGCAGGGCCTGATCCTGGGCGGCTGTGCCGCGGTCACCGCGACCCTGGGCGACCTGGGCGAGTCGATGATCAAGCGCGACCTCGGGATCAAGGACATGGGCACCCTGCTGCCCGGCCACGGCGGGATCATGGACCGGCTGGACTCGCTGCTGCCGACCGCTCCGGTGGTCTGGCTGCTGCTGGCGGCCTTCGTCGGAAGCTGACCCGCGGATCCGAGCACGGGCCCCGGACGCCAGGCGTCCGGGGCCCTCGCGCGTCTGCGACACTGGAACAACCATGCCTAAGCCCGGAGAACTCACCTTTGTCGCGCCGCGCGGCGCCAAGCCCCCGCGACACCTCGCCGACCTGAGCCCCGCCGAGCGCAAGGAGGCCGTCGCCGAGCTGGGCGAGCAGCCGTTCCGCGCCAAGCAGCTCTCCAACCACTACTTCGGCCGGATGTCGAACGACCCGGCGAGCTGGACGGACATCCCCGCCGCCAGCCGGGAGAAGCTCACCGAGAGCCTGCTGCCCGAGCTGATGTCGGTGGTGCGGCACGTGTCCTGTGACGACGACGCCACCCGCAAGACGCTGTGGAAGCTGTTCGACGGCACGCTCGTCGAGTCGGTGCTGATGCGCTACCCGGACCGGGTCACCATGTGCATCAGTTCGCAGGCCGGCTGCGGCATGAACTGCCCGTTCTGCGCCACCGGCCAGGCGGGGCTGACCCGCAACCTGTCCACCGGCGAGATCGTCGAGCAGATCGCCGCCGGGATGCGCGCGCTCAAGGCCGGTGAGATCCCGGGCGGCGAGGCGCGGCTGTCCAACGTGGTCTTCATGGGCATGGGCGAGCCGCTGGCCAACTACAACCGGGTGCTGGCCGCGATCCGCCGGCTGACCGACCCGGCGCCGGACGGCTTCGGTCTGTCCCAGCGCGGCGTCACCGTTTCCACGGTCGGTCTCGTCCCGGCGATGAACCGGCTGGCCGACGAGGGTCTCAGCTGCCGGCTGGCGCTGTCGCTGCACGCTCCGGACGACGAGCTGCGCGACGAACTGGTCCCGGTGAACACCCGGTGGAAGGTCGCCGAGGTGCTGGACGCGGCCTGGAACTACGCGGAGAAGTCCGGTCGCCGGATCTCCATCGAGTACGCGTTGATCAAGGACATCAACGACCAGGCGTGGCGCGCCGACCTGCTCGGCCGACTGATCAAGAACCACCGGGTGCACGTCAACCTGATCCCGCTGAACCCGACCCCTGGTTCCAAGTGGACCGCCTCCCGGCCCGAGGACGAGCGCGAGTTCGTCCGCCGGCTGCAGTCGCACGGCGTGCCGACGACCGTCCGGGACACCCGCGGCCAGGAGATCGACGGCGCCTGCGGCCAGCTCGCCGCGGCGGGCTGAGGAAGCGGCGGGCTGAGGGACCGGCGGGCTGAGGAACCGAGCGGGAGCTAGCGCAGCCCGGCGGCCGCCAGTGCGGCGGTCGCCCCGCCGGTCAGCAGCAGGGTGGTGCCCACCGCGAGGGTGCGCAGCGCGACCGCGCCGAACAGCAGCCGGGGGGAGGCACCGAGGCGCAGCAGCGCGTCGGTGATCTCCCGTCGGTCGGTGCGGACCTCGGCGAGCCGGGCGATCACCGCGGCGGCCGCGCAGCCGAGCACCAGGCAGGCCTCGACGGCGGGCAGCGCGTCGGCGCTGTCGGGGGTGCCGATCCAGTAGCGGACGGTGGTCAGCACCAGGGCGACGACCAGGGTGAGGACGGCCAGTGGCGGGCCGAGCCGGCGGGCCTGGGCGGTGAGGCCGCGTCCGGCCAGCAGTCGCAGTGGGGTGGGCCGGCCGAGGGCGAGCAGCCGCCCGGTCCAGGCGAGCAGCGGGCCGGTGAGCAGGGCGAGGCCGAGCGCACTGGCGGTCCAGCCGCCGAGGGCGGCGGTGCTGGTGCTGCCGAGTCCGGCCGGCAGGTGGATCGGACGGCCGTCGGCGGGGGCGCCGGGGCGCAGCGCGATGAGTTCGAGTGCGGCGCCGATGACGACCAGTCCGACCGGTACGGCGATCCGCAGCGGGCCGAAGTCGGTCCGGCCGTGGGTGCGGCCGCCGGGCAGGGTTTCGGCGACGGGCACCGCGCAGCCGGCGGCGAGGCCCGCGGTGAGCGGGACCAGGGCGAGCAGGGTGACCGGCGCGGCGGCTGGCAGCGGCACGCCCATGCCGAGGTCGGGGGCGAGCGAGGGCCCGGCGATGTCGTTGCGCAGCACCAGGAAGACCAGCAGGGTGAGCACGCTGCCGAGGGTGCAGGCGAGGGCGACCTCGCCGGCGATCAGGGTGCGGATCCGGCGGGAGCCGGCCCCGGCGGCGGTGAGGCCGGCCATCCGCTCGGGACGCCGGGCGGGCACCGAGCGGGCGGCGACGGCGGCGAACCAGGCGACGGCGGCGAGCGGGGGCAGGCACCAGAGCAGTCGCACCAGGGCGTCGGCGCCGCCGAGCGGGTCGCTCAGCGCCCGGCCGAGGGAGCGCAGCAGGAAGGCGGCGACGACGGCGGCCGCCAGTGCGGTGAGCAGCCAGCGGCCGAGGTCGGGCACCCGGTAGCCCCGGGCCAGACGGAGGTAGAACACGTCGACTCTTTCAGCGGCGAGGACCCACAGGACACGCTCCCGGCTTCGTCAGCGGCGGGTGGCCGTGACGGCGGAGGCACCGGCCGTGCCGGGGGCGGCGGTGCCGCGCGGGACGGGGGCGGCGGGTGCGGTGAGCCGTCCGTCGACGAGGGCGACGGCGCGGTCCGCGAACCGGACGAGCTCGGGGTCGTGGGTGGCCAGGACGAGGGTGAGCTGGTGCGAGCGGGCCGCGCTGGTCAGTATCCGCAGGACCTGGTCGGCGGCCTCGCGGTGCAGCGGGGCGGTGGGGTCGTCGGCGAAGACGACGGGTGGCAGCGGGGCGAGGGCGCGGGCCACGGCGATCCGCTGGCGCTGGCTCTGGACCAGCCGGTCGGGGCGCTGCCGGGCGATCTCGCCGACGTCGAGGCGTTCCAGCCATTCGTCGGCGGCGGTGTAGGCGGCCTTGTTGCCGGCGCCGGCGAGCAGCAGCGGCAGGGCGACGTTCTCGCGGGCGGTCAGTTCGGGCACCAGGTGCGGCTCGGAGCCGACGAAGCCGAAGCGGTCGCGGCGGAGGCGTTCGCGGCCGGCCCGGCCGAGGGTGTGGACGGGGGCGCTGTTGAACCAGACCTCGCCCTCGTCGACCGGGAGCTGGGCGGAGAGGCAGCCGAGCAGGGTGCTCTTGCCGCAGCCGCGGGGGCCGGTGACGGCGAGCACCTCGCCCTCGCGGACGCCGATGGAGATGCCGCGCAGGGCGGGGGTGCCGGAGTGGGACTTGACGATCCCTCGGGCCCACAGCACGTCGTTGTCAGGCGGTGCCGCTGACATGAGGTTCCATCCTGGGTGGCCGCAGGGATATGACAGTCGTCAGATTAGAACGACCGGGGCCGGTCGCGGTTGCGGCGCTCTGGGCCATCACGGGCAAATCACCCGCATTCAGGCATGTTTGGTCGTACGACTGTGATGTTCCGTGCCGGTGGTGTGAACGCCGAAGGGCGGCCCCGCGGGAGCGGGACCGCCCTTCGGCGGAGGGTGGGGAAGAAGGCTCAGGAGGTCAGATCTTCGCCCACGCGTCGGTGAGGCTGGTCCGCAGGATCTGCTCGATCTCGTCGAAGGTCGACTGGTCGGAGATCAGCGGCGGGGCCAGCTGGACGACCGGGTCGCCACGGTCGTCGGCGCGGCAGTACAGGCCGTTGTCGAAGAGGGCCTTCGACAGGAAGCCGTAGAGCACGCGCTCGACCTCGTCGTCGTTGAACGACTCCTTGGTGACCTTGTCCTTCACGAGCTCGATGCCGTAGAAGTACCCGTTGCCGCGGACGTCGCCGACGATCGGCAGGTCGCGCAGCTTGTTCAGGGTGCCCAGGAACGCGGCCTCGTTGTCGAGCACGTGCTGGTTGAGGCCCTCGCGCTCGAAGATGTCGAGGTTGGCCAGCGCCACCGCGGAGGAGACCGGGTGCCCACCGAAGGTGTAGCCGTGCAGGAAGGTGTTGTCACCCTTGTAGAACGGCTCGGCGAGGCGGTCCGAGATGATGGTGGCGCCGATCGGGGAGTAGCCCGAGGTCATGCCCTTGGCGCAGGTGATCATGTCGGGCTGGTAGCCGAACTTGTCGGCGCCGAACATGGTGCCGAGGCGGCCGAAGGCGCAGATGACCTCGTCCGAGACCAGCAGCACGTCGTGGCGGTCGCAGATCTCGCGCAGGCGCTGGAAGTACCCGGGCGGCGGCGGGAAGCAGCCGCCGGCGTTCTGCACCGGCTCGACGAAGACGGCGGCGACGGTCTCGGCGCCCTCGTTGAGGATGGCCACCTCGATCTCGTCGGCGCACCAGCGGCCGTAGGCCTCGGGGTCGACCGTGCCGTCGGGGCCGGCCAGGAAGGCCGGGGCGCGGTAGATGTTGGTGTTCGGGGCCTTGTGGGTGCCCGGCACCAGCGGCTCGAACGGGGCCTTCAGGCCCGGCAGGCCGGTGATGGACAGCGCGCCCTGCGGCGTGCCGTGGTAGGCGACGGCACGCGAGATGACCTTGTACTTGGTCGGCTTGCCGGTCAGCTTGAAGTACTGCTTGGCGAGCTTCCAGGCGGTCTCGACGGCCTCGCCGCCACCGGTGGAGAAGAAGACCTTGTTCAGGTCGCCCGGGGCGTAGTGGGCCAGTCGCTCGGCCAGCTCGACGGCCTTCGGGTGGGCGTAGCTCCACACCGGGAAGAAGGCGAGCTCCTTGGCCTGCTTGGCGGCGGCCTCGGCGAGCTCCTCGCGGCCGTGACCGGCCTGGACGACGAACAGGCCGGCCAGGCCGTCGAGGTACTTGCGGCCCTTGTCGTCCCAGACGTAGGTGCCCTCGCCCTTGACGATGGTCGGCACGGGGGAGTTCTCGTACGACGACATGCGGGTGAAGTGCATCCACAGGTGGTCGTAGGCGGTCTTGGAAAGGTCCTTCTGCGCCGGGTCGGCTGTCATCGGGTGCCCCAGGTGTAGGTCTGTTTCCGGAGCTTCAGGTAAACGAAGCTCTCGGTGCTCCGCACGCCGGGAAGCGCGCGGATGCGCTTGTTGATCATTTCGAGCAGGTGTTCGTCGTCCTCGCAGACCAGTTCGGCCAGCAGATCGAACGAGCCTGCGGTGCAGACGACGTAGTCGACCTCGTCGAGGGCGGCCAGCGCGTCGGCGACGGGCTCGATGTCGCCCTCGACCCGGATGCCGACCATCGCCTGGCGGGTGAAGCCGACGGTGAGCGGGTCCGTGACGGCGACGATCTGCATCACGCCTTGGTCGAGCAGCTTCTGCACGCGCTGACGTACGGCTGCCTCGGACAGGCCGACGGCCTTGCCGATGGCGGCGTACGGGCGGCGCCCGTCCTCCTGGAGCTGCTCGATGATCGCCTTGGAGGCGGCGTCGAGGGGAACGCTGGCGTTCCGGTCGCGGTTGGCCACGCGGCCACTGTGCCTGATCGTTCCTCTGTTCGCAAGCGTGGAAACTGCTGATTTCGTCGCGCTCCGGGAAAACGCATGCGGATTTCATCGTGTGAGCGGGCAGCACCTGTCGATCCCGGCAGTGTTGCGGCTACCCTGGCACGGTACGCGCGAGCCCCCGCAGGGCGGCGCGCATTCCGCCACCAGTGGACGGTGCCGCTCCGGGCCCGGCCACTCGGCACCCTTCGTAGGCCGGATCCGCCGACGTACCATGGCGCCGGAATCTGCAATGCCGCAGGCCCAGACCGAGGAGAGACCCGTGAGCGACCTTCGCACGCTGCGCAACTACATCAACGGTGAGTTCGTCGACGCGGCCGACGGCCGCACGCTCGACATCGTCGACCCGACCACCGGCGAGGTGTACGCGACGTCGCCGCTGTCCGGTGCCGCTGACGTGGACGCCGCCATGGCCTCGGCGGCCGCCGCGTTCCCGATCTGGCGCGATGCCACCCCGAGCACCCGGCAGAAGCTGCTGCTCAAGATCGCCGACGCGATCGAGACCCGGGCCGACGAGATCGTCGACGCCGAGGTGCGCAACACCGGCAAGCCGCGCGCGCTGACCCTCTCCGAGGAGATCGGCCCGATGGTGGACCAGATCCGCTTCTTCGCCGGTGCCGCCCGCCTGCTGGAGGGCAAGGCCGCCGGTGAGTACATGGACGGGATGACCTCGATCATCCGCCGCGAGCCGGTCGGCGTCTGTGCCCAGGTCGCGCCGTGGAACTACCCGATGATGATGGCGGTCTGGAAGTTCGCCCCGGCCATCGCGGCCGGCAACGCCGTCGTGCTGAAGCCCTCGGACACCACCCCGGCCTCCACCGTGCTGCTGGCCGAGATCATCGGCGGCGTGCTCAAGGAGCTGGACCTGCCGGCCGGCGTCTTCAACGTCATCTGCGGCGACCGCGAGACCGGCAAGCTGATGGTCGAGCACAGGACCCCGGCGATGGCCTCCATCACCGGTTCGGTCCGGGCCGGCATCCAGGTCGCCGAGTCGGCCTCCAAAGACGTCAAGCGCGTCCACCTGGAGCTGGGCGGCAAGGCCCCGGTCGTGGTCTTCGAGGACGCCGACATCGCCGAGGCCGTCGAGGGCATCTCGGTGGCGGGCTACTTCAACGCCGGCCAGGACTGCACCGCCGCCACCCGCGTGCTGGTGCACGAGTCGATCCACGACGCCTTCGTCGAGGCGCTGGCCAAGGCCGCGGCCGAGACCAAGACCGGCGGCGTGGACGACGAGGACGTGCTCTACGGCCCGCTGAACAACGCCAACCAGCTGAAGCAGGTGGCGGGCTTCATCGAGCGGCTGCCCGCCCACGCCAAGGTCGAGGCCGGCGGCCACCAGGTCGGCGACAAGGGCTACTTCTACGCCCCGACCGTCGTCTCCGGCCTGCTCCAGGACGACGAGATCATCCAGAACGAGGTCTTCGGCCCGGTCATCACCGTGCAGAAGTTCACCGACGAGGACCAGGCCGTCGAGTACGCCAACGGCGTCGAGTTCGCGCTGGCCTCCTCGGTGTGGACCAAGGACCACGCCCGCGCCATGCGGATGTCCCGCCGCCTGGACTTCGGCTGCGTCTGGATCAACACCCACATCCCGCTGGTCGCCGAGATGCCGCACGGCGGCTTCAAGAAGTCCGGCTACGGCAAGGACCTGTCGTCGTACGGCTTCGAGGACTACACCCGGGTGAAGCACGTCATGACCGCGATCTAGTCGGGAATCGTCCGAACTGACGAGGGGCCCGGGTCTTTTCGACCCGGGCCCTGTCGCTTTGCACCCTGTCGGCGGGTCGTGCGTCCGGCTGACAGGATGAAACTGCACTTCGGGGGCGGGCGGCCCTAGCCTTACCGGCATGAGCATCCCCACCGCTGACTCAGCCGCCGGCCAGGCCGTCAAGGCCGCCGACCGCGCGCACGTCTTCCACTCGTGGTCCGCCCAGGCGCTGATCGACCCCCTCGCGGTGGCCGGCGCCGAGGGCTCGTACTTCTGGGACTACGACGGCAACCGCTACCTGGACTTCTCCTCGCAGCTGGTCAACACCAACATCGGCCATCAGCACCCGAAGGTGGTCGCCGCGATCCAGGAGCAGGCGGCGAAGCTCTGCACCATCGCCCCCGGCTTCGCGGTCGAGTCGCGCAGTGAGGCGGCCCGGCTGATCGCCGAGCGCACCCCGGGCGACCTGGACAAGATCTTCTTCACCAACGGCGGGGCGGAGGCGGTCGAGAACGCCATCCGGCTGGCCCGGCTGCACACCGGCCGGCAGAAGGTGCTGTCCACCTACCGCTCGTACCACGGCGCCACCGCCAACGCGATCGCCCTGACCGGCGACCCGCGGCGCTGGGCCAACGAGACCGGCGTCTCCGGCGTGGTGCACTTCTGGGGCCCGTACGCCTACCGCTCCAACTTCCACGCCGAGAACGAGGCGCAGGAGTGCGAGCGCGCGCTGGAGCACCTGGAGCAGGTGATCG
This sequence comes from Kitasatospora sp. NPDC023176, assembly GCF_055560495.1. Classification (NCBI taxonomy): domain Bacteria; kingdom Bacillati; phylum Actinomycetota; class Actinomycetes; order Kitasatosporales; family Streptomycetaceae; genus Kitasatospora; species Kitasatospora sp. NPDC023176. The sequence continues at coordinate 14,778 of NZ_JBVHIP010000036.1, read as the reverse complement.
CGTTCGAGGGGCCGGGCACGGTCGCGGCGGTGATCCTGGAGACGGTGGTCGGCACCGCCGGCATCCTGATCCCGCCGCCGGGCTACCTGGCCGGGGTGCGGGAGATCTGTGACCGGTACGGGATCGTGTTCATCCTGGACGAGGTGATGGCCGGCTTCGGCCGCACCGGTGAGTGGTTCGCCGCCGACCACTGGGGCGTCGTGCCGGACCTGATGACCTTCGCCAAGGGCGTCAACTCGGGCTACGTCCCGCTGGGCGGCGTGGCGATCAACGCGGAGATCGCCGCCACCTTCGCCGAGCGGCCGTTCCCCGGCGGGCTCACCTACTCCGGGCACCCGCTGGCCTGCGCCTCGGCGGTGGCCACCCTCAACGCCATGGCGGAGGAGGGCATCGTCGAGAACGCCAGGCACATCGGCGAGACGGTGCTCGGCCCCGGCCTGCGCGAGCTGGCCGAGCGGCACCCCTCGATCGGCGAGGTGCGCGGCCTCGGTGTGTTCTGGGCGCTGGACCTGGTGAAGGACCGGGAGACCCGGGAGCCGCTCGTCCCCTACAACGCCGCGGGCGCCGACAACGCGCCGATGGCCGAGCTGGCCGCTGCCTGCAAGCGGCGCGGGCTCTGGCCGTTCGTCAACATGAACCGCTTCCACGTCGTCCCGCCGTGCACCGTCACCGAGGAGGAGGCCAAGACCGGCCTCGCGGTGCTGGACGAGGTGCTGTCGCTGACCGACGCGCACACCGTCTGACGTACCTACCAGGACGGCCCCGGGCGCACCCGCGTGTTCCCGGGGCCGTTCCACGCTCCGGAAGGCCCCACATGTCCCGCAGCTCCACCCTGACCCGACCCTCCGACTTCCGTGTCATGCGCCGACGTTCGGTGCTCGGCGGGGCCGCGCTGCTCGGCGCCGGCACGCTGACCGGTTGCGGCATCCCGTCCGCGTACGTCGCCGAGGACCGCCGCTCGGCGCCGGACCGCTCGGAGCGCGACAAGCGGCTGAACTTCTCCAACTGGACGCAGTACATCGACACCGACGACCAGGGTCGGCGCCCGACTTTGGACGCCTTCAGCGAGAAGACCGGGATCGCGGTCACCTACACCGAGGACATCAACGACAACGACGAGTTCTTCGGCAAGATCAGCCCGGTGCTCACCCAGGGCGCCGACCCGGGTCGGGACCTGATGGTGATCAGCGACTGGATGGCCGGGCGGTACGTCTCGCTCGGCTGGGTGCAGGCGATGGACCGGGACAACCTGCCCAACGTCACCGCCAACCTGGACCCGCAGCTGGCGAACCCGGTCTTCGACCCGGGGCGCCGGCGCAGCGTGCCCTGGCAGTCCGGGATCACCGGCATCGCGTACAACCGCAAGGCGCTCGGCCGGGAGCTGAAGTCCACCGCCGACCTGTGGGCGCCCGACCTCAAGGGCCGGATCACGCTGTTCGCCGGGCTGGACGAGGCGCTCGGGCTGCTGATGCTCTCCCAGGGCGCGGACATCGCGCGCTTCGACGACGACGACGCCCACAAGGCGATGGACCTGGTGCAGCGGATGGTCGACACCGGCCACGTCCGCCGCTTCACCGGCAACGACTACACCAGCGACCTCGCCTCCGGTGCCGCGATCGCCTGCCAGGCCTACTCCGGCGACGCCGTCCAACTCACCGCCGGGAACCCGGACATCGCCTTCGTGGTGCCGGAAGAGGGCGGCGAGCTGTGGGCGGAGAGCCTGATGATCCCCAACCGGGCCGTGCACAAGCGCAACGCCGAGCTGCTGATCGACTACTACTACCAGCCCGAGGTGGCCGCCGAACTCGCCGCGGCCGTCGAGTACATCTGCCCGGTGCCGGCCGCCCGCGAGGTGCTGGCGGACAGCGGGGACAAGGACAAGGCCGATCTCGCCGAGAACCCGCTGGTGTTCCCGACCGAGGAGATGCGGGCCCGGCTGCACGGCATGCGCGACGTCACCTCGGCCGAGCGGCCGGAGCTGCACAAGGTGTGGGGGCGCATCACCGGGGTGTGACGCTCACCGGCGGACGGCGTCCAGCGCGAGCAGCGCCACGTGCAGGGACAGGCAGGACTCCACCTGGTCGAGGTCGACGCCGAGGATCCGCTCGACCTTGTGCAGCCGGTCGTAGAAGGACGGCCGGGACAGGTGGGCGGCGTCGGCCGCCGCCGACTTGTTCCGGCCCTGCTCCAGGTAGATCCGCAGCATCTGCACCAACTGGCCGTTGTGCTCGGCGTCGTGGGCCAGCAGCGGGCCCAACTCCCGCTCCACGTACGTCTGCAGGCGGGCGTCGTCGCGCAGCAGGTGGAGCAGGCCGCGCAGCCGGACGTCCGGCAGCCGGTAGTAGGAGGCGGTCCGGCCCCCGCCGGGCGCGTCGTGCAGGGCCGCGTCGGCGACCTGGGCGGCCTCCAGCAGGGTGCGCCGGGCGTCGCGGACCGAGCCGACCGAGGAGCCGACCGCGACCACCGGGCCGGGGGCGTCGGCGCCCTCCCGGCCGGCCTCGGCGGACATCCGGCGCAGGGTGGCGGAGAAGGAGTCCAGGGCGACGTGCTCGTCCTGCTGGGCGCCGAGCGCGATCAGCAGGCCGACGCCCTCGTCGTCCAGCGCGCCGACCAGGGCGGAGAGCCGGCAGGCCCGGACCGCGCCGGCGGCCAGCTCGGTGAAGTCGCGCAGCCGGGCCTGCGCCTCCAGCGCGGCCGGGATCGGCCCGCGGCGCTGGCGCAGCACCACGCCGACCAGCCGGCGGCCGTCCAGCGGGACGCCGAGCGCCTGGGCGCGCAGGGCCACCTCGGAGACGGTGAGCGCGTGGGTGAGGATGCCGGAGAGCAGGGTGCGGTGGGTCTGCCGCTCCAGGCTCTCCCGGTCGCGCACCACCAGCCGGTTGAGCGCCAGCGCGGAGGCGCCGCGCTCCAGCAGCATGGCGTGCGGGTGCGCCTCGCCCTCCGGCAGCGGGCCCGGCTCCAGGGCCAGAACCAGCCGGCCCCAGTCCTGGCCGCGGGCGCCGACGGTGGTCACCAGCCAGCCGCTGCGCGGGTCGTGGCCGGTGCGGCCGGGCGGACGGACCCCGCGCGAGCGGCGCTCCCAGTCCTCCAGGAGTTCGGCCTCCGGGCGTCCGGCGGTGTCGTGGGCGAGCACCTGGTGGGCCAGGTTCTCCAGGACCACCGGCGCGCCCGCCATCCGGGCCACCTGGCGGATCACCTCGGGCGGCTCGGCGCCCTCCACCACCAGCTCGTTGAAGACCTGGTGGACCGATTCGGAGATCCGCAGCTGTTCCAGCTGGGCGTTCACCACCAGGGCGTGCACGGCCTCGGTGACGGCGACGAAGCGCACCTCGCGGCGGAGCACGATCAGCGGCAGTCCGCGCTGTTCGGCGGCGTGCACCAGGGCGCGCGGGAGCGAGTCGAAGTAGCGCCGGCCGAACTCGACCACCAGGCCGGCCACGCCGACCTCGTCGAGGTCGCGGACGTAGCGGGCCAGGCCCTCGCGGTCCTCGGGCAGGGCGATGCCGGTGGTCAGCACCAGCTCGCCGCCCTGCAGCATCCCGGCGACGTCGGGCAGTTCGCTGACGTGCACCCAGCGGACCGGCCGCTCCAGGCGGTCGGCGCCGGCCACCACCTGGGGCAGGCCGCGCCGCATCACCTCCAGGTCGAGGACTCGGGCGACGGTGGGGAGCATCGCGGGCCTCCTGGGGCCGGGGGGTGAGCGGAAGGGGAGGGGACAGGGTGTCAGGTGAATCATCCATCGGCCCGACGACCTGTTGCCCTGCGATGAGCCTTGCACTCTGTAAGGCCCTTCGTGTCGAGACTGTCGAAGTGACCCTTGTCACGTCAACCCCGCAGTTGGCAAGGTCAGCGGGACCGCAGACCCCCACCGCGGAAGCGTTTCGCCGCAGCGCGGTCGAACCGCGAGCACTTGGAGGAACCCAGATGGACCTGACCGACTTCGGCGCGGGCGCGCAGTACATCGCGGGCGGCCGGACCCGGGGGCGCGGCGAGCCCTTCCAGGTCGTCAACCCGGCCGACGGCAGCATGGTCGAGCAGGTCGCGCTGGCCACCGCCGGGGACGTGGACGCCGCCGTCGCCGCCGCGCGGGCCGCCCTGCCCGGCTGGTCCTCCGCCACCCCCGGGGCCCGGTCCGAGGCGCTCACCCGGCTGGCGGCCGTGCTGGGCGCCGCCGGGGAGGACCTCGCCCGGGTGGAGACGGCGCAGACCGGCAAGCCGGTCAAGCTGGCCACCGAGTTCGACGTCCCCGGCACCGTCGACAACGCCGCGTTCTTCGCCGGCGCCGCCCGCAACCTGGAGGGCAAGGCGGCCGGGGAGTACTCCGGCGACCACACCTCCTACGTACGGCGCGAGGCGATCGGCGTGGTCGGCTCGATCTCGCCGTGGAACTACCCGCTGCAGATGGCCGCCTGGAAGATCCTCCCGGCGATCGCGGCGGGCAACACCATCGTCCTCAAGCCGGCCGAACTGACCCCGCTGACCTCGCTGATGTTCGCCCGGGCCTGCACCGAGGCGGGCATCCCGGACGGCGTGGTCAACGTGGTCACCGGCGCCGGGCGTACGGCCGGCGAGCACCTCGTCTCCCACCCCGACGTCGCGATGGTCTCCTTCACCGGCTCCACCGCCGTCGGCCGGCGGGTCGCCGAACTGGCCACCGCCGGCGTCAAGCGCACCCACCTGGAACTCGGCGGCAAGGCTCCCTTCGTGGTCTTCGACGACGCCGACCTGGACGCCGCGGTGCACGGCGCCGTCGCCGCCTCGCTGATCAACGGCGGCCAGGACTGCACCGCCGCGACCCGCGCCTACGTCCAACGCCCGCTCTACGACGCCTTCGTGGCCGGGGTCGCCGAGCTGTACGCGGCGATCCGGATCGGCGACCCGCTTAACCCCCACACCGACCTCGGCCCGCTGGTCTCGTACGCCCACCGGGACCGGGTGGCCGGCTTCGTGGAGCGCGCCCGCGGCTACGCCACCGTCGTCACCGGCGGCCCCGCGCCGGCCCGGGGCCACGACGGATTCGACCTCACCCGGGGCGCCTACTACGCGCCGACCCTGATCACCGGCGCGGCCCAGGACAGCGAGGTCGTCCAGGGCGAGGTCTTCGGCCCGGTGCTGGTGGTGCTGCCCTTCGACGGCGACGACGAGGGCCTGCGGCTGGCCAACGACACCCCGTACGGCCTGGCCGCCTCGGCCTGGACGGGCAACGTGCACCGCTCGCTGCGCGCCACCCGGGAGATCGCGGCCGGGTGCGTCTGGGTCAACGACCACATCCCGATCATCAGCGAGATGCCGCACGGCGGCTACAAGGCGTCCGGCTACGGCAAGGACATGTCGCAGTACTCGCTGGACGAGTACACCCAGGTCAAGCACGTCATGTTCGACACCACCGCGGTGGCCCGCAAGGACTGGCACCGCACCGTCTTCGGAGACAGATAACCCCCCCAGACCGGGGTGCTCCCCCACGCACCCCTCTTCCCCAGGAGGCCCGTTCCATGGCGTTCAAGGCGTTCAAGGCGTTCGACGAGCTCACCGACGGTCTGCCCGAACCGGTCCGCAGGGCCTGGGAACGCAGTCTGACCAGCGGGCGGGCCGCGGTCGGCCGCCGCAGCCTGCTGCGCGCCGCCGCGCTGACCGCCGGAGCGGGAACCCTGGCCGCCTGCGGGATCCCGGCGGCCCCCAGGGCGACCGGCGACTCGACCGCCAACGCCGCCAAGGACCTCTCGGAGAGCGAGAAGGAGGTCGACTTCTCCAACTGGCCGCTGTACATCGACACCGACGAGAAGGACAAGCAGAAGCACGGCACCCTGGACGCCTTCACCGCGGCCACCGGCGTCAAGGTGAAGTACAACGAGGACGTCAACGACAACGTCGAGTTCTTCGGCAAGGTCAAGCCGCAGCTGGCGGCCGGCCAGGACACCGGCCGCGACCTGGTGGTGCTCACCGACTGGATGGCCGCCCGGTTGATCCGGCTCGGCTGGGCGCAGAAGCTCGACCCGGCGAACGTCACCACCGCGATCACCAACGTCGACGCCCGCTTCCGCGCCCCCGACTGGGACCCGGGCCGGCTCTACACCTACCCCTGGGCCGGCATCCAGACCGTCATCGCGTACAACCGCAAGGCGACCAGGGGCAAGGAGGTCACCAGCGTCTCCCAACTGCTGGACGACCCCGAACTCAAGGGCCGGGTCACCTTCCTCTCCGAGATGCGCGACAGCATCGGGATGGTCCTGCTGGACATGGGCAAGGACCCGGCGAAGTTCACCGCGGACGACTACGCCGGCGCGATCGCCCGGATGCAGAAGGCCGTCGACGACAAGCAGATCCGCCGCTTCACCGGCAACGACTACGGCCAGGAGCTGTCCTCCGGGGACATCGCCGCCTGCGTCGCCTGGGGCGGTGACCTGATCCAACTGCGCGCCGACAACCCGGACATCGAGTTCGTGATCCCGGAGAAGGGCTACCTCGCCTCGACCGACAACATGCTGGTCCCGGCCAAGGCACGGCACAAGACGAACGCGGAGAAGCTGATCGACTTCTACTATCAGCCGAAGATCGCGGCGCAGCTGGTCGCGGGCATCGGCTTCGTCTCCGCCGTCACCGGGATGAAGGACGAGCTCGCCACCATCGCCCCGGACAGCGCGGCCAACCCGCTGGTCGTACCCACCCCCGAGATGGCGGCCAAGGCGCACGTGTTCCGCACCCTCACCGAGGGCGAGGAGAGCGACTTCGAGCAGAAGTTCTCCAAGCTCATCGGCGCCTGACCCCACCCCCGGCCGACAGACCCAGGAAGACACCCCATGACAGACCAGCTGCGCGACGCGGCCGGCGGCGACGTCCGCCTCACCGGCATCGGCAAGACCTACGGCTCGTTCACCGCCGTCCACCCGCTCGACCTGACCGTCCCCCAGGGCTCCTTCTTCGCCCTGCTCGGCGCCTCCGGCTGCGGCAAGACCACCACCCTGCGCATGATCGCCGGCCTGGAGGAGCCCACCAGCGGCACCGTCCTGATCGGCGGCCAGGACGTCACCGCCCTGCCCCCGTACAAGCGGCCGGTGAACACCGTCTTCCAGAGCTACGCGCTCTTCCCGCACCTGGACATCTTCGAGAACGTCGCCTTCGGCCTGCGCCGACGCGGCAAGAAGGACGTCAAGAAGCAGGTGGAGTCCATGCTGGAGCTGGTCGAGCTCGGCCAGTACGCCCGGCGCAAGCCGCACCAGCTCTCCGGCGGCCAGCAGCAGCGCGTCGCGGTCGCCCGCGCGCTGATCAACCACCCCCAGGTGCTGCTGCTGGACGAGCCGCTCGGCGCCCTCGACCTCAAGCTGCGCCGCCAGATGCAGCTGGAACTCAAGCGGATCCAGACCGAGGTCGGCATCACCTTCGTGCACGTCACCCACGACCAGGAGGAGGCCATGACCATGGCCGACACCATCGCGGTGATGAACGGCGGCCGGGTCGAGCAGCTGGGCGCGCCCGCCGACCTGTACGAGAACCCCGGCAGCACCTTCGTGGCCAACTTCCTCGGCCAGTCCAACCTGCTGCCCGCCGAGGTCACCGGCGGCGCGGGCGAGGACCTGCTGCTCAGCGTGGGCGGCGCCCGGCTCGCGGTGCCGAAGGCCCGCTGCGCCACCGAGGCCAAGCAGGTCCACCTGGGCGTGCGCCCGGAGAAGATCACCATCACCCACGCCGCCGAGGAGGTCGCCGAGGGCCGCAACAGGCTGGCCGGCACGGTGCTCGACTCCAGCTTCATCGGGGTCTCCACCCAGTACGTGGTGCGCACCGACGGCGGCCAGGAGGTCACCGTGTTCGAGCAGAACATGGAGCGCGACGCCCGGATCGTCCCCGGCGCCCCGGTGCTGCTGCACTGGAACCCGGCGCACTCCTTCGCCCTGGACGCCTCGCAGGCGATCGACGCGGGCACCGGGGAGGAGGCCGCGTGACCACCACCACCCCGGCGGCGCCGCCGCAGGCCGTACCTCCGAACAGCAGTCCGCTGGGCGACCGGACCCCGAAGCCCCGGCGCAAGCTCACGCCGTACTGGCTGCTGCTGCCCGGCATCGCCTGGCTGGTCGTCTTCTTCGCCGTCCCGATGGTCTACCAGGCGTCCACCTCGCTGCAGACCGGCTCGCTCGAAGCGGGCTTCAAGGTCACCTGGCACCTCGCGACCTACTGGGACGCCCTGGTCGAGTACAAGTGGCACTTCGTCCGCTCGTTCTCCTACGCGGCCATCGCCACCGTGCTCTGCCTGGCCATCGGCTACCCGCTGGCGTACACCATCGCCTTCAAGGCGAGCCGGCGCTGGCGCAACGTCATCCTGATCCTGGTCATCGCGCCGTTCTTCACCAGCTTCCTGATCCGCACGCTGGCCTGGAAGACCATCCTGTCCGACGGCGGCCCGGTGGTCGGCGCGCTCAACACCCTGCACGTCCTGGACGTGACCAACGCCGTCGGGCTCACCTCCGGCGACCGGGTGCTCGCCACCCCGCTCGCCGTGGTCTGCGGCCTGACGTACAACTTCCTGCCGTTCATGATCCTGCCGCTGTACACCTCGCTGGAGCGGATCGACCCCCGGCTGCACGAGGCGGCCGGGGACCTCTACGCCCGGCCCTTCACCACCTTCCGCAAGGTCACCTTCCCGATCTCGCTTCCGGGCGTGGTCGCGGGCACCCTGCTCACCTTCATCCCGGCCTCCGGCGACTACATCAACGCCCAGCTGCTGGGCTCGCCGAGCGAGCAGATGGTCGGCAACGGCATCCAGAAGCAGTTCCTGAACGTGCTCGACTACCCCACGGCGGCTGCGCTGAGCTTCATCCTGATGGCCCTGATCCTGGGCATGGTGACGGTCTACATGCGCAAGGCCGGGACGGAGGAACTGGTCTGATGTCCCGCATCCTGAAGTGGGTCCGCGCCCGCCTGGTGGTGCTGGCCGGGCTGTTGGCCCTGGCCTACCTGGTGCTGCCCAACCTGGTCGTGCTGGCCTTCTCGTTCAACAAGCCGGTCGGCAAGTTCAACTACGAGTGGAACGAGTTCTCCACCGACGCCTGGACCAACCCCTGCGGCGTGGCCGACATGTGCCAGTCGCTCTCACTCAGCCTGCAGATCGCGGTGCTCGCCACCATCGGCGCCACCGTGCTCGGCACCATGGTCGCCTTCGCGCTGGCCCGCTACCGCTTCCGCGGCCGCTCGGCCACCACCGCGATGATCTTCCTGCCGATGGCCATGCCCGAGGTGGTCATGGCCGCCTCGCTGGGGACGCTGTTCCTCAACATGCGCATCCCCTTCGGCTTCACCACCATCCTCATCGCGCACATCATGTTCTGCCTCAGCTTCGTGGTGACGGCCGTCAAGGCGCGCGTGATGAGCATGGACCCGAGGCTCGAACAGGCCGCCCAGGACCTCTACGCGACCCCCGTCCAGACCTTCCTGCGGGTCACCCTCCCGCTGGCCGCCCCCGGCATCGCCGCCGGCGCGCTGCTCAGCTTCGCGCTCTCCTTCGACGACTTCATCATCACCCAGTTCAACTCGGGCCCGACCACGGTCACCTTCCCGATGTTCGTCTGGGGCGCCTCGCAGCGCGGCATCCCGGTGCAGGTGAACGTCATCGGCACCGCGATGTTCGTCGCCGCGGTCGCGCTGACCGTGGCCGGCCAGTGGCTCGGCAACCGCCGGAAGGCCACCGCCTGACGTACGGTCGGTCAGCGGTGGCCCGAACCATCACCTATCCGTGGAAAGTGGCTGATAATGCATGGACTCCGCCCGCGCGCTCAGTGACGCCAGGCCCACCCCCTTCTGGCTGGAGGACCCCGGCCGGCCGCAGGCGCTGCCCGCCCTGGTCGGCGACACCACCTGCGACCTGCTGGTCGTCGGCGGCGGCTACTCCGGCCTGTGGACCGCCCTCATCGCCAAGGAACGCGACCCCTCGCTGGACGTCGTCCTGGTCGAGGGCAACGAGGTCGGGTGGGCCGCGTCCGGGCGCAACGGCGGATTCTGCGCGGCCAGCCTCACCCACGGCTTCGGCAACGGCCTGGAGCGCTGGCCCGCCGAACTCGCCCAGCTGGAACGCCTCGGCGCCGCCAACCTGGACGCGATCGAGGCCACCCTCAAGCGCTACGGCATCGACGCCGAATGGGAGCGCACCGGCGAGATCGACGTCGCCACCCAGCCCCACCAGGTCGAGGAACTCCACGAGGTCGCCGAGGCCGTCGCCCGTTACGGCTTCGACCTCACCGTCCTGGACGCCGACCAGCTGCGCGCCGAGGTGAACTCGCCGACCTTCCTCGGCGGCCTCTGGGACAAGGACGGCGTGGCGATGGTCCACCCCGCCAAGCTCGCCTGGGGCCTCAAGGAGGCCTGCCTGGGCCAGGGCGTCCGGATCTTCGAGCACACCCGGGCCACCGAGCTGCGGGAGCACGGCAGCGGGATGGCGGCCCGCACCCCGTACGGCCGGGTCTTCGCCCGTCGGGTCGCGCTCGGCACCAACGTGTTCCCGTCCCTGCTCAAGCGCGTCCGTCCGTACGTCGTGCCGGTGTACGACTACGCGCTGATGACCGAGCCGCTCGACGACGAGCAGCTCGCCGCGATCGGCTGGCGCGGCCGGCAGGGGCTCGGCGACAGCGCCAACAAGTTCCACTACTTCCGGCTCTCCGCCGACAACCGGATCCTCTGGGGCGGCTACGACGCCGTCTACCACTACGGCGGCCACGTCCGGCACGAGTACGACCAGCGGCCGGAGACCTTCCGCACGCTGGCCAACCACTTCTTCCGCTGCTTCCCACAGCTGGAGGGGCTGCGCTTCACCAACGCCTGGGGCGGCGCCATCGACACCTGCAGCCGGTTCTCGGCGTTCTTCGACACCGCGTACCGGGGCAAGGTCGCCTACGCCGTCGGCTACACCGGGCTCGGCGTCGGCGCCACCCGCTTCGGCGCCGAGGTGATGCTCGACCTGCTCGCCGGCGAGCGCACCGAACGCACCTCGCTGGACATGGTGCGCTCCAAGCCGCTGCCGTTCCCGCCCGAGCCGGTGCGCTGGGCCGGGATCGAGATCACCACCCGCTCGCTGGAGCGCGCCGACCGCAACGGCGGCCACCGCAACCTCTGGCTGCGCACCCTCGACCGGCTGGGGCTCGGCTTCGACAGCTGACCGCCGGCCCCCGCCCGGTAGGACCTGGTACGTCCCGGGACTCGCGCAAGAGCCCGGGGAGGAGACCTGTGCAGGAGACCTGACCAAGAGACCTGTGTAAGAGACCTGTGTAAGAGACCTGTGTAAGAGGGACCCGCCGTCCGCCTCTCCTTGGTGGCGGCGGGTCTCGTTATCCCCGCCGCGCCCGACCAGCACGAACGGCGAGAAGCGGGGACACGACATGGAGAGCACCGGACTGCACTGGCTCGCCCAGGTGGCAGCGGACCCGGAGGACTTCCGGGAGCAGTGGGAACGCACCGGGCTGGGCCTGGTGCTGCTACCGGCCGGGCGCCGCTGGGACGTCCTCGCCGTCGCCGGGCCGCTCGGGCGCGCCGCCCTGGACGTCCTGGGCGGCCTGCACACCGGGTCCTGCGGCCCGGTCCTCGGTCCGGTCCTCGCCGACTTCGGCGAGGAGCACGTCAGCTTCCTGATGCCGGTCGGCACCGCCGCCCGCTGGGTCGGCACCGGTGTGCGCTGCGCGGGGGAGGGCACCTGGATCGTCGTCCCCCATCCCGGGCGCAGCAGCCGGGGCGTGCGCTGGCTGGTGCCGCCCGACGGCTCCGGGCGGCTCAACGACCCGGTACTGCTGGAGCTGGCCCTGCACGAGGCGGCGGCGGGGCTCGGGGGCTGGTAGCGCGGGGCTGGCACTGGGGGGGACGGGTACTGCGGGGACTGGTACTGCGCGGGGTGCCTCCGACGGCAGCGCGTGGTTCCCGACGGCAGCGCGCGGGCCGGTGGGCCGGGTCAGACTGGAGGCGTGACCACCGCCCCGCACGCCGTCGACGCGTCCCTCCGGCCGGGACCCGCCCAACTGCGCCTGGCCGCGCTCGCCAGGCCCGTCTGCGCCCGGTACGGCTTGGCGCTGGCCGGTGGGCACGCGCTGCGCGCCCACGGCGTCGCCGCCTGCCCGCAGGACGGACTCACCCTGGCCACCGGCGGGGCCGACCTGCCGGAGGTGGCCGCCGCGCTGGCCGAGGCGTACCTCGCGGCCGGCGGCGTGGCCGTCGAGCGGCCCGGCACGCCGCGACTGGAACAGCTGACCGTACGGCTGGCGCTGGGCGGGCGGTCGCACTCGGTGGAACTGCGGAAGGAGCCGCTCGGCCACCGGCCCGTGCGGCTGGACTTCGGCGTTCCGGAGGCAGGACCCGGCACTTCGGAGGCGGACGCCGGTGCTCCGGGGGCGGATGCCGGTGCTCCGGGGGCGGACCGCGATGTGACGGAGCCGGGCGAGCCACCGGTGGTGCTGCCGGTGGTCGCCCTGGAGGACGCGGCGGCACTCACCACCACGCTGCTGGTCGACCGGGGCATGCCGCGCGACCTGATCGATGTGCACGCCCTCACCCGCAACTACCGCGAGGGTGAACTGCTCGCCCTGGCGGGGGAGTTGGACCCGGACTTCCAGCCGGGCGCGCTCGCCGACCGGCTGGAGACGCTGGCCGAGGCGGCGGACGGCCGGTTCCGCGCCCGGGGCGTCGAGGCCGGGGCGGTGGACGGGCTCAAGCGGTGGGCGCTCGCCTGGGCGCAGGACCTCCGGCTCGACCTGCTGGAGACCCAGGAGGCGGCGGACGGGCTGCACGACCCGTACCTGGAGGACGAGGAGCCCTGAGGCTGCTCCCGTCCTGCTTCACCCGTCCGGCGCAGCGACCGGACGACCTGTAAGGCTGAATCCGCGATCCCCGTCAGCCTGTTCGTTGAGCCGTGCCCCGGCGGCCACCAGACTGGAAGACGTAGCGCGGTAGCCCCGTGAATTTCCGTCGCCCGGCCCACTCGCGGGCGGCGCCAGACCGGACCGGTGGCAGGACGCCGCCCGGGACTTCGGAGGCAGACGGACTTGAGCAAGCACATCACTCACTGGATCGGCGGCCAGTCGGTCGCCACCGCCGGTGCGGCGCCCCGCCGCGGTGACATCTTCGACCCGGCCACCGGCCAGGTCGCCGGCCAGGTGGACTTCGCCGGGATCGCCGAGGTCGACCAGGCCGTGGCCGCCGCCGCCTCGGCCTTCGCCGGATGGCGCACCGCCTCGGTGGCCAAGCGGAGCACGGTGCTCTTCGCCTTCCGCGAGCTGCTGAACGCTCGCCGCGACGAGCTGGCCGCGATCATCGTGTCCGAGCACGGCAAGGTGCACTCGGACGCGCTGGGCGAGATCGCCCGCGGCCTGGAGGTCGTCGAGTACGCCTGCGGCATCCCGCAGCTGATCAAGGGCGGCTTCACCGAGCAGGCCTCCACCGGCGTCGACGTCTACTCGATCCGCCAGCCGCTCGGCCCGGTCGCGATCATCTCGCCGTTCAACTTCCCGGCCATGGTGCCGATGTGGTTCTTCCCGATCGCCATCGCGGCAGGCAACACCGTCGTGGTGAAGCCCTCGGAGAAGGACCCGTCCGCGGCCAACTTCCTGGCCGGGCTGTGGAAGGAAGCCGGCCTGCCGGACGGCGTCTTCAACGTCGTGCACGGCGACAAGGTGGCCGTCGACCGCCTGCTGGAGCACCCGGACATCAAGTCGGTCAGCTTCGTCGGCTCCACCCCGATCGCCCGCTACGTCTACGAGACCGGCACCCGCTACGGCAAGCGCGTGCAGGCCCTGGGCGGCGCCAAGAACCACATGCTGGTGCTGCCCGATGCCGACCTCGACCTCGCCGCCGACGCCGCCGTCAACGCCGGCTTCGGCGCGGCCGGCGAGCGTTGCATGGCCGTCTCCGTCCTGGTCGCCGTCGACCCGATCGGTGACGAGCTGGTCGACAAGATCAAGCAGCGGATCGCCACCCTGAAGGTCGGCCCCGGCTGCAACGGCGAATCCGAGATGGGCCCGCTGGTCACCGGCCAGCACCGCGACAAGGTCACCTCCTACGTCGAGTCCGGCGTCGCCGACGGTGCCGAGCTCGCCGTGGACGGCCGCAAGCACCCGGTCACCGCCGAGGACAAGAACGGCAGCCCGACCACCGACGGCTTCTGGCTCGGCCCCACGCTGTTCGACCACGTGAAGCCCGGCATGTCCGTCTACAACGACGAGATCTTCGGCCCGGTCCTCTCCGTCGTGCGCGTCGCCTCCTACGACGAGGGCCTGGCGCTCATCAACGCCAACCCGTACGGCAACGGGACCGCCCTCTTCACCAACGACGGCGGCGCGGCCCGGCGCTTCCAGTTCGAGGTGGAGGTCGGCATGGTCGGCATCAACGTGCCGATCCCGGTGCCGGTCGCCTACTACTCCTTCGGCGGCTGGAAGGCCTCGCTGTTCGGCGACGCCCACGCGTACGGTCCGGACGGCGTGCAGTTCTTCACCCGTGGCAAGGCCGTGACCCAGCGCTGGCTGGACCCGTCCCACGGCGGCATCAACCTCGGCTTCCCCACCAACAGCTGAGCCCTCCCGTCCAGCAGGCCGGACCCCTCTCTCCGGGGCCCGGCCTGCCCCTTTTGCAGGTCGTTTGCATCCGGACGCAGATGCGCGTACAGTTCTTCGAGCTGCCTGGCAGGGAGCACCGGACACGCGTCTGCGCGGACGGTCCCGAGGTAGCCAATCCCTTGAAACACCACTTCCGGTTCGTGCCGGTCGTTTCGCTTTTCGCGTGGCGGCTCGGTGCTTATTCGGCGTGCGCCTTTTATCGGAT
>NZ_JBVHIP010000035.1:0-101772 GCF_055560495.1 Kitasatospora sp. NPDC023176 | reverse complement strand
CCGTTGGCAGTCTGAAAATCACCCGTCACGCCCCTCTCCGCAGCCACCCCCTGCGCCGCCCCCTTCCGCAGCGCGTCCCTCTCGCCTGGTCGGGTGAGGGGGAGGGAGGGGGGGAGGATGGGAGGCGCGGGGGCTGGGTGGGTGGGGGGGATTGCCGGGGGTGGGTGGGTGTGGGGAGGGATGCGGGGGGTGGGGGTGGTTTTGGTGCGGGTGCGCGGGGTTTGTCCTGCGGGGCCGTGGGGCGTGGGGGTGGGGTGGGTGGGGGGTGAAGGTGTTGCGTGGTCAGGGGGTGTGGGGGTGGGGTTCCGTGGTCCTGGCGGCGGCCTGAAACCGGCCGCCACTAGCATGGTGCCCAATCTCACCCGTCCCACCGGACCGTGGACGGTACCGGCCGGGGGACGCATCCAGACATGACGGGGAATCAGATGGCAGGGGATCACCCTACGCCGGGTGCAGGCGACGCATCGGGCAGTGGCCCGCAGGACAACCGGGGCGTTTCGTTCGGGCGCCCGGCAGGCGGCGTGGATCCCGCCGCCGTCGCGGACCAGATGACACAGCTCGACGGTTCGGCGGTTCCGGGGCGGCCGCCGGTCGGTCCGCCGCCGCCGGCCCAGCCGCCGGCGCCTCCGGCCCAGCCGCCGATGGGGGGCGTGGACTACGGGGCGTACGCGCCGACCGCGCCCGGCATCCCCGCCCAGGCTCCGCCGCCGCCGGCCGGTGCGCCGATCGGGCCGTACGACCCGGTGAACGGGGGCGGTTACCCCGCGCCGGACGCCGCCCAGGGGTACGCCACCGGCGGGTACGACTACCAGCAGCAGGGCGGGTACACCTACCCGGGTGCGCCGGTGCCGGTGGCGCCCAAGCAGCGCAACCCCGTGATGCTGTGGGGCGGGATCATCGGCGGCGTGCTGGCGATCGCGATCGTGATCGGGCTGGTCGTGCTGCTCAAGCCGAACGACCCCAAGCCGGGCCCGGGCCCCGGGCCCGGCCCGGTGGCGAACTCGGGCGGCTCCAGCAGCGTCGCGGGCACGGACGGCGGGAACAGCGTCTCGCCGGCGCCGGACTCCAAGGCCACCTTCAACGTCGCGTGGAACGCCCCGTCGCCGGCCAACACGGACGCCACCAACCAGCTGCTCGGCATCTGGGGCACCGACAAGTACGCCGTGCGCGTGGACGGCGACGGCGTCAAGGCCTACAACCTGACCGACGGCAAGCCCGCCTGGAACATCCCGGTGCCGTCCGGCAGCAAGGAGGTGTGCAGCGCCTCGTACACCTCCAACTCCAAGAACATCGCCGCCGTCGCGTTCAACACCGGCGACTACGACTGCTCCACCGTCGGCGCGATCGACCTCACCCAGGGCAAGCTGCTGTGGACCGTCAAGGCCACCGCCGACCGGCTCTCCCAGCCGACCCTGAGCGTCACCGACAACGTGGTCGTCGTCGGCGGCAACGCGGTGGCCGGGCTGAGCGTCGCCACCGGCCAGCCGGCCTGGCAGTACCAGCCGCGCGACAAGGACTGCACCATGCGCGCCCGCGCGGCCGGCAACCAGATCGCGATCAGCGACCGCTGCTACATGACCAGCGGCCCGAAGTCGCAGCTGGTCATCGTGAACGCCGACTCCGGCAAGCCCGCCAGCACGCCGATCACCCTGACCGGCACCATCGAGCAGGTCGACTCGGTCATCCAGGACAAGCCGCTGGTCCTGCTGATCACCAACGGTCCGAACGGCGACTACATCCTGCCGTTCGACAAGGACAACAAGCCGGGCAACCAGATGTCCGTCAAGGAGCCCGGCTCGGACAGCCTGCGCCTGTCCGGCCAGGACACCGCCTTCACCCGCAACGTGGTGAGCGGCAGCACCCTGTACGTCCAGGTCAACCCGACCAAGCCGGCCATCAACGCCTACGACCTGAACACCGGCAAGCGCCTGTGGGCGGCCAGCCCGGGCGACAGCAGCGGCAGCGACATCCGGCTGGTCACCGGCACCGACAAGGACGGCAAGATCCGGGCCGTGGTCTCGCAGGGTTACGACAAGCCGTCCCGGCTGGTGACGCTCTCGCCGACCGACGGCTCGATGACCGACATCGGCACCATGGCGAACGCGAACGGGAAGTTCGACATCAGCGCCAGCACCTCGGTGTACTTCGTCTCGGACGACGGCAACGCGGTGTACGCGTTCCGCCGCTACACCAGCAGCGACGGTCCGCTGACCAAGTGGCGGAAGTGACGCGCTCCGGTCGATGACGGCGGGGCGGGTACGGGCCGGTGGCCCGGGCCCGTCCCGCCTTCGTCTTATCCGGTCGGCCACCTGTCGGGCATGCGAGGATTCGATCCATCAGCCTGACGAAGGAGTGCAGCGAGTGCCCGGCACCAACCTGACCCGCGAAGAGGCCCGCACCCGGGCCGACCTCATCCGGGTGGACGCGTACGACATCGAGCTCGACCTCGGCTCGGCCCGCGAGGGCGGCACCTTCCGGTCCACGACCGTGGTCCGGTTCACCGCCACCACCCCCGGCGCCGACAGCTTCATCGACCTCGTCGCCCCCGGCGTCGAGGAGATCACCCTCAACGGTGCGGCGCTCGACCCGGCGAGCTTCGCCGACAGCCGCATCCCGCTGCCCGGCCTGGCGGCCGAGAACGAGCTGCGGGTGGTCGCCGACTGCTCCTACAGCAACTCCGGTGAGGGCCTGCACCGGTTCGTCGACCCGGTCGACGGCGAGACCTACCTGTACACCCAGTTCGAGGTGCCGGACGCCCGACAGGTCTTCGCGAACTTCGAACAGCCGGACCTGAAGGCCACGTTCGCGTTCACCGTGACCGCCCCCACCGGCTGGGTCGTGGTCTCCAACTCGCCCACCCCCGAGCCGGTCGGCGAAGGCGCCACCCAGGTCTGGAAGTTCGAGCCCACCGGCCGGATCTCCAGCTACATCACCGCGCTGGTCGCCGGCCCGTACGTGGGCGTCTTCGACACCTACGAGAACGGCGAGCAGCGCGTGCCGCTGGCCGTCTACTGCCGTCCCTCGCTGCGCGAGTACCTGGACGCCGAGGCGATCTTCGAGGTCACCAAGCAGGGCTTCGACTACTTCCAGGCGAAGTTCGACTACCCGTACCCGTTCCCCAAGTACGACCAGCTCTTCGTCCCGGAGTTCAACGCCGGCGCGATGGAGAACGCGGGCGCCGTCACCCTGCGCGACCAGTACGTGTTCCGCTCCAAGGTCACCGACGCCGCGTACGAGTCGCGTGCCGCGACGATCCTGCACGAGCTCGCCCACATGTGGTTCGGCGACCTCGTCACCATGGAGTGGTGGAACGACCTCTGGCTCAACGAGTCCTTCGCGACCTTCGCCGAGGCCGTCTGCCAGGCCGAGGCCCCCGGCTCCAAGTGGCCGCACTCCTGGACCACGTTCGCCAACCAGATGAAGACCTGGGCCTACCGGCAGGACCAACTGCCGTCCACCCACCCGATCATGGCGGACATCAACGACCTGGAGGACGTCCAGGTCAACTTCGACGGCATCACCTACGCCAAGGGCGCCTCGGTGCTCAAGCAGCTGGTGGCGTACGTCGGCCAGGACGCCTTCTTCGAGGGCGTGCGGGCGTACTTCAAGCGCCACGCCTGGGGCAACACGCGGCTGAGTGACCTGCTCGGGGCGCTGGAGGAGGCCAGCGGGCGCGACCTCAAGGCCTGGTCCAAGTCCTGGCTGGAGACCGCCGGCATCAACGTGCTGCGGCCGTCTCTGGTGGTGAACACGGACGGTGACATCGAGTCGTTCGCGGTTCTGCAGGACGCCCCCGCGCTGCCCGCCGGCGCCAAGGGCGAGGCCGTGCTGCGCCCGCACCGGATCGCCATCGGCCTGTACGAGCTGGTGGACGGCTCGCTGGTGCGCACCGACCGGATCGAGCTGGACCTCGACGGCGCGCGCACCGAGGTGCCCGAGCTGGTCGGGCGGCACCGGCCGGCCGTCGTGCTGCTCAACGACGACGACCTGACGTACGCCAAGATCCGGCTGGACGAGGACTCGATGGCCGTCGTCACCGAGCACCTCGGCGGCTTCACCGACTCGCTGCCGCGCGCGCTGTGCTGGGCCTCCGCCTGGGACATGACCCGCGACGGCGAACTGGCCGCCCGCGACTACCTCGCGCTGGCGCTGTCCGGCCTCGGCCGGGAGAGCGACATCGGCGTGGTGCAGTCCGTGCAGCGCCAGGTCAAGCTCGCCCTGGACGCCTACACCGACCCGGACTGGCGCGAGCAGGGCCTCGCCCGCTGGGCCGCCGCCGCCGAGGAGCACCTGCGCGCCGCCGAGCCCGGCAGCGACCACCAGCTGGCCTGGGCCCGCACCCTCGCCGCGGTCGCCCGCACGGACGGTCAGCTGGACCTCCTCGCCGGGCTGCTGGACGGCTCGGTGGAGCTCAAGGGCCTGGCGGTGGACACCGAGCTGCGCTGGGTCCTGCTGTCCCGGCTGTCCGCCACCGGCCGGGCCGACGAGGCCGCGATCGTCGCCGAGCTGGAGCGGGACAACACCGCGGCCGGCCAGGAGCACGCCGCCTCCTGCCGCGCCGCCCGCCCGACCGCCGAGGCCAAGGCCGCGGTCTGGGCCGCGGTGGTGGAGGCGGACAACCTGACCAACTACGTGCAGGAGGCCATGATCGCCGGCTTCCAGCAGTCGGACCAGCGGGAGCTGCTGGCGCCGTACGCGGAGAAGTACTTCGCCGCGGTCAAGGGCATCTGGGAGACCCGCAGTCACGAGATCTCGCAGCAGATCATCGTCGGGCTGTACCCGGCGCTGCAGGTCTCCGAGGCGACGCTGGCCGCCACGGACGCCTGGCTGGCCTCGGCCGAGCCGGCGCCGGCGCTGCGGCGTCAGGTCGTCGAGTCGCGGGCCGGGATCGAGCGGGCGCTCAAGGCGCAGGTGGTCGACAAGGCCGCCGGGGGCCGGTGACCTGCCCTGGAAAGGCCTGAAGGGGCGCCGGACGGATCGTCCGGCGCCCCTTCGGGGTTGTGCGGGTCTTGCGGGTCTTGCGGGTCCTTGGTGGACGCGGCGGTTACTTCTTCTTCTTGCCGTACGGCAGACCGGCGAGGGCCGCGATGACGACGAACGCGGCGAGCGGGATCAGCACGTACAGGCCGATGGTCTGGCCGACGCTCAGGCCGGCACCCGGGTCGTCGCCGTCGTCCCTGGTGAGGGCCATGGCGGGCGACGACAGCAGCATCATCAGCGTGACCGTTGCGGAGACCGCGCCGGCTCGCAAAGCGTTCCTCTTGTCCACGTTTCCAACTTACCCGCCGCTTACGGGAGGGCGCGCGTCGGGGTGGTGGTGTGGGTTCCGCTTGCGGGTTCCGGGGCTCCCGGTGACGGGTTCCGGGGCCAGGAGGTGGGCGAGGAGGCGGGCGGCGGGGGTGGCGGCGAGGTGGTCCAGGGTGACCGGGTCGCCCGCGCCGTCGGCGACCGGGAGGCGCCAGTTCGGGTACTGGTCCCAGGTGCCGGGCAGGTTCTGCGGGCGCGGGTCGCCGACCAGGTCCGGCAGCCAGACGCCGACCAGTTCGGCCGGGGTCGCGCGCAGGAAGCGGTAGAGGGCGGGCATGGAGACGGGCTCGTCGGGGGTGAGCAGGCCTCGCGCGGTCAGTTCGGCCCGCCAGTCGGCCAGCTCGGCGGCGGCCTCGTCCTGCTCCTCGGAGAGTGGGCGGGCGAGCAGGCCGAGGCGGTGGCGCAGCTCGACGTGTTCGCCGGAGAGCCGGGCGGCGGTGCTGGGCAGGTCGTGGGTGGTGAGGGTGGCCAGGCAGCCGGGGCGCCAGCGGTCGGGGGGCAGGATCTGCCCGGCGTTGCCCCAGTCCCGTTCGAACCAGAGGACGGAGGTGCCCAGGATGCCCCGGGCCGCCAGTTCCTCCCGTACGCCCGGCTCGACCGTGCCCAGGTCCTCGCCGATCACCGCGGTGCCCGCCCGGTGCGCCTCCAGTGCGAGGACGCCGAGCATCGCCTCGGCGTCGTAGCGGACGTAGGCGCCCTCGGTGGGCGGGTGGCCGTTCGGGACCCACCAGAGGCGGAAGAGGCCCATCACGTGGTCGATGCGGAGCGCGCCCGCGTGCCGCGTGGCGGCCTTCAGGAGTTCCGCGTACGGGGCGTAGCCGGCCTTGGCCAGGGCGTCCGGGCGCCAGGGCGGCAGGCCCCAGTCCTGGCCGTGGGCGTTGAAGGCGTCCGGCGGGGCGCCGGTCGAGATGCCGCCGGCCAGGACGTCCTGGAGCGCCCAGGCGTCGGCGCCGTCCGGGTGGACGCCGACGGCGAGGTCGTGGATCAGACCGACCGGCATGCCGGCGTCGCGGGCCGCGCGCTGGGCGGCGGCGAGCTGCTGGTCGACCTGCCAGGCGAGCCAGCGGTGGAACTCGACGCTTGTTTCGAGCTCTTTGGCGGCCTGGTCGATGTGTGGGCCGTTCGGGTGACGCAGGCCCTTCGGCCAGTGGTGCCAGTCGGCGCCGTGCACCTCGGCCAGGGCGTTCCAGAGCGCGTGCCGGCGCAGCCACTCCCCCTCGCGGCGCTGGTACGCCTCGTAGGCGGCCTGGCGGCCGGGGGCGCGCGGGACCTCGTGGAGGCTCTCCAGGGCTTCGCGTTTGAGGGCCCAGACGGCGTCGCGGTCGACCAGGCCGTCGTGGGCGAGGACCTCCTCGCGCAGCCTGGTGGCCCGGCGGGTGAGGTCGTCGGCCTGCCGGCGCTGCTCGGCGGTGAGGTAGCCGTACTCGGGGACGGCCTCGATCCGCAGGTGGACCGGGTCGGCGAAGCGCCGGGAGGAGGGGCGGTAGGGGGACGGGTCGGAGGGGGTGCCGGGGGCCGCGGGAAGGCCCTGGTGCAGGGGGTTGATCTGGAGGAAGCCGGCGCCGAGTTCGGCCCCGGCCCACTGGGCGAGGTCGGCGAGGTCGCCGAGGTCGCCCATGCCCCAGGAGCGGGCGGAGAGGACGGAGTACAGCTGGGCGAGGAAGCCCCAGCTGCGGCCGGGGAGTTGGGGCAGCTGTTGGGGGGCGACGATGAGTGGGGACTGCTGCTTCTTGTCGTTGCTCTCCGCCGTGAGGGTGTGTCGGCCGAGGGGGAGGTCGGCGGGCAGCCAGTGCGAGTGGCCGCGTGGCAGCTCCCAACTGCCGCCGTCCTCCAGCTCGATGTGCAGCCGGACATCGGCGGGGACGTCCAGTGCGGTGCGTCGGCCCTGTCGGGCGACGACGCAGGGTGGCAGCAACCTGCGGTGCTGTTCGGTCCGGTGACGCTCCAACGCCTCCCGTACCTCCTCCGGCGAACCCGCCGCCACCCCCAGCGCCGCCAGCACGGCTACCAGCGTCCGCGCCCCCACCGCCTGCCCGCCCGCCCCCGGATACCGGGTGTCCACCCCGTACGCCTGGGCCAGCGCCAGCAGTTCGGCGGGCGGCGGCGGCGCGTCCTGCGCCGGGACCTTCAGCCCGTCGACTCCGTCACTGTCGTGGTAAGCGGCCACTCGCGGCTCCTGCGATGTCTCGGCAACGCCTGGTCAGGACTCCCAAGTCCTACCCGGGTGACGGGCCGAGCACGCTGTGCGACACGAGTACGGGCGGTGGATCGATCGGTGACAGCCAGTCAGGACAATCGGATATTCAGGAGCAAAACCGGCATAGCCGTCGGTGACGTTGACACCGGGTTGGGTAGCTGGTGGGGTTGCGAGCGTTGTGGTCCAGGCCTGGCGAGGAGGCCCTTGTGCAAGCCCGAGTGTCCGTTACGGCCGGGCGGCGGCTGCGACAGCAGTTGGAGCAGAGTCCGGTGTTGCGCGAGGTGCTGGACCATCCGGCGGCGCTGGCGGCCCGGCGGGCCACGGCGCGGACGTGCCGTCAGCTGGTGCCGCGGACTGCGGACCGGCTGATCGCCGACCTCAAGGGGACGGAGCCGCTGTTGGCGTCGGTGCGGGCCGAACGCGCGGCCGGGCGGCCGGGGCGGCGGGCGGTGCGGATCGCCGCCGGGGTGGTGACCGCGGCGGTCGTCGGCGGGCTGCTGGCCGGGCCGCTGCCCTCGTCGGCGTACGCGGCCGGGCCCGGGCCGGACGTGGTGAGCAGTGCACCGCAGACGCCGCTGGGCAGCGTGACCAACCCGCAGGTGTTCCCGCACCCGCAGGAGCAGACCGCGGCCGGACGGGCGGTCACCGTGCCGGCCGCCGTGGCGCTGGTGACCGCGCCCAAGGTGGACCCGGGCGCGGTGGACGCCGTCCGCGAGGTGCTGGGCATCGCCGGGGCCACCGCGGTGACCCCGCAGCCGGACGGCGGCACCCCCGCCGCCGGCTCGCTGGTGGTGTACATCGGCGGCCCCGCCGAGGGCGCCGACGGCGAGACCGACCGGACGCTGCGCCAGCTGACCGCCGCGGCCGGCGGCAAGGACGGCTCCGCGCCCTCGACCGCGGGCATGCCACCGGGCGGCTACGTGCTGTCCGCCGGCCAGCTGCCCGCCCAGGGCGGCGGGACGTACGGCGCGGTGGTGCTCGCGGGCGCCGACGCGGCCGGCACCTTCTACGCCGCGCAGAGCCTGCGCCAGCTGCTCGCCGCCGTACCGGCCGGTCAGGGCCAGGGGCCGGGCGCGGCCGGGCTCGGCCTGCCCGGGATCACCCTGCGGGACTGGCCGAGCGGCGCGGCGGTGCGCGGCACCGCGGAGGCGTTCTACGGCACCCCGTGGACCGCCCAGCAGCGGCTCGACCAGGTCGACTTCCTGGGCCGCTCCAAGCAGAACTTCTACCTCTACGCCCCCGGTGACGACCCGTTCCGGCTCAACCGCTGGCGCGACGCCTACCCCGTCAACCAGCAGTCCGAGCTGCGCGAACTCGGTGACCGGGCCCGGCAGAACCACGTCACCCTCGGCTACGCGATCGACCCGGGGCAGTCCCTCTGCTTCAGCTCCGGCACGGACGTCGACGCGCTGGTCGCCAAGCTGGACGGGCTGCGCAAGCTCGGCTTCACCGCGTTCCAGCTGCAGTTCCTGGACGTCAGCTACGACGAGTGGCACTGCGACGACGACCGGGACGCGTACGGCAGCGGCCCGGCCGCCGCCGCCAAGGCGCAGGCCGCGCTGGTCAAGAAGGTGCAGGACCGGCTGATCGCCAGGAACCCCGGGCTGGCGCCGCTGTCGATCGTCCCCACCGAGTACCACAAGCAGGGCACCACGCCGTACCGCAAGGCGCTGGCCGACGCGCTGCCCGCCGGCGTGCAGGTGGCCTGGAGCGGCGGCGGGATGATCCCGGAGAAGATCACCGGCGCCCAGGCCTCGGACACCGGCAGCCTGTACGGGCACCCGCTGGTCACCATGGACAACTACCCGGTCAACGACGCCAGCCCGGACCGGCTCTTCCTCGGCGCCTACACCGGCCGCGACCCGGAGGTGGCGACCCGCTCCGCGGTGCTGCTCACCGGCGCCATGCAGCAGCCGGTGGCCTCCCGGATAGCCCTCGCCACCGCCGGGGACTTCGCCTGGAACCCCACCGGCTACAAGCCCGACGACTCCTGGCAGGCCGCGGTGCGCTCGCTCGCCGGGCCGACCGGCGCCGCCGCCACCCCCGCCGGATCGGCGCTGTCCGCCGTCACCGCGCTGGCCGGCAACAGCACCTCCTCGCCGCTGGCCAAGCAGGAGTCCGGCTACCTCCAGCCGCTGCTCGACCAGTTCTGGGCCAACGCCGAACCCACCTCAGGCGCCGCCCCCGACCTCGCCAGGCTGATAGCGGCGGCGGGCCCGCTGCGGGACGCCTTCACCGCGATGGCGGGCGCCCAGCAGACCCTGGCCGGCACCCAGGCCACCGCCCAGCTGGCCGCCGAGGCCGGGCCCTGGCTGGGCCCGCTGCGCGACTACGGGCTGGCCGGGCAGGCCGCGCTGGACATGCTGCTGGCCCAGCACGGCGGCGACGGCACGGCGGCCTGGAAGGCCCGGGTGCAGCTCAACCGGCTGCGCGCCCAGCTCGCCCAGGCCCCGGCCACGATCGGCGCGGGCGTGCTCGCTCCGTTCCTGGACCGGGCCGTGCGCGCCGCCGACAACTGGTCCGGCGTGGTCAGCGGCGGGGTCACCCCGACCAGCAGCATGGGCACCGCGCACGACCACCTGCCCGCGCTGATGACCGACGGCCAGGCCGACACCTTCTACTGGAGCTCCGCTCCCCCGCAGCCCGGCGACTCGGTCGGCGTGGACCTCGGCGCGGGCCGGCCGATCAGCGGCGTCACCGTGCTGATGGGCGGCTGGGGCAACGGCCCGGACGCCCAGACCGCCGTCGACGACTACCTCCGCGACGGCGTCCTGGAGTACAGCACCGGCGCGGGCGGCTGGCAGCAGCTCGCCGTGGTGAAGAACCAGAAGACGGTCAGCGCCCAGCTGCCGCCCGGCACCGTGGTCCGGGCGGTGCGGCTGCGGGCCACCGCCGCCCAGAAGACCGCCATCGCGGTGCGCGAGTTCACCGTCACCGCACCGGACGAGTCCCCGGCCAGCGTCTCCGGCGGCCCCGCCGCGCTGCCCGACTCCTCGGCCGCGGCCGTCCTGGACGGCAACCCGGACACCGCGTACCGCGCCGCCAAGGCGCCCACCGCGCAGGACGAGCCGCTCACCGTCGCACTCGGCGCCGCCCGGCCACTGGACCGGCTCACCGTGCTCACCGACCCGAACGTGCACGCCACCGCCACCGTCGCGGTGCGCCGCTCCGACGGCAGCTGGACGGACATCGGCACCGTGCAGCCCGGCTACAACGAACTGCCGGCCGGCGGGCAGCTCGCCGACGCGTTCCGGCTGACCTGGAAGCCCGGTGGCGACCCGCCGGTGGTCAACCAGGTGATCCCCTGGTACGCCGACGCCCCGGCGGCCCGGCTGAGCCTCGCCGACCCGGCCCTGGACGTGGTCACCGGCGCCGCCGCCCCCGCCAAGACCCAGGCCACCGTCGAGGCCGGCCGCCCCGAGGGCACCACCGGCGAGCTGCGGATCGACGTGCCGGCCGCCGCCAAGGGCCTCACCGTCACCCCGGCCGGCCCGGTCACCGTGCCGCGCGGCGGGCGGGTCGGCGTGCCGCTGCTGGTCACGGCCGCCCAGGGGACGCCCTCCGGGACGTACCAGGTGCCGGTGTCCTACGTGGCGGGCGGCACCACCGTGAAGCAGGTGCTGCAGGTCCACGTCGTCCCGCCGACCGGCGGACCGGACCTGGCGCTCGGCGCCCAGGCGTCGTCCTCGGGCGACGAGACGCCGAACTTCCCGGCCGCGGCGATCGCCGACGGCGACCCGAAGACCCGCTGGTCCTCGCCGGCCAAGGACGACGCCTGGGTGCAGCTGGCGCTGCCGCAGGCCGGCCACCTGGGCGCGGCGGTGCTGCACTGGCAGTCCGCGTACGCCTCCTCGTACAAGATCCAGGTCTCGGCGGACGGCAGCACCTGGACGGACGCCGCGACGGTGGACAACGGCAAGGGCGGGGACGAGACGGTGCGCTTCGACGCGCCGAACGTCCGGTACGTGCGGATGCAGGGCGTGGCGCGGGCCACCAAGTTCGGCTACTCGCTGTACGGCATCGAGCTGTACGGCGTCACCGCCCCGGCCGCCCCGCCGCAGCAGCCGGCCAATCCGCCGGCCAACCAGCCGGCCCAGCCGGGGGCGCCGGCCGCCCCGCCTGCGGCCCCACCGGCGGCGAAGCCGTAGGTGCAGCCGTAGATGCAGCGGAGCCGGCTCGGAAAAGCGGCGGGCCGCCGGGCTCCCCTTCGCGGGGGGCGCGGCGGCCCATGAGGCGCGTACCGACGGTGTGACGGGCGGGCCCTGTCGTGCTGTGGTCAGGCGGAGAGCGGTTCGGGCTGCTCGCCGCGGCGGACGGGGGCGGGGTGGGCGACGTGCGCCCGGCCGATCGGGACGGAGTGGGTGGGCTCGGTACGGTCGTGGTGCTCGTACTCGCCCCACTGCGCGGCGCGCAGCTGGTCGCCGCCGCCGTAGGGCTCCAGGTAGGGCCGCCAGCGCGGGTCCTTGATCCCGGTGCCGATGATCCGCCAGGCGAGGCCGCTGGGCGGCGCGGGTTGGCGTTTCATCCGCCAGCCGAGTTCGGTCAGGTGCCGGTCGGCCTTGGTGTGGTTGCAGCGGCGGCAGGCCGCCACCACGTTGTCCCACCGGTGCTGGCCGCCCCGGCTGCGCGGGATGACGTGGTCGACGCTGGTTGCGGCGGCCCCGCAGTAGACGCAGCGGCCGTGGTCGCGGGCGAACAGTGCCCGGCGGGTGAGCGGGACGGGCCCGCAGAACGGGACCCGCACGAAGCGGGTCAGTCGGACGACGGACGGCGCCGGAAGGGCGCTGGTGGCGCTGTGCAGAGTGACTCCCGAGTCCTCCAGGCTGACCGCCTTGTGGTTGAGGACCAGGATGAGTGCGCGGCGCATCGATACGACGCCGAGTGGCTCGTAGGACGCGTTGAGGACCAGGACATGCGGCACGGATGCCTCCTTGGACGCCTGCGGCGCGTGGCTCGCGCCGGGACGAGCGGTTGGATCGCGCAACGAGTGCGTGATCTCCCCCAGTGTCGCCTTACGCCTTCGTACGGCGCCACCACTCCTGTGTAACGGACCTGACGTGAACTCCGGGTGTGGTGTCTGTCATACCCGGTATGCCCTGGCGACGGTCCGGTTGCACCCGGGTGCGACCGGGGCGGGGGCGGCGGAGGGGCCGGGGGCGCGGCTCGGCCGGTCGGAGCAGTGCCGTGGGCCGTACGGCGGACGGGCTGCGGCCGTCCGGGGGAGGTGTGGCCGGTGGTGCGGGCGTGGTGCGGGGGTGGTGCCCGGGGGGAGCGCACCGGGGCGTTGACAGGGCGTCCGGGGCGGACCGCACGCCGGTCGGTGGGTCCGGGTTGGTGTTCGGTGCCGGATAGGCTAGCCCGCACGGTCCGCGGGCCGCTTGCGCGGCACGGACCGGTCACGCCCCCAGCAAGGAAGGCCCCGCACGTGTTCCGCTCCGGCGCCACCGGTCCGACCGACGCGTCCCCGACGCTCTCCACCCCGACGCCGGCCCCCTCGCCCACCGCACCGGACCTGCCGCAGCTGCGCATCCCGACCAGCGCGCAGGACGTCACCGACACCACCAAGCAGGCGGCCAGCTGGTTCGACACCCACTGGCAGAGCTGGCTGGCCGGCGGCCTGCAGATCGTCCTGATCATCGTGCTGGCACTGGTCCTGCGGGCCGTGGTGAACAAGCTGGTCACCCAGCTGATAACGAGGATGGCGCGCAGCCACGACCACCGGGAGGAGAGCCGGCTGGGCGGCCTGCTGGCCAACCACGGGGTGGTGAACCCCGAGCGGCGCCAGCAGCGCTCCGAGGCGATCGGCTCGGTGCTGCGCAGCATGGCCTCCTTCACCATCCTGGGCACGGCGGCGCTGATGGTGCTCTCCGCGCTCGGGATGAACCTGGCGCCGCTGCTGGCGAGCGCCGGTGTGGCCGGTGTGGCGATCGGTTTCGGCGCCCGCAACCTGGTCACGGACTTCCTCTCCGGGGTCTTCATGATCATGGAGGACCAGTACGGCGTCGGTGACGAGATCGACACCGGGGTGGCCAGCGGCACGGTGCTGGAGGTCGGCCTGCGGGTGACCAAGCTGCGCGGGGCCAACGGCGAGATCTGGTACATCCGCAACGGCGAGGTGAAGCGGATCGCCAACATGAGCCAGGGCTGGGCGACCGCCTCGGTGGACGTCCAGGTCGGGTACAAGGAGGACCTGCAGCGGGTCGAGGACCTGATCCAGGAGACCGCCGAGGGCCTGTCCAAGGAGGCGCCGTACGACGAACTGGTCTGGGCGCCGGTGTCGATCCTCGGTGTCGAGTCGGTCGCGGCCGACTCGGTGATGGTGCGGATCGAGGCCCGGACGGCGCCGGGCAAGGCCCCGACGGTGTCCCGGGCGCTGCGCCAGCGGCTGAAGACGGCCTTCGACCAGGCCGGGATCAAGGTCAAGGAGGAGGCCGCGGCGGTCGCCACCGGCGTGTCGATCACCGCGGTGGAGCCCTCGCCGCCGTCCGCCCTCTCCGACCCGACCTCGCCGCGCTACCGGGCGGCCGAGCCGATCCCGGTGCCGAAGCCGCCGGCGGACGACCCGACGCTGCAGAAGCCGTAACGCTCCGCCCGGCCGTCCTCGACGGGCGAAGGCCCCGCTCCCGCTTCGGCGGGGGCGGGGCCTTCGGCGTGGGCGGGCGGGGGGCCGGTAACGCTTCGGCATCCTCCGGAGTACCGGGCATTGACACCCCGCTGACGGGGACCGTACGGTCCTGTTCCAAGCGACTGGAAAGTTTCCTAACAGTTCCGGTCCATCAGCCGAAAGGGGAGGATTCCGGCCATGACCAAGAGCACCGCCAAGGCTCCCCTCGCCGGCACCCCCAGTCTGTTGCGCGCCATCAACGACCGCGCGGCCCTCGAACTCCTGTTGGAGAACGGGCCGCTCTCCCGCACCCAGATCGGCAGTCTGACCGGGCTGTCCAAGCCCACCGCCTCGCAGTTGCTGTCCCGGCTGGAGGCGGCCGGGCTGGTGCTGCCGGTGGGTACCACCGAGGGCGGGCCGGGCCCCAACGCGCAGCTGTACCAGGTGAATCCGTCCGCCGGGTACGTCGCCGGGCTGGACGTCACCAACAGTGGGATCCGGGTCGCGATCGCCGACATCACCGGCAGCACGCTGGTCGAGCACAGCGTGTCCAGCAGAGGTGTCCCGGCCGCCGGGACGGTGCCGAGAGTGGCGGCCGCCGTCGCCGAGGCGGTGCGCGCGGCCGGACTGCCCGAGCGGAGCCTGCGCACCGTCGCGATCGGGGTCGGCGGCGCCCCCGACCCGGTCACCGGCAAGCTGCGCTACGCCTCCCACCTGCCCGGCTGGCACTCGCCCCGGCTGGTCGAGGAGCTGACCGCGGCGATCGGCGCCCCGGTGTCGATCGAGAACGACGTGAACCTGGCCGCGGTCGCCGAGCAGGCCTCCGGCGCGGCGGCCGGCTTCGAGGACTTCGTCCTGCTCTGGGCCGGGGTGGGCGTCGGCGCTGCCGTCGTGATCGCCGGACGGCTGCACCGCGGCTTCACCGGCGGCGCCGGGGAGGTCGGCTACATGCCGGTGCCCGGCTCACCGGTCGAGTGGGACGCCCGCCGCCGCAAGTTCGGCGGCTTCCAGGACCAGGTCGGCGCACCGGCCGTCCGCACCCTGGCCCGCGAGCACGGGCTCGGCGCGCCCACCGCGGAGGAGTCGATCGCCAAGGCCCTGGAGACCCCGGGCGCCGGCGAGGCCTTCCTCACCGAACTGGCCGGACGGCTCGCCGTCGGGCTGTCCGTGATCGTCGCCGTGGTCGACCCCCAGCTGGTGGTCCTCTCCGGCGCGGTGCCGAGCGCGGGCGGCGAACGCCTGCGCGCGCTCGTCGAGGACGAACTGGCCCGGATCTGCCTCGCCCGGCCGGAGATCCGCAGCACTGCCCTGCCCGGCTCGCCCGTCCTGCTCGGCGCCCTGCAACGCGCCCTCACGGACGCCCGCGAGGCGGTCTTCTCCACCCACTGATCCACCCACTGATCACCCACTGATCCAACCGTTGATCCCGTCCTGCCGGCCCGGCCGGCCCTGATCCGCCCACTGACGCTCCCCCGCTCCCGAAGACGACCTGCACCCACCTCTCCCCCAACCCCTACGCGGGCCCCGAGGCAATGACGCCTGCCCGCGCACCCCCAGGAGGACCTCGAAGTGCACGCCATCACCTCCCGCAGAGGCCGCCGCACGATAGCCGCCGTCGCCGGCAGCGCCGTCCTGGCCCTGCTCGCCTCCGCCTGCACCGGTTCCAGCGAGTCGGGCGGCACCGACGACTCCGCCAGCGGCAAGGACGTCACCATCACCTTCTGGCACGGCTGGAGCCAGGACAACGAGGTGAAGGCGATCAACGACACCATCGCCGCCTTCGAGAAGGCCCACCCCAACATCCACGTCAAGCCGGTCGGCAACGTCGCGGACGACAAGGTCAACCAGGCCCTGCGGGCCGGCGGTGACGACGCGCCGGACGTGGTGTCCTCCTTCACCACCAACAACGTCGGCATGTTCTGCTCGACCAAGGCGTTCATCGACCTCAAGCCCCAGCTGCAGAAGAGCGGCATCGACGCGGCCAAGACCTTCCCGGCCGCGATGCTCAACTACACCCAGTTCCAGGGCAACCAGTGTTCGCTGCCGCTGCTCGGCGACGCGTACGGGCTGTACTACAACAAGAAGGCCTTCGCCGCCGCCGGCATCACCGCCCCGCCGAAGACCTTCAGTGAGTTCGCCGCGGACGCCAAGGCGCTCACCATCGCCGACGGCGACTCCTACAAGCAGCTCGGCTTCATGCCGCTGTACCACGGCTACGAGTCCACCACCGAGCACTTCCTCGGCCAGTACGGCGCCGGCTACTTCGGCGCCGACGGCAAGTCGAACCTCGCCACCGACCCCAAGGTCGGCGCGATGCTCGACTGGCAGAAGGGCATGGTGGACCAGCTCGGCGGCTACGCGAAGCTGGACAAGTACCGCGCCACCTTCGGCGAGGAGTTCAGCGCCAAGAACCCCTTCCACACCGGCCAGGTCGCGATGGCCATCGACGGTGAGTGGCGCACCGCCTCGCTCGCCGAGAACAAGCCGGACTTCGACTGGGCCACCGCGCCGTTCCCGGTGCCGGACGACCAGGCCGCCACCTACGGCCGCGGCTACCAGACCGGCACCATCGTCGGCATCGCCAGCACCAGCAAGAAGCAGGCCGCGGCCTGGGAGTTCGTCAAGTACCTGACCACCGACACCGACGCGGTGGTGAACTTCGCCAACGCGATCCACAACGTGCCCAGCACCTTCGACGCGCTCAACTCGCCGAAGCTGGTGAGCGACGCGAACTTCAAGACCTTCCTGGACGTCGCCAAGAACCCGAACTCGGGCACCACCCCGGCCAGCGTCAACGGCGGCGGGTACATCGTCTCGCTGCAGAACCTCGGCTACGACTACGAGTCCGGAAAGCAGACCGACCTCAAGGCCGGCCTGGCCGCCACCGCCAAGCAGATCGACACCGACATCGCCCAGGCGAAGTAGCGGGAACGGTCCACGGAGCTCCCATGTCACTCGCGTTCGGCACCCGCAAGGGCGCCGGGACGACCGACCCGGCGGCGCCCTCCACGCAGCACCTGCTGCGCCGGAAGCGCCGCCGGGAGGCGGCCCGCACCCTCGCCTTCCTCTCCCCCTGGCTGATCGGGTTCAGCGTCTTCTTCGTCTACCCGCTCGTCTCCACCGCCTACTTCTCCTTCACCCAGTACAACGGCTTCGGCGCGCCGACCTTCAACGGCCTCAAGAACTGGGACTACGTCCTCAACCAGCTGCCGACCTTCTGGCAGGGCCTGCGCAACACCCTGTGGCTGGTGCTGATCATGGTGACCCTGCGAGTCGCCTTCGGCCTCGGCATCGGGCTGCTCATCACCAAGGTCAAGACCGGGGCGGGCTTCTTCCGCACCGTCTTCTACCTGCCGTACCTGGCCCCGCCGGTGGCCGCCACCGTCGCCTTCGCCTTCCTGCTCAACCCCGGCACCGGGCCGCTCAACCACCTGCTCGGCGAGCTGGGGCTGCCCCAGCCGGGCTGGTTCGCCGACCCGAACTGGTCCAAGCCCGCGCTCACCCTGCTCGCCATGTGGGGCATCGGCGACCTGATGGTCATCTTCATGGCCTCGCTGCTGGACGTCCCCAAGGAGCAGTACGAGGCGGCCGAGCTGGACGGCGCCGGCCCGTTCCAGCGGTTCCGGTACGTCACGCTGCCGAACATCTCCCCGATCATCATGTTCGCGGTGGTCACCGGGGTCATCCAGACCATGCAGTACTACACCCAGGCGATCGTGGCCGGGAAGGTCGCCAGCGGCATCGCCGGCAACTCCGGCCAGCAGTTCGAGCCCGGCTACCCGCAGGGCTCCACCTGGACCCTGCCGCAGATGGTCTACAACCTCGGCTTCCAGCGCTTCAACTACGGCGCGGCCTGCGTCGTCGCCCTGGTGCTGTTCGCCCTCTCGATGGCCGTCACCTCGGTCCTGCTCCGCCGCAAGTCCGGCTTCATGGCGAGCGACGACTAGCGACGGATGAGGACTCCGACATGACTCTCAGCTCCACACCCACGCCCACCATCAGGCCCGGTAAGGCCCCGGCCCCCACCTCCAGGGGCACCGCCGCCGCCCGGACCGCCCGGCGCCGCGCGCTGCTCGACTGGGTGGCCGTGCACTCGCTGGCCATCGCCGCCGCGCTGTTCTTCCTGCTGCCCTTCGTCTTCGTCTTCCTCACCTCGGTGATGAACGACCAGCAGGCGCTCACCACCGACTACTGGCCCACCTCCTGGAACTGGGGCAACTACGCCGAGGTCTGGGACACCCCCGGCTTCCTCACCTGGTGGCGCAACACCCTGGTGTACGCCGGCGCCGGCACCCTGCTGACCGTCGTCTCCAGCCTGCCGGTCGCCTACGCGCTCGCCAAGTTCCGCTTCCGCGGCCGCAACCTGGCGCTGATGGCGGTGATCGCGATGATGATGCTGCCGCCGCAGGTCACCGTCATCCCGATGTACCTGTTCTGGGCGAAGCAGATGGGCCTCGGCGGCTCGCTCTGGCCGCTGATCATCCCGATGGCCTTCGGCGACGCGTTCTCGATCTTTCTGCTGCGCCAGTTCCTGATGACCATCCCCAAGGAGTACCTCGAGGCCGCCCGGATCGACGGCTGCGGCGACCTGCGCACCCTGCTGCGGGTCGTGCTGCCGATGGCCAAGCCGGCCATCGCCGCCGTCGCCCTGTTCCAGTTCTTCTACTGCTGGAACGACTACTTCGGCCCGCAGATCTACGCCAGCAACAACCACGAGGCCTGGACGCTCAGTTACGGCCTGGAGTCGTTCAAGGCCGCCCACCACACCAACTGGAACCTCACCATGGCCGCCACCCTGCTGGTGATGGCGCCGGTGATCATCCTCTTCTTCTTCGCACAGAAGGCCTTCATCGAAGGCGTGACACTGACAGGGGTCAAGGGCTGATGTCCACTGTTCCCAGCCTCAAGCTGGCCATCGTCGGCGGTGGTTCGACCTACACCCCCGAACTCATCGACGGCTTCGCCCGGCTGCGCGACAGCCTGCCGATCGGCGAACTGGTACTGATCGACCCGGCCGCCGAGCGGCTGGAGCTGATCGGCGGCCTCGCCCGGCGGATCTTCGCCAAGCAGGGGCACCCGGCGGCGGTCACCGTCACCACCGACCTGGTGGCGGGCGTCGCCGACGCCGACGCCGTGCTGCTCCAGCTGCGGGTCGGCGGCCAGGCCGCACGCAACCGGGACGAGACCTGGCCGCTGGAGTGCGGCTGCGTCGGCCAGGAGACCACCGGCGCGGGCGGGCTCGCCAAGGCGCTGCGCACCGTCCCGGTGGTGCTGGACATCGCCGAGCAGGTCCGGCGGACCAACCCGGACGCCTGGATCGTCGACTTCACCAACCCGGTCGGCATCGTCACCCGGGCCCTGCAGAGCGCCGGGCACAAGGCCGTCGGGCTGTGCAACGTCGCCATCGGCTTCCAGCGCAAGTTCGCCGCCCACCTGGGAGTGGCCCCGGAGCTGGTCCGGCTGGACCACGTCGGGCTCAACCACCTCACCTGGGAGCGCGGGGTGACCCTGCTGGACGCCCCCGGCGCCGCCACCGGGCGGGAGGTGCTCCCGGAGCTGCTCGCTTCGCACGGCAAGGAGATCGCCGAGGACCTCCACCTGCCGCAGGCCTTCGTGCGACGGCTCGGCGTGGTGCCCTCCTACTACCTGCGGTACTTCTACCAGCACGACGCGGTCGTCGAGGAGCTCAAGGCGCAGGGCTCCCGGGCCGCGCAGGTCGCCGAGATCGAGCGGCAGCTGCTGGAGCTGTACGCCGACCCGGCCCTGGACACCAAGCCCGAACTGCTCGGCCGGCGCGGCGGGGCCTTCTACTCGGAGGCCGCCGTCCAGCTGATCGCCTCCCTGCTCGGGACCGACGGCGGGACGACCGTCCAGGTGGTCAACACCCGCAACGACGGGGTGCTGCCGTTCCTGCCGGACGACGCCGTCGTCGAGGTGCCGGCCGAGGTCGACGCCCGGGGCGTACGGCCGCTGCCGCAGCGGCCGGTCGAGCCGCTGTACGCCGGGCTCATCGCCGCCGTCACCTCGTACGAGCACCTCGCCCTCGACGCCGCCCTGCGCGGCGGACGCGACCGGGTCTTCGACGCCCTGCTCGCCCACCCGCTGGTCGGCCAGATCGAACTCGCCGACCGGCTCACGGACCGGCTGCTCGCCCACAACCGCGAGCACCTCGCCTGGGCCTGACCGCCCTTGCCGGGCCCTCCGGGAGGGCCCGGCCGTGAGGAGACGGACCACCCCCGGCCGGGGTTTGCGGCCGGGCCACGTACGAGCCGCGGGGACCTGATGACCCACCAGCCCGAACCACTCCTGCCCGGCGTCCTCGCCATCGACGCGGGCAACTCCAAGACCGACGTCGCCCTGATCGGCGCCGACGGCACCGTCCGCGGCACCGCCCGCGGCGGCGGCTTCGCCCCCCAGAAGATCGGCGGCGCCGCGGCCGTGGCCGGCCTCGCCCCGCTGGTCGAGGAAGCCGCGGCGGCGGCCGGCCTCCCCGCCTTCCGCGGCGTGCTCACCAGCCACGTCAGCGCCTGCCTGGCCAACGCCGACCTGCCGGTCGAGGAGGAGGCGCTGCGCACCGCCCTCGAATCGCACCCGTGGGGCCTCAGCAACACCGTCGTCAACGACACCTTCGGCCTGCTGCGGGCCGGCACCGACGGCCCGCGCGGGGTCGCGGTGGTCTGCGGCGCCGGGATCAACTGCGTCGGACTGCTGCCGGACGGGCGCACCGCCCGCTTCCCCGCCCTCGGCGAACTCACCGGCGACTGGGGCGGCGGCTCCGGACTCGCCATCAACAGCATGTGGCACGCGGTGCGCGCGGAGGACGGGCGGGGCGGGCCGACCGGTCTGGCCCGCGCCATCGCCGAACACTTCGGCCTGCCCAGCGCCGGCGCCGTCGCCGAGGCCGTCCACCTCGGGCACCTGCCGGGCACCCGGCTGCACGAGATCGTCCGGGTGCTGTTCGCGGTCGCGGCCGAGGGGGACGCCGTCGCCCTGGAGCTGATCGACCGGCAGGCCGACGAGATCGTCCGGCTGGCCGCGGTCGCCCTCGGCCGGCTGGACCTGCTGGACGCCCCGACCCCGGTGGTGCTCGGCGGTGGGGTGCTCGCCTCCCGGCAGCCGCTGCTGCTCGACAACGTGACGGCCCGGCTGGCGCGGGCCGCGCCGCTGGCCGAGCCCCGGGTGGTCGTCGCGCCGCCGGTGCTGGGCGCGGCCCTGCTCGGGCTCGACCACCTGGGCGCGGGCGGGACGGCGCAGGCCCGGGTGCGCGAGACGTACGAGGCGCAGCGGCCGGTCGCGGTCTGACGCCCGCCCCCTTGGGGACCTCCCGTCCCTCGGAGACCTCCCGCCCCCGCCGGATCCGCACATCCGGCGGGGGCGGGAACATTCGTGCGAGGGTGGGAGCCGTCCGGCGGGGGCGGCAACCTTCGTACCGGGGCGGGAACCGTCCGGCGCGCGCCGCTCGTGTACCCGGGTGCCGACCACCACCGACGCCCGGGGAGACTTGTGCCATGGCCGTGCCCCGCATCCTCCTCGCCGCCGCCGCCTTGACCGGCACCGCCCTCGTCGGCCTCACCGGCTGCACGCCCGCCGACTCCCGGCCGACGGTCGCGGCCGCCTCCTCGGCCGCGGCCCTCGCCGATGAGGGCGTGGACGACCCGCTGCTCGACGACGATGACCTCGCCGACGACGGGACCTACCCCACCGCCGGCACCATCGCCGCTCCCGACGCCCCCGCCGCGCCCGACGCCACCGACCCGGTGTGCGCCGCCCCGGAGCCGGCCCCCGGCCACCAGGTGCTGATCGTGGTCGCCGCCGGCCCCGCCGAACTCACCGCCCAGCCCGCCCGCTACGCCTGCACCCCGCCGCACTACGAGGCCACCGGCTCCCCCGTCCACTACGCCTTCGCCGCCGCCGGCGTCGCCGCCACCCTGGTCGACCGCCCGCGCCAGGAGCCCGCGAAGCCCGTCCAGCTCGACGAACTGGTCACCCACCTCAACGACTGCCTGGCCGAACGCGACCCGGCCGACCCGTACGGCTGCGACGGCAACGCCTACGACGTGGTGCTGGACTCCCACGGGCGGATCATGCGGATCTCCGAGGTCGAGGGCCCGGAGGCGTGAGCCGGCGCCGGGTCAGCACACCGTAGGGCACCGACCGGGGCGGCGGAAGGGGGCCGGGGTGGGTGATCGGTGCAGGTCGTGGGGAGGGCAATACGGTGTAGACAGGCCCTTCAACTGTTGAGATTCCGCGTCGCTACGCGCATCAACGGGCTGTCTGCTGGGGGTTTTTGAATTTCCATACGTTTTCCCGGGCCGCTCTTGGGGTTGGTCTTACTCTCGGCGTCGTTGACCCGGTTTCGGCGGCGGTGCTTTGCTTCCGGCCGTCGGCAGTGAACCGGTCCCCCATCCCCGCTTCACTGACTGTTCATGACGAACGGTCGGTGGCACCCGGTTCGCCGTCGTCGCTCCTCCCTAGTTGTCCCCCCACGGTGTCGCCGCGCCCTACCGGTGTGCGGTCGGCATGAGAGAGGAACCCTCACGATGGGCATGTCCCCCACCTCCCGCCGGGCACGAGTCCGGGCCCTGACCGGGCTCAGCGCGCTGGCGC
Source organism: Kitasatospora sp. NPDC023176 (assembly GCF_055560495.1). Lineage (NCBI taxonomy): Bacteria > Bacillati > Actinomycetota > Actinomycetes > Kitasatosporales > Streptomycetaceae > Kitasatospora > Kitasatospora sp. NPDC023176. The sequence goes on along the minus strand of NZ_JBVHIP010000035.1, from coordinate 79,057 downwards.
TGGCCGCCGCCGGATTCGCCGCCGCTCCGGCCGCCCAGGCCGACCAGCCGGGCAGCGAGTTCGCCGGGAACAGCCACCCGTACCGGCACGGTGCCGTCCCCACCAAGGAGGGCGCCGAGCACGCCAACGCCGCCTCCGCGGCCGCGACCCGTACGTCGAACCTGAAGTTCGGCGGCGGTGTCAACGGCGTCGGTGTCACCACCGGCGCGCCGCGGGTCTACCTGATCTTCTGGGGCTCCCAGTGGGGCAGCCAGGGCACCGACGCCAACGGCTACACCACCCTGAGCGGTGACCCGTCGGGCGAGGCCGTCCGGGCGCAGCAGCTCTTCAAGGGCCTCGGCACCAACAACGAGACCTGGTCCGGCGTCATGACCCAGTACTGCGAGGGCGTCGCCAAGGGCTCCACCACCTGCGCGTCCACCGCCGCGCACGTCGGCTACCCGACCGGCGGCGCGCTGGCCGGCGTCTGGGTGGACCCCTCGGCCGCCGCCCCGGGCCAGGCCACCGGCAACCAGATCGCCAACGAGGCCATCAAGGGCGCCGGGCACTTCGGCAACACCACCGCGGCGTCCAACCGCAACGTGCAGTACGTGGTGCTCTCGCCGACCGGCACCCACCCGGACGGCTTCAACACCTCGACCGGCAACTTCTGCGCCTGGCACGACTGGAACGGCGACACCACGCTGACCGGCGGCGCGGCCACCTCGCCGTACGGCGACCTGGCGTTCACCAACGACCCGTACGTGACCGACATGGGCTCCTCCTGCGGCCAGAACTACGTCAACACCGGCAACGCGGGCCTGCTCGACGGCGTGACCATGGTGTTCGGCCACGAGTACTCGGAGACCGTCACCGACCAGTTCCCGGCCGGCGGCTGGACCGACTCCTCCGGCGCCGAGAACGCCGACAAGTGCGCCTGGAAGGGCGTCGGCGGCACCGGCGGCTCGCAGAACGTGGCCTTCGCGACCGGCTCGTTCGCCATGCAGGGCACCTGGTCGAACGCGGTCAGCGGGTGCCAGATCTCGCACGCGATCGTCCACTGAGCACCGTCGCGTGAGCACCGGTTCCCGGGCAGCGTGGGGCAGCTCGGGAACGGATGACCCGGCGGATCCGAAGGGCCTGAGGGGTCTCGTGCCCTGACGATCCGATGCGGGGGAAGGCGCCGGGGTGGGCTGTGTGCCCACCCCGGCGCTTCGCGCTGTCCGGAGCCGTCTACGAGGGTGCGACCAGGCCGAACTCGTAGGCGTGGATGACCAGGTGGACCCGGTCGCGGGCGCCCAGCTTGGTGAACAGCCGGGCGACGTGCGCCTTGGCGGTGGCCACGCTGATGGTGAGTTCCTCGGCGATCTCGGTGTTGGACAGGCCACGGCCGACCAGGGTGAGCACCTCGCGCTCGCGCTCGGTGACGCCCTCGGCGGACGTCCGGGGCCGGCCGGCCGTCTCCGGGCGGGCGGCGAACTCGCCGATCAGGCGGCGGGTGATGGCGGGGGCGAGCAGGGCGTCCCCGGCGGCGACCACCCGCACGCCGTCCAGGATGGTCTCCAGGGCGAGGTCCTTGACCAGGAAGCCGCTCGCCCCGGCGCGCAGCGCGCCGTACACGTAGTCGTCGTCGTCGAAGGTGGTGAGGACGAGGACCTGGGTGGGCAGTTCCGGGTCGGCGAGGATCCGGCGGGTGGCCTCGATGCCGTCCATGCCGGGCATCCGGATGTCCATCACGGCGACGTCCGGGCGCAGCCGGGTGACCAGTTCGACGGCCTCGGCGCCGTTGCCGGCCTCGCCGACCACCTCCAGGTCGGGGGCGTCGGCGATGAGCACCCGCAGGCCGGTGCGGATGAGCGGCTGGTCATCGACCAGGACGACGCGGATCACGGTCCCACCTCCAGGGCGGCTGTTTCGGATGCGGCGGGTGCCGCGGGTACGGCGGGTGCCGCGGGTGCCGCGGGTACGGCGGGTGCCGCGGGGGCGGCCGGGATCGGCAGCAGGGCGGCGACCCGGAAGCCGCCCTCGTGGCGCGGGCCGGCGCTGAACTCACCGTGCAGCAGGGCGACCCGCTCGCGCATGCCGGCCAGCCCGTAGCCGGTGCCGGGGGTGTGGGCGGCCGTGCCCGCGCCCAGGTCGACGACGGTGACGGCGAGCCGTTCCGCGCCGTACTCGACGGTGACGTGGCAGTCCCGGGTGCCGGAGTGCTTGACCACGTTGGTGACCGCCTCCTGGACGATCCGGTAGGCGGCGAGGTCCACCTCGGCCGGCACCGGACGGGCCGCGCCGCGCCGGGTGAGCGCGACCCGCACCCCGGCACCCGCCGTCCGCTCCACCAGCCGGTCCAACTCGTCGAGTCCGGGGGCGACTTCGAGCGGCGCGGCCTCCCCCTCGCCCTGCCGCAGCGCGCCGAGCATCCGGCGCAGCCCGGCCAGGGTCTCCCGGCTGGTGGCCTCGATGGCGTCCAGCGCGTTGCGGGTCTCGGCGGGCTGGGTGTCCATGACCCGGCTGCCCATGCCCGCCTGGATCGCGATGATGCCGATGTTGTGGGCCACCATGTCGTGCAACTCGCGGGCGATGCGCAGCCGTTCGGCGGTGACGGCCTGCTCGGCGGCGCGGCCGCGCAGGGCCTCGGCGTGGGTGCGGCTCTGGTGGACGGTGTTGCCGATCAGCCAGGCGATCAGGACGGTCGCGGCGAGGCCCAGGTAGGCGTACGGGTTCACGGGTTGGCCGTTGACGGTTCCCCAGAGGAACAGCCCGGCGAGCACGGCCAGGGGCATCCCCGCCGCGAGCGTCGACACCAGGCGGGAGCGGGTGGCCGCGCAGTACGCGACCACCCCTTCGGCGATCAGGAACTGCACCGGCGCCGTCGCCGGTTGCGTCCACATCCCGAGCGCGAAGACGCCGCCCGCCAGGCCCGCCGCGACGGCCGCCAGCGGCAGCCGGACCAACAGGAAGGCCACCAGGGTGGTGACCACGGCCGTGACCACCAGGGGCATGTCCTCGGTGTTGCCCTGGTACTCGAGGAGGTGCCGGAGTTCGTCGGCCCGGGTGAAGAACCGGAACAGCACGATGGCCGTCCAGAACGCCGCCACCCACACGCCCGCGGGCAGGCGCCGGAGCAGCGGCGGGCGGGGTTCGGTGATCATGACGCGATGGTAGCGGCGGGCGGGGCGGCGGCGCATTGGCCCGGGGGAGTAGTCCTGGGGGCGGGGGCGGTGACCTGCGATTGTGTCCCGCCGCCCGATGCCCGACCGCGGCCCCCACCGGCAGTGTTGTCCCCGTGATCGAGATCGAGCGACTGACCAAGCGGTACGGCGCCACCACGGCCGTCGACCAGTTGAGCTTCACCGTCAAGCCGGGCACCGTCACCGGCTTCCTGGGCCCCAACGGCGCGGGCAAGTCCACCACGCTGCGGATGATCCTGGGCCTCAACACCCCCACCGAGGGCACCGTCGCCGTCGACGGCGTGCCCTTCGCCGGCCGGCCGCGCGGCCTGCGGCACGTCGGCGCGCTGCTGGACGCGAGCGACGTGCACGGCGGGCGCAGCGCCCGGGCCCATCTGTCGGCGCTGGCCCGCAGCAACCGGATCCCGCTCGGGCGGGTGGACGAGGTGCTCGCCGAGGTCGGCCTCGGCAAGGCCGCCGGGCGCCGGATCGGCGGCTACTCGCTGGGCATGAAGCAGCGCCTGGGCATCGCCGGCGCGCTGCTCGGCGACCCGCCCGTGCTGCTCTTCGACGAGCCGCTGAACGGGCTGGACCCGGAGGGCGTGCTCTGGGTGCGCGGACTGTTCCGCCGGCTCGCGGACGAGGGCCGCACGGTCTTCGTCTCCAGCCACATGATGGCCGAGATGGAGCACACCGCCGACCGGCTGATCGTCATCGGCCGCGGCCGGCTGATCGCCGACGAGAGCCTCACCGAGTTCTCGGCCCGACACGCGGAGTCGAGCGTGGCCGTCCGGGCGCCGGAACTCCCGCTGCTGGCCGATGCCTTGCGCGCCGAGGGAGCAGAAGTCGCTCTGGTGGAGCCGCAGTTCGGCATCGTCACCGGGATGCCCGCCGAGCGGATCGGTGAACTCGCGCTGCGGGAAGGCCTGGTGCTGCACGAGCTCGCCACCCGGACGTCGTCCCTGGAGTCCGCGTTCATGTCCCTGACCGCCGACAGCGTCGAGTACCTGGCTGGAGAGACCCGATGAGCACCATGACCCTGATCCGCGCCGAGGCCGCCCGCACCACCGAACCGGCACCCCGGTTCACCGACCTGCTCGCCGCCGAGTGGATCAAACTGCGCTCGCTGCGCTCGACGTACTGGGTGCTGGCGCTCGCCTCGCTGGTCGCGATCGTGATCAACATCAACGCCGTGCACAGCGACCTGACGTACATCGACCACCCGCCGGCACGGATGCCCGGCTTCCCGCCGTACCGCTACGACCCGCTGTACCACGGCCTCAGCGACATCGCGTGCTACCTGATGGCGATCGCGGCCGGCAGCCTCGGGGCGATCACCGTGTTCGGCGAGTACACCACCGGCATGATCCGCACCACCTTCGCCGCCGTGCCCGACCGGCGCGGGGTGATCGCCGCCAAGGTGCTGCTGATCGGCGGGATCACCGCGCTGGCGGGAGCCGTGGTGTCGGCGGTGTCCTTCTTCACCACCAACGCCATGCTGGCCTCCCGGCACGTCGGGCTCTCCATCACCGAAGGCGTCAGCCTGCGGGCCGTGCTCGCCTACGCGGCGATCGTGCCGGTCTGCGCGCTGATCGGGATGGCGCTGGGCGCGGTGCTGCGGCACGCCACCGCCTCGATCGTGTCGCTGGTGCTGCTGTTCTTCATCATGCCGCTGATGTTCGGCGGGGACCGCTACCGGTGGTTGCACGAGATCGGCAGCCACCTGCCGCTGTCCACCGTCAACCGGCTCACCTACAACCCCGACTCCTTGAGCACGATCAGCAAGTGGGCGCCGAGCGTGCTGGACTCCTGGATCACGATGGGGGTCTGGGCGGTCGTCTCGGTGGCGGTGACGATGGTGGTGGTGCGGCGGCGGGACGTGTGAAGTCCCGCACGATCACCGGATGTCGAGGCGCCGCGCCGTCCCGGCGCGGCGATCGCCTCGCGCAGCCCGCGCGGCGTGCGACCAGGCATCGGCGGCGGGGGCCGCCGGATGGGCACGGCGCTCATGCTGTAACTCCCTCTTGTTCGGCCGTGCGAACCCCCCGCCAGACGGAATGCCGAATACATCGGCATGAACCCTGGCGTCGGAAACGACGACGGCGCAGGTCGCTCAGGCCGTGGTGACCGCCGCCTTGGCGCGGAAGGCGCCCAGGGTGGCGGCCGGGACGCCGCAGGCGGGCAGGAAGGCCTCGGCGCCGCCGTGGCGGGCGCGGACCTGGCCGAGGAAGACGGTCATCGCCTCGGCGGGGGCCTCCAGCAGCGGGGCGGGGATGGTGAGCCGGCGGCCCTCGGGGCCGGTGACGCGGGTGGCGCCCTGGCCGTTGAGGGCGGTGCGGTGGCGCTCGGCGAGGTTGGCGAAGATCTGCGGGAGGGCGTCGGCGGTGCGGGCGTAGTCGGCGACGATCCGCTCGACGGGAACGCCGAGGAGGTCGAGGAGCAGCGCGGTGAGCAGGCCGGTGCGGTCCTTGCCGGCGGCGCAGTGCAGCAGGACGGCGCCGGGGCGGGTGGCGGCCTCGACGGCGGCGGCGACGGCCTCGGGGGCGGATTCGGCGAGCAGCAGGTAGAACGCGCCGAGGTCGGCGGCGGTGGTCATGGTCGCCATGTGGGCGGTGAGGACGTCGGTGGCGGGGTTCACCGGGGCGGCGACGACGGTTATCCCGGCGGCCTCGGCGGCGGCCCAGTCCTCGGGGCGGGTCTCGCGGGGGTCCCGCAGGTCGACGACGGTGCGGATGTCGCAGGAGCGCAGCTGGGCGACGACGGCCTCGTCGGCGGCCGGGAAGGGCTGGGCGGAGCGGTACAGCACACCGGGGCGGATCCGCAGGCCCTCGGGGTCGCTGAGGGCGGCGGGGTCGCGGAAGTTGACCAGGGACATGCGGGTGGCCTTTCGGGTGGAGCCGCGCCGGGGCGGAGCAAGGACGTCCAGCAGGACATCTAGATGTCTAACGCCTCAGTGGGGTGCCGGGCAAGCCACGGCCCCCGGGCACCCCTTCCATCCTCCGTCCTCGCCCCGCCACGGCGACCCGAAGCGGTGGATCGGGGGGCGGACCAGGGCGGCGGACCGGGGGCCGCGCCCGGGGCACCCGGCCGTGAGGGCCCCGATCCGGCCGTACGGATCCTGATAAGGTTCACCGCCGAAAATCCAGGCCACACGGGGGTTGGCAGCGCGCGGTGAACGAGACCAACGAGTACGACGACATACCCACCGAGCTGGCCGAGGCCTACCTCCTCCTGCTCGCCGACGTCTCCCGCACCGGGCGCCTGCTGCGCCGGGAGGAGCTGGAGGGCCTGCGCAGGCTGGGCGAGCACTGCGCCGAGGCCGGCTACGGGCTGCGCGAGGTGGTCTCGCACTGCCTGGCGGCGGCCCGGCGGGCCTGGCAGACGCTGCCCGGGACGACCGCCGCCGGCAGCGTCGGCGAACTGCGCCGGATGGGCGACGCGGTGCTGGCCGCCACCGATGCCGCGCTGGCCGCACTGGGCGAGGGCCACGAGCGGGCGCAGCGCCTGGCGGTCCGTCAGGAGGAGGCCGCCAGGCGGGAGTTCATCGACGACCTGCTGCACGGCCGCACCGACCTCGGGCTGCTGGCCGAGCGGGCGGAGCGGTTCGGGCTGCGGCTGGCGGGCGCGTACACGGTGGCGGTGGCGGTCGGCGACGAGCCGTTCGCGGACGTCCATCCGCTGGTGCACCGGGTGGAGCGGGAGCTGACCGGCCGGTTCGGCGAGCGGGACGTCCTGCTGGCCAGCAAGGACGGCCGGCTGGTGTGCATCGCCCCGGACTCCGAGCGGGCCGTACTGGAGGCCTTCGCGGACCTCACGCTGCGCCCCGGCCCCGGCTACCGCCCGGTGCTGCGGGTGGCGACCGGGCGCCGGCACTCGGGCGCCAGCGGAGTGCTGCGCAGCTACGACGAGGCGCTGGACGCCCTGGACTACTCCCAGCGGCTCGGCCTGCCGGCCCGCCTGCTGAAGGCCGAGGAGCTGCTGGTCTTCCCGGTGCTGATGCGCGACCGGGCGGCGATGGCCGACCTGGTGCGCAGCGTGCTCGGCCCGCTGAGCGAGGCGCGCGGCGGCGCCCGTCCGCTGCTGGACACCATCGCGGTGCAGGCGGAGGCGGCGTACGTGAACGCGGAGGCGGCGCGCCGACTGGGGCTGAGCGTGCGCACCCTCGGCTACCGGCTGGAGCGGATCAAGGCACTCACCGGCTACGACCCGGCGGACGCCCTGCAGCGCTTCACCCTGGAGACGGCGGCGATGGGGGCGCGGCTGCTGAACTGGCCGGAGCAGCCGCTGTAGGCGCGTCCTGCGGGGCGCCGGAAGGCCGCCGGGCGGGGTCGGCAAACCCCGGCCGACCCGCCCGGGGCCGTCCTGTTGCCCGGTTGTCGCAATGTCACGGCGGGCGTGCGTACCAGGGTGTCAAAAGGCCGTAAAGATTGCCGGATCCTGGCAATGTGCGGACGCCTCCCCCGCTGCCATGATCTCCCCGGCGCCGATGTGCGGCGTCGTGGGAGAGGCGGGGGGCATGGCCGGGACGGGGGACTTCTTCGCGGCCGCGCTGGCCTTTCCGACGGCGCTGTTCAGTTTCGCGCTGGTGGTGGTCGTCGGGTACTGGCTGCTGATGCTGGTCGGCGGCCTGGGGTTCGACGCCGTGCACGGGGGGCATGGCGTCGGGCACCACCTGGGTGCCGGGCACGCCGGCCCGGTGGGTCACGTCGGACACGGTGCCGGGGGGCATGGTGTCGGGGGGAGCGTGGCCCACGGGGCGTCCGGCGGGCACGGTGCCGACGGGAGCGCCCACGGCGCGGCCGGTGCCCACGGGGGGCAGGGCGCCGGCCACCACGGGGGCGTGCTGGACGCGCTCGGGCTGGGCGGGATTCCCGCGACGGTGGCGCTGTCGCTGCTGGTCGCGCTCGCCTGGTTCGTCAGCCTGGCCGGCACCGTCCTGACCTCGGGGGCACCGGCGCGCGGCGGCGTGTTCGCCGTCGCGCTGGTCGCCTCCTGGGCGGGCACCCGGGTGCTCGTCCGGCCGCTGCGGCGGCTGTTCCCGCAGGACCGGCCGATCACCCGGGGGGACTTCGTCGGCCGGGTCTGCGTGATCCGCACCGGCCGGGTGACGGCCGGCTTCGGGCAGGCCGAGGTGACCGCCGAGGACGGCTCCACCGCGACCGTGCAGGTCCGCACCCCGGACCCGGAGCCGGGGCTGACGGCCGGGCGCACCGCGCTGATCTACGACTACGACCCGGACGGCGAGCACTTCCTGGTCGCGCCGTTCGACCCGCCCCCGCCGGGCCTCTGACGTCACGTCAGTTCTTTTGTCACGCAAACCACTTCGCACCACCGTCTCGTCAAAGGACTCCGTGATGGACACCATCGCCGTGGGTTTCGGCGTACTCATCGCCGTCGTGCTGCTCATCCTGTTCGCCGCGCTGCTCCTGGTGGGCCGCCTGTTCCAGAAGGTCGAGCAGGGCAAGGCGCTGATCGTCTCCCGGACCAGGAGCGTGGACGTCACCTTCACCGGGGCGATCGTCCTGCCGATCCTGCACAAGGCCGAGCTGATGGACATCACCGCGAAGACGGTGGAGATCCACCGGGCCGGCCGGGACGGCCTGATCTGCCGGGACAACATCCGGGCGGACATCCGGATCTCCTTCTTCGTCCGGGTGAACAAGACCGTCGAGGACGTCGTCAAGGTGGCGCAGTCGATCGGCACCGTCCGGGCCTCCGACCCGCAGGCGATCCAGGACTTCTTCGCGGCGAAGTTCGCCGAGGCGCTCAAGACCGTCGGCAAGCAGCTGGACTTCACCGACCTGTACACCCACCGGCACGAGTTCCGGGACCAGATCATCGCGGTCATCGGCACCGACCTCAACGGCTACACCCTCGAGGACGCGGCCATCGACCACCTCGAACAGACCCCGATGAGCCAGCTGGACAGCGACAACATCCTGGACGCCCAGGGCATCCGCAAGATCACCGAGCTGACCGCGATCGAGCACGTGCGCACCAACGAGTACCAGCGCACCGAGGAGAAGGAGATCACCCGGCAGAACGTGGACGCCCGGGAGACCGTCCTGGAGCTCGAACGCCGCCAGGCCGACGCCGAGATCCGCCAGCGCCGCGAGATCGAGACCCTGCGGGCCAAGGAGGACGCGGTGATCGCCCGGGTGCAGGAGGAGGAGCGGCTCAACGCCCAGACCGCCTTCCTGCGCACCGAGGAGGTCCTCGGGGTGCAGCGGGAGAACCAGGCCCGCGAGGTCGCGGTGGCGCAGAAGAACCGCGAGCGGGTGATCGCGGTGGAGAACGAGCGGATCGAGAAGGACCGGCTGCTGGAGGTCGTCGGCCGCGAGCGGGAGACCGAACTCGCCGTGATGGCCAAGCAGAAGGAGGTCGAGTCCCGCCGCCGGGAGGTCGCCGACGTGGTCCGCGAGCGGGTCGCGGTCGAGCGCACCGTCGCCGAGCAGGAGGAGGCCGTCAAGACCCTGCGGGCCGTCGAGGAGGCCGAGCGGGTGCGCAAGGCCGTGGTCATCCAGGCCGAGGCGGAGGCGCAGGAGAAGCTCGTCAAGGACATCAAGGCCGCCGAGGCCGCCGAGCAGGCCGCCTCGCACAAGGCCCGCGAGTCGCTGGTGCTGGCCGAGGCCCGGCAGCAGGCCGCCGAGCTGGACGCGGCCGCCAAGGTCAAGCTGGCCGAGGGCGTCCGGGCGGAGGCCGCCGCCGAGGGGCTGGCCCGGGTACAGGTGCGGGAGCAGGAGGCCGCCGCGGTGGAGAAGGTCGGCCGCGCCGAGGCCGTCGTCCAGACCGAGAAGGCCAGGGCGACCGCGCTGGAGGTCGGCGCCAAGCTGAAGGCGGAGGCCGAGGGCCTGACCGAGAAGGCCGCGGCGATGGCCAAGCTGGACGAGGCCTCGCGCGGGCACGAGGAGTACCGGCTGCGGCTGGCCGCCGAGAAGGACGTCCGGCTCGCCGGGCTGGACGCGCAGCGGCAGATCGCCGAGGCCCAGGCCGCGCTGGTCGCGGCCGGACTGGAGAAGGCGAAGATCGACATCGTCGGCGGGGACTCGGTGTTCTTCGACAGGCTGGTGCAGTCGGTGACGGCCGGCAAGAGCGTGGACGCCTTCGTCGGCCACTCGCAGACCGCCCAGGCGCTGGCCGGCCCCTGGCTGGACGGCCGGTCCGACTTCACCGAGGACCTCACCCGGATGCTGTCCTCGGTGTCCACCGCGGACGTGCAGAACCTGACGGTGTCCGCGCTGCTGCTCAAGCTGATCGGCGGCGGCGGCGAGCAGACCGGGCAGCTCCGGCAACTGCTGGACTCCGCGAAGAAGCTGGGGATCGCCGAGACCCCGATCGGGGCGCTGGCCGGCGCCAACGGCAGCAAGTAGTCACCCGCCGAGCAGCTGAGGAACATGACCGTGGAAGCCCTCGCCGACGCCCGGCCCGACACCGGCAGCTACGAGGTCCTGCGCCGCCGGCTCGCCCGATCGGCCGCCGAACTCGCCGACCGAGCACGGGCGTTGAACGACCGCCGGGTCGAGGAGTTCGGCGGCGGGGAACTGCGGCTGACCGGCACCGGGCGGCTCACCACCGCCCGGCCCTGCCTGCCGCAGGACCTCACCGCCGTCGGCGGGCAGCTGCTGCTCGGCACCCGTCCGGCCGAAGTGGTCGACGACGCCGGGGACTTCACCGACGTCCTCGGCCTCTACCGGGCCGACGACCTCTCCCCCGCCGGGGGCCCGCTGCTGGACGACCCGCGGCTGCGCCAGGACCTCACCGACCTGCGCCGCTACTTCCGCGACGCCCGGCTCGAACGGCTGCGCCCGGTCGGCGGCCGACTGCTCGCCGTCTTCCGCACCGGCCCCGCCGCCACCGACGTCCGGGTGCTGCGCTGGCGCCTCGACGACGGCCGGGCCGCCTACCAGGACGGACGCGGCGAACGCGACCACACCCCCGCCGACGGCGGACAGCCCGACTGGACGGCGCTCACCCGCGACGACCAACTGCCCGCCGCCCCCGGCACCGCGCCGCGCGCCGACCTCGCCGGGGAAGTCCACCTCGGCGTGGACGGCGGCCGGCTCACCCTCACCACCCCCGACGGCCGTGAACTGCACCACGAGCCGCTCGCCGAGGCCCTCCAGACCCTCGCCGACGCCCAGATCGCCCACGCCCGGCTCGCCACCCTGCTGCTGGTGCGGGTACGCCCGTACCAGGAGGAGACCGTCCGGCACCTGGTGGTCCACCTGCCCACCGGCCAGGTCACCCGGATCGACGCCCTCGGCCAGGCCTGCCTGCGGCTGCCCGCCGACCAGGGCGTCGCCTTCCCCGGCGGCTGCCACCTCGCCGACGGCACCGTGCGCACCTTCGACCAGCCGGTGGACGGCCTGACGTACGAACGCACCGTCCTCTCCCCCAACGGCGAGGACGTGCTCTACGAGTTCCGTTCCACCACCGACGGGCACGCGCTGCTCCAGCCGTACAACTCCGTCCGCCAGGAGGCCGCCGCCCCGCTCTCCTGCCAGGGCTACGCGCTGCTCGACGACGGCACCCTGATCGCCCTGCGCCCCGCCGAGGACGGCCCCACCCGGCTGCACCCCGTCCAGCTCTGGCAGAGCCCGTTCACCAGCGAGCGGCACGCCGCCGAACAGCCACCCGGCACCGGCCCGCTGGCCCGGATCGGCAACGCCGACCTGGTCCGCGGCCTGGCCGACTGCCTGGCCCTCGCCCGGCTGGCCGCCGCCGGCGCCGACACCCCGGCCGGCCACCGGGCCGTGCTCACCGCCTGCACCCGCACCGCCGACCGCCACCACTGGCTCGGCCAGAGCGGCCTCGGCGACCTCGCCGCGCCGCTCGCCGAGATCCGCGACACCACCCGGCAGGTGATCGCCGAGTACGAGGCGATCGCCCAGCTCACCGCGCACGCCGCCGCCCGGACCTCGGAGACCGCCGAGCACGTCGAGGGCCTGCTGCGCACCGCCCGCGGCGAGACCCTCGCCGACGCCGCCGAATGGGTCGACCGGCTGGCCGCGCTGCGCCGCGCCCAGGGCCGGGTGGAGGCGCTGCGCGACCTGCCCCGGGCCGAACCGCAGCGCATCGACGCGCTCGCCGCACACCTCGCCGAGGGGCTGGCCGAGGCCGCCGGCCGGGCCGTCGGCCAGCTCGCCGAACCCTCCGCCTTCGAACCGCACCGGCGCCGGGCCGGCGAACTGGCCGAGCGCTGCGCGGGCATCACCACCGCGACCGAGGCCGAACCGCTCGGGATCGAACTCACCGAGCAGAGCGAGGCGTTGCAGACCGTCTCGGAGCTGGTCGGCACCCTCGACCTGGCCGACGCCACCACCCGCACCGCAATCCTGGACCGGCTCGCCGACGTGCTCGGGCTGCTCAACCGGGGCCGTTCCACGCTGACCGTCCGCCGCCGGGAACTGCGCACCCGCGAGGCCGCCGCCGAGTTCGCCGCCGAGACGGCGCTGCTCGCCCAGGCCGTCACCGCGGCCCTCGCCGCCGCCGACACCCCCGAGGCCTGCGACGACCTGCTCGGCCGGCTGCTGCTGCGGATCGAGCAGTTGGAGACCCGCTTCGCCGACGCCGACCCCTCGCTCGGCGAACAGCTCACCGAACGCCGCACCGCGGTCCACGACGCGCTCACCGCCCGCCGCCAGCACCTGCTGGAGGAGCGGGCCGGCCGCGCCGACCGGCTGGCCGCCTCCGCCGAGCGCATCCTCGACACTCTGCACCGGCGCCTCGCCGCCCTCGGCACCGCCGCCGAGATCGACGCCGCCCTGGCCGCCGACCCGACCGCCGTCAAACTCCGCGACCTCGCCGGCCAGTTGACCGGACTCGGCGACAAGGTCCGGGCCGAGGAGCTGACCGGACGGCTGCGCGCCGCCCGCGGCCGCGCCCACCGCGCCCTGCGCGACCGCGCCGAACTCGCCGGGGACGGCCCCGGCACCCTGCGACTGGGCCGCCACCTGTTCACCGTCACCACCCAGCGCCCCGAACTCACCCTGCTGCCCTGGCACGGCCGCCCCGCCTTCACCCTCACCGGCACCGGCTACCGCTCCCCCGTCACCGACCCGGCCTTCGCCGCCACCGAGCGCTACTGGGCCCGCCCGCTGCCCTCCGAGACGCCCGCGCTCTACCGCGCCGAGTACCTGGCCACCAGCCTGCTGCTGGCCGCCGAACCGGGGGGCCTCACCGCCGACGCCGACCTCCTGGAGTACGTCCGCCGGGCCGTCGAACAGCGCCCGGACGAGGGCTACCAGCGCGGGGTGCACGACCACGACGCGGCGCTGGTGCTCCGCGCCCTGCTCGAACTCGACGCCGAGGCAGGCCTGTTGCGCCACCCGGCGGACGCCCGGGCGGCGGCCCAGCTGTACTGGGCGCACGGCACGGACGAACGGCAGCGGCTGGTCTGGCACACCCGGGCCCGCTCGCTCGGCCTCGCCCGCCAGGCGTACGGCGGCACCGTACCGGCGCTCGCCGCCCTGGCTGCCCTGGCCGCCGAACTGTCTGCCGCCGTGGCGGAGTTCACCCCGGGAGCGACCGGAGCCGGAGACTACCTGGCGGCCGAACTCGCCGCCGCCGCACCCAGCTTCGCCTACTCCGCCGGAGCCCGCGCCCTGCTGGAGAAGTTCCACGCCGCTCCCGAGTCGGCCGGGCTGACCCAGGCCCTGGCCGCCCTCCCCGAGGACCCTGCACTGCTCCCGGTACGACGCCAACTGGCCGACGCCTGGCTGGAGTCGGCCGCCGCCGACACCGACCCGGGCGACCGCGCCGAGGCCGCCGCCGTCCTGCTCTGCCCGGCCCTGCCACGCCGCCCCGCCGAGGGCGCCGTCGGCACCCGGCTGACCGGGCTGCTCGGCGACCACCCCCGGCTGACCGGCGGTTCGCTCGACCTGCGACTGGACGAACTGCTCACCCGCGTCCGCGAGTTCGAGCAGACCGACGCCCCCGGCCAGCGCGCCTACCAGCGGCTGCGCGGCGAGCTGCTGACCGCCGAGCACGCCCGGCTGCGGCTCGACCAGTACCGGCCCGCGCCGCTCAACGGCTTCGTCCGCAACCGGCTGATCGACCAGGTGTACCTGCCGCTGATCGGCGACAACCTCGCCAAGCAGCTCGGCACCGCCGACTCCGGCGGGCCGGTGGACCGCAGCGGCCTGCTGCTGCTCGTCTCCCCGCCCGGCTACGGCAAGACCACCCTGGTCGAGTACCTCGCCGAACGGCTCGGCCTGCTGCTGGTCTCGGTCAGCGGCCCGGCCCTCGGCCACCACGTCACCTCGCTGGACCCGGCCGAGGCCCCCGATGCCACCTCCCGGCGCGAACTGGAGAAGCTCAACTTCGCCCTGCACGCGGGCGACAACGTGCTGCTCTACCTGGACGACGTCCAGCACACCTCGCCCGAGTTCCTCCAGCGCTTCATCCCGCTGTGCGACGCCCAGCGCCGGATCGACGGCGTTCAGGACGGCGAGGCCCGCGAGTGGGACCTGCGCGGCAGACGCTTCGCCGTGGTGATGGCCGCCAACCCGTACACCGAGTCCGGCCGGCTCTTCCGGCTGCCCGACATGCTCGCCAACCGCGCCGACGTCTGGAACCTCGGCGACGCCGTGGCCGGCCGGGAGGACCTCTTCGCGCTCAGCTTCGTCGAGAACGCCCTGCCCGCCAGCCCCCACCTGGCCCCGCTGGCCACCGCCGAACGCGCCGACCTGGACACCCTGCTCGCCCGCGCCGCCGGCACCCCGGGCGGCACCCTGTCCGGCGCCTGGCCGGCCGCCGAGGTCGAGCGGATGACCGCCGTCCTGGCCGGGCTGCTCCACCTGCGCGGCACCGTCCTCGCCGTCAACCGCGCCTACCTCGCCTCCGCCGCCCAGGACGACCGCGCCCGCACCGAGCCGCCGTTCCTGCTCCAGGGCTCCTACCGCAACATGGCCAAGCTCGCCCAGCGCCTGGACCCCGCCCTCACCCGGCCGGAACTCGACGCCCTGCTCACCGACCACTACCGGGCCGAGGCCCAGCCGCTCGGCGCCGACGCCGAGGCCCAGCTGCTGAAGCTGGCCGAGCTGCGCGGCGCCCTGACACCCGAGCAGGCGGCGCGCTGGGCGGAGCTCAAACGGGCCTGGCGCGACTGAGGAGGAGCGAGGGGGGTGTAGCCAGCTACACCCCCAGGAGTGAACCCCTGGTCATTGAGCCACCCCCGCCCCGGGCGATGGGATGGGGATCATGAACGCCACGGACTTTGCCGTCGAACTCCGCTCCGTCCGCCGGACCTACCGGCGCGGGCCCGAGCCCGTCATCGGCCTCGCCGATGTGACCATCGGGTTCCCCTTCGGCACCTTCACCGCCGTCATGGGCCCCTCCGGCTCCGGCAAGTCGACCCTGCTGCGGTCGGCGGCCGGGCTGGAGGCCATCGACGGCGGCGAGGTGCGGGTCGACGGCACCGTCCTCGGCGGGCTGCGCGACAAGGAGCTGACCGTCCTGCGCCGGGAGCGGATCGGCTTCGTCTTCCAGTCCTTCAACCTGCTGCCCGCGCTGACCGCGGCCCAGAACGTCGCGCTCCCGGCCCGGCTCTCCGGCCGCCGCCCCGGGCCGGCCGAGGTGACCGCCGCGCTGGCCGCCGTGGGCCTCGCCGACCGGGCCGGGCACCGGCCGGCCGAGCTGTCCGGCGGCCAGCAGCAGCGGGTCGCCATCGCCCGGGCGCTGATCACCCGCCCGGCCGTCCTGCTCGCCGACGAGCCCACCGGCGCGCTGGACTCCAGCAGCGGCCGCGAGGTGCTCGCCCTGCTACGCGGGATGGCGGACGACCCGGGCCGGGCGGTGGTGATGGTCACCCACGACCCGGTCGCCGCCGGGTACGCGGACCGGGTGCTCTTCCTCCGGGATGGCCGGCTGGCCGGCTCGCTGGAGCGGCCCACCGCCGAACAGGTCGCCGCCCGGATGACCGCGCTGGAGGCGCAAACCTCGGAGGCCCAGCCGTCGGAGGCCCAGCCGGCGGGCGTCCAGCCGGCGGGCACCCAGGTGTCGGACGCCCAGGCGCCGGAGGCCGTCGCATGCTGACCCTCGCCCTCGCCTCCGTCCGGCTCCGCTGGGCCTCGTTCGTCGGCAGCTTCATCGCGCTGGCCTGCGGCGTCGCCCTGATGGCCACCTCGCTGCTGGTCATCGCCGCCACCGCCGACGTCCCCGACCAGGGCCGCCAGCGCTTCTCCCAGGCCCCGGTGCTGGTGACCGCCGACCTGAACGTGGACTTCACCCCCGCCGGCGGCGACCCCCAGCCCACCCCGGTCCCCGCCCAGCCGGGCCTGCCCGCCGCCCTGATCGCCGCCGTCGCCGCGACCGGCCCGACCGTCGCGGACCACACCTTCTACGCCCAGCTCGCCGACGGCCCGCGCGGACAGGTCGGCCGCGCCTGGTCCGGCGCGGCCCTGGGCGGCTACCGGCTCACCGCCGGCGCCGCACCCAGGGCCGACGACCAGGTCGTCATCGGCGGCGGCAGCCCGGAGCAGGTCGGCCGGCAGGTCCGGTACGTCACCGCCGACGGCCCGCACACCGCGACGGTCTCCGGCGTCACCGAGGCCGAGGCCTTCGAGCACGCCGTCTTCTTCACCGACGCCCAGGCCGCCCGCTACTGCCCCGCCGTCGGCGTGCTGGCCGCCTTCGGCCCCGCCGACGCGGTGCGCCGGGCCGTGGACGCGGCCGGCGGCGCGAGCGTCGCCCGGGTGCTCACCGGCGCCGAGCGCAGCCAGGCCGACCCGCACCACGCCGAGGTCAGCAGCCGGCTGGACGACGTGCAGACCCCGCTCGGCCTGTCCGCCGCGGTCTCCAGCGGCACCGCCGTGTTCGTGGTGGCCGGCACCTTCGCGCTGTCCATCGCGCAGCGCCGGCGCGAACTCGCGCTGCTGCGGCTGATCGGCGCCACCCGCCGGCAGCTGCGCGCCCTGGTCAACCGGGAGGCGCTGGTGGTCGGCGTCCTGGCCTCCGCCGCCGGGTGCGCGCTGGGCGCGGCCGGGGCGGCGCCGGCCGGCCGCTGGCTGGTCGACCACGCCATGGTGCCGGCCGAGTTCACCGTCCCGGTCACCTGGTGGGGGCTGCTCGTCGCGGGCGCCATCGGGCTGCTGACCGCGATCGGCGGCGTGCTGGTCTCCTCGCTGAAGGCCGGACTGATCAGCCCCGGCGAGGCGCTCGCGGACGCGGACGTGGAACGGCGCTCGCGCGGCGCGCTGGCGTTCCGCTGGCTGAGCGGCCTGGTGGTGCTGGGCGGCGGCATCGTGGCCCTGGTGCTGACGGCCCGCACCTGGCCGGACGCGGCGGCCAACGCCGCCGACTCGCTCGCCCTGCTGCTGGCCATCGTCGCGGGCTGCGTCCTGCTGGCGGCCGTGCTGGCCGGGCCGGCGATCCGGCTGCTGACCGCGCTGCCCGCGCTGGTGGGCCGGCTGCGCGGGCGCCCCGCCGAGGAGACCGGCGGCATCGTCTGGGCCACCGCCCGGCAGAGCTCGCTGACCGCCTTCCGGCGCACCGCGGCGACCACCACCCCGGTGGTGCTGGTGATCGCCTTCGCCGGGTGCCTGCTCGGCAGCATCGACACCATCAACCGCTCGCAGGTCAGCGAGGTGCGCCACCAGCTGTCCGCCGCCGACCTGGTCGTCAGCCCGGCCGGCACCCCCGGGCTGAACCGGACCGTGGTGGACCGGGTCCGGGCCGTCCCCGGGGTGCGGGCGCTGGTCATCACCCCGACCTCGCTGATGGCCGTCGACCCGACCGGCCAGGCCCTGGTGCCGCTCAGCGCCGCCACGGCGGACCCTGCCGCGCTGGCCGAGGTCGACCGCCTGCCGGTGGTCGCGGGCTCGCTCGCCGACCTCGGCCCCGGCTCGGTGGCGCTCAGCCGTACCTGGCCGGGCTCGCCCCGGGTCGGCGGGCGGGTCTCGGTCCGGCTGGCCGACGGCACCCCGCGCGACGTGCGGGTCGTCGCCCTGCTCGGCAGCGGTGCCGAGACCGTCCAGGCCTGGGTGACCGGCGCCGACGCCGTCACCGCCGGGGTCAACGGCCCGGGCGGCGTCGGCGGCCCGGCCCTGGCGAGCCGGATCGACCTGCGGGTGCTGCCCGGCACCGACCCCCAGCGGGCCGCCGCCGCGCTGCGGACCGCCGTGGACGGGCTGGGCGCCCGGCTCTCCACCCCCGAGGAAGTCTGGTCGGCCGCCGGCGACAGCACCGAACAGGCCGCCTGGGACGCCCTGTTGATGATCCTCGGACTGGCCATCGGCTACGCGGGGATCGCCCTGGCCAACTCGCTGGTGATGACGGTCAGCGACCGCCGCCAGGAACTCGCCCTGCTGCGGCTGGCCGGCGCCACCCGGGGCCAGGTGCTGCGCACCGTCGCCGTGGAGACGCTGATGTGCGTGGCCGCCGGCACCCTGCTGGGCGTGCTCGGCACCGCGATCAGCGTCGGCGGCTCCTGGGCCGCGCTGACCGCCCTGGTCGGCCCGACGCCCGCGATGGTGCCCTGGACGGCGATGGCCGCGCTCGCCGCCGGCTGCGCGGCGATCGCCCTGACGGCGGCGGTGCTCCCGACCGCACTGGCCCTGCGCGGCCGGGACGGGCAGGGCATCCTGCGCGGAGCGGCGGGCGCGGCCTGAGCCCTCGGGGTCGTCTTAGACCGCCCGGTGCCGGTGGCTTCCGTGGAGCCACCGGCACCGGGCGGCCCACTGAGCGGAGCGGGGGTGCACCTGGCGGCCCGGAGCCCGGTCACACCTTCCCGAAGACGACGTCCGTCAACTCCAGCCACAGGTCCAGTTTGTGGGCCACGAGCTTGAACTTGTGGTCCGAGCCACGCAGCCGCTCGTAGGTGGCGACCAGCAGGTGCGCCACCCGCTCGGTCTCGGCCGGGAGCTTGCTGTGGATGAGGTCGGTCCAGCGCGGCGAGGTCCGGCTCCCGTCGTGGAGAGTCTCCAAGGGCAGGCTCCGGCAGGCCGCCCAGGTCACCAGCTCGGGGGCGTACTCCAGCAGCTTCCAGCACCCCTTGCTGTTCCGCTTGAGCATCCGGGCGATCGCCTTCTGGGTCTCCCGCCTGGCCTCCACCGCGCGTTGGATGCTGATGGCGTGCAGGTCCTCGTGGACGAGGCTGCGGTAGGACGGGCTTGCGATGTCCGTCCACAGCTCCTTCAGTCCCTGGTCGGTCTGCAGTCGGTTGCTCAGCTGAGGGCGCGGCGCGTGCGAGAGTGCAGCGAGCGAGCGGAACACGTCGCCGGGGGTGAATCCGACAGGGTGCGGCCCGGACACGATCCCTCGCCTCGGTTCGAAGTACCCTCCCTCCTTCCGGAACTCTTCCTGGACGGTGAGGAGGTACGGACAGCGGGCGAGATTGTCCTGCGGTTCGAGCGCGTTGACGTGATGAGCGGCTTCGTCGCACAACTCACGAGCCCGGTCGATGTCTTCCCCGGTGACGATCACGACCCACAGCACGGCCCTGGCAAGCTGCGCGGGGGCCAGCTCGCGAGCGAGGTGGGACATAGTGACCAGGCGTTGGAATCCGTCGAAGCACTCGATGTCCACGATGCCGAGGCGCCCTGCGCCGCCCGACCGGCCGGGTTCCCAGTGCGGGCTCCGCGAGGCGAGGACGATGGGCGGCCCGAAGAACCCCGCTTCCTCCGGCCGTTCGCGCAGCGTGGTCGCGAAGGCCCGGTTCACCGCACTGTCCGGCAGGTAACCGCGTCGGCTGCGCAACATGAAGGCCGCATCGGGCATGTCCGCCAATACGGCCAACTCGGATGCGTCGATCAGGGCGATCCAACGGTTGCCGATGGCCGCAACGTGCCGGACCGCGAGGATGTGCCGACCAGGGGTCGGCGGGGTGTCCGCCTCCAGCGAGATTCCCTGCCAAGTGCCAAGCAGTCCGTGATTGTTGTTCATGGCCGGTTCAACGCCTCGCGAGCGCCCAGGTTGCGGCTCGTAGTCACGGCCCGGACCCACCGCTCCCGGGCACGACGGAGCCCGCTGCCATCGGTCGCCGGGCCGCCCGGCCCGCCGGTGGGTGTCCTCCTTCGTCCCGACCGTCCCCTGGCTGCGGGACACAGCCTGGTCAGCTGATCACCCCGTCCGACGAGCGCACCAACCCTCCCGGCGGCGCAACCGGCCGTGGCGCCGCCGGGAGCAGCCGGTCGAGCGCCGCTAGCGTGCCCCCATGGGCGCTCAGGAGCTGGATCTCACCGCGCTGCGCCGGGTGTACGGAAACGCCGGGAGCCGGTGGTTCTACACCCGGGTGGCGCGCAACGCCCGGCACTGGGGGTGGACCGAGCCCGGGCAGTCGAAGTGGCGGCTGTGGCGGGCGCAGCGGCAGCTGGAGGACGTGCTCGGGCGCAAGCTGGCCCTGCCCGCCGGGGCGCGGGTGCTGGACGCGGGCTGCGGGGCCGGGGTGGTGGCCCGGGCGATGGCGGCCCGGTTCGGGCTGCTGGTCACCGGGGTCGACGTGCTGGACTTCCACGTCGCCGAGGCCCGTCGACTGAGCGCCGACGCCGCACTGGCCGGCCGGACCGCCTTCTCCTGCGGCGACTTCCATGAACTCCCCTTCCCCGAGGGCACGTTCGACGGCGCGTACTCGATGGAGACGCTCGTCCACTCCTACCGCCCGGCCCGCGCGCTGGCAGAGTTCCACCGGGTGCTCCGCCCGGGCGGTCGGCTGGTGCTGCTCGGCCCGATGAGCACCGGCCCGCTGGAGGAACTCCCGTCGTCCGCGCGGGCCTTGCTCGAACCGTACCTGGACGCGATGGCGATGACCGGCGCCCGGCTCTACCACGCGGGCAACCTGGCGCAGCTGCTCGCCGGGGCCGGCTTCGAGGTCGAGGAGGCCCTGGACGCGACGCCGCACTACCTGCCGACCACCGAGGCGGTGCACGCGTACTTCCGACTGCCCTGGGAGCTGCTGCGCCGCGTCGGCGACCCGGCGCGGTGGCTCAATCTCCGCTCCACGGTGGAGATGTACGCGGTGCGCGAGCACATCGCCTGGTACGTTCACACCGCCGTCAAGCCACCGAGGTGACCGCCATGGACGAGCACTCCGCCCCGCTGCCGTACCCGAGCGGCTGGTTCTGCGTCGGTCGGACGCGTGATCTGCCGCCCGGCCGGGTCCGTACGGCCCGGCTGATGGGCGAGGACGTGGTGCTGTACCGGACGCGGCGGGGCGCGGTGCGCGCGATCGGACCGCACTGCCCGCACCTGGGCGCGCACTTCGGCGCGGGCGGGCGGGTCCACGGCGAGGACCTGGTCTGCCCGTTCCACGGCTTCGCCTTCGCCCCGGACGGCTCCTGCACCGGCTCGCCGGACGGCACCCGGTTCCGCGGTGAACTGACGAAGCGTCATCTCGTCGAGCGGGACGGCGCGTTGTTCGTCTGGCGGGGCGGACCGGACGGCACGCCGCCTACCTGGGAGCTGCCGCCGGCGGTCGGCGTGCGGCCGCTCGCCTGGTGGAGCGGAGAACTGCTCTCGCATCCGCAGGAGGTGCTGGAGAACAGCGTGGACTTCCGGCACGTGTCCGTGCTGCACGGCCTGGACGCCCAGGAGACGGCGCCGCCGGAACCGGACGGCCCGCTGTTCACCATCCACCAGCGCACCACCACCCGGTTCCCCGGGCTGGGCGCGGTGAGCCTGGAGCAGCCGGTAACGCTGGCCGGGCTGGGGCTGATGCGGCTGACCGCCGAACTGCCGGAGCTGGGCAGCACGCTACGGGTGTGGGTGCTGCCGACGCCGCTCGCACCCTGGCGCACCCTGGTGCGCTTCGCGGCGACCAGCACCGTGCCGGTGCCCGGGGTCGGGGCGGCGCGGGTCGTGGACCGGGCCGCCTCCTGGGTGGCGCTCCAGGCCTCGGTGCGGATCATCAAGCAGGACCGCCCGGTGCTGGCGCACAAGCGGTACCTGGCGCAGCCGCGGCTCGTGCCCGGGGAGCGTTCGATCGGGCTGTTCCGGCGCTGGGCGCGGCAGTTCTATCCGGTCGGGTCCGGCGGTGCCTGGGATTCCGAGGCCGCCGGCGAGTCCCAGACCGGGTCGGGCAGTCCGGGCACCGACCGCCCCTCCGACTGCCAGCGGCGGGCCAGCTCGGCGTAGATCGGCGCTCCCGGATCCCGGTCCGACCCCGGGTCCGGAGGGCGCCCCGGTTCCGGAGGGCGCCCCGCGCCTGGCAGGATCGTTTCTTCGGCCGGCCAACGCCAAAGAGCCGGCATCACCCCAAAACTGCTCACATCCGCCCAACGCGCCCCACCCGCCCCGGGTCACGGCCGCGTCAACCGGACGGCCCGCGCATCCACCCCGCACGAGCCGTCCGCCGGGGCTCAGCGCCGCCGCCCCGCCGCCAGCAGCTCCGCCAGCGTCGCCAGCTTCACCCGGGGCCGCCCCTGCGCCGCGCCCCGCTCGCGCTCCGCCCGGTCCACCGCGCGCAGTTCCTTCAGCCCCACCGCGTCCGGCCGGCGCCGCCGCACCAACTGCTCGAACTCCGTCCGCCCCGCCGGGGGCACCGGCAGTGCCTGGGCCTGCGCGTCGTCCATCAGCGCGTCCACCGTCTCGCGCGCGCAGGCCCGGTTGGCGCCGATCCCGCCGGACGGCCCGCGCTTGGCCCAGCCGACCACGTACGCGCCGGGCAGCGGCCGGCCGGTGGCCGGGTCGACCACCCGTCCGCCGTGCTGCGCGACCGTCCCGGTCCGCTCGTCGAACGGCAGTCCGGGCACCGGCACGCCCCGGTGCCCGATGGAGCGCACCACCAGGGCGGCGCGCAGGGTGTCCCGCCGAGCGGTCGGGCCGGCCGGGCCAGTCGGATCGATCGGCCCAGCCGGGTCGATCGGGTCGCCGTCCGCTGTCAGCGCGGTCCGTTCGACGGTCAGCCCCGAGACCCGGCCGTCCGCCTCGGTCAGCTCGACCGGCGTCGACAGGAAGCGCAGCACGATCCGCCGCCCCGGCCCGGGTTCGGCGTCCCCGTCGTGGCGCACCAGCGGCAGGTCGGCGAGCAGCGCGGCCCTGGAGTCCGGCGCGGCGGCCTCGATCGCGGCCCGCACCTGCGGGTGGTCCTCCACCACCAGCTCGACGCCCGGCAGCCGGCGCAGCCCCAGGAACTCGGGCGCGCTCCAGGCGGCCTGCTCGGGCCCGCGCCGGGCCAGCAGCACGACCTCCCGCACCCGGCTGCGGCGCAGCGCGGCCAGGGCGTGGTCGGCGATGTCGGTGGCGGCGAGCCGGTCCGGGTCGGTGAGCAGGATGCGGGCGATGTCCACCGCGACGTTGCCGTTGCCGACCACCACCACCCGCTCGGCGGACAGGTCCACGGTGTCGGCCGGCACCGTCGGGTCGGCGTTGTACCAGCCGACGAAGGAGGTCGCGGGCACGCTGCCGGGCAGGTCCTCGCCGGGCACGCCGAGCCTCCGGTCGGCGGCCGCGCCGACCGCGTACACCACCGCGTGGTGGTGCGCGGCCAGTTCCTGGTGGCTGACGTCGGTGCCGACCTCCAGGTTGAGGTGCATCCGCAGCCGCGGGTCGTGGAAGACGCTCGCGAAGCTCTCCGCGATCCGCTTGGTGGACTGGTGGTCGGGCGCGACGCCGTGCCGCAGCAGGCCGCCGGTGACCGGCAGCCGGTCGATCATGGTGAGTTCGGCGCTGGTGCAGCGCAGCAGTTCCTGCGCGGTGTACCCGGCGGAGGGTCCGGTGCCGACCACGGCGATCCGCAGGGTGCCGACCTCGCCCGGCAGGCTGCGCGGGAAGCTGGGCGCGCCCCAGGCGTGGTCGTTGGGGTGGTCGCGGTACCAGTCGCGGTTGAGGTCGCCGAAGACGACGTCCGGCCCGCGCAGCCGGTCGACCGGGAACACCGCGTCCACCGGGCAGGCGTCCGCGCAGGCGCCGCAGTCGATGCACGCCCGGGGGTCGATGTACAGCAGGTCGGTGGTGCCGAACTCCGGTTCGTCCGGGGTCGGGTGGATGCAGTTGACCGGGCAGACGGAGACGCACGAGGCGTCGTTGCAGCAGGATCGGGTGATCGCGTAGGCCATGGCCGGAGTCGGGTCCTCGCTAGAGCTGACGGTCCGTCAGGGTCGGTGGTCAGAGCATGTGCACGCGGCGGTAGACCGCCGCCGCGCGGCTGGTGATCAGCCCGGTCTCGGCGAGGAACGCCATCAGGTGCCGGGAGCTGTTGCGCATCATCGCCTTGCGGTGCTCGTTGCCCTTCGCCTCGTCGAGGGCCCGCGCGACGTCCAGCCCGGCGGCCTTGTAGACGCCCGGGTGCACCATGCTGCTGACGATGACGTACGCGCCGATCGCGATGCCGGTGGCCGAGGCGCGGCGGCGGGCCGGGCTCGCGTGGCGCACCCGCTCGCGGATCTCCTGCCGGGCGAACTTCATGTGCCGGGACTCCTCGACCACGTGGATCCGGGAGGTGCCGCGGACGATCTCCAGGACGTTCTCGCCGCGCATCCAGTCGCGCTGCATGACGTCCAGCACCTCCTCGGCCACCAGGATGCCGCCGTAGGCGAGTTCACCCTTGGCGAGGGCCTTGAAGGCGCGCCCGGCCTGGGCGATCACCTTGTTGGGGCGGTAGGCGGGGACGCCCATCTTCTGGCAGGCGCGGGCGAACATGATCGAGTGGCGGCACTCGTCGGCGATCTCGGTGAGCGCGAACTGGAACTCGGCGCTGGCGGGGTTCTTGAGGTACTGGTCGCGCAGCACCATCTGCTGGAGGATCATCTCGAACCAGATGCCGGTGTTCATGATCGAGCAGACCTCGTGCCGGGTGAGGGTGACCCGCTGCTGCTCGGTCATCTCGTCCCACAGCCGGGTGCCGTAGAGGGTGCTCCACTCGGGGTTGAGGCCGTAGTGCCCGGCCGGGAGGGGGGCGTCCCAGTCGATCTCGGTCATGGGGTCGTAGGAGAGGGTGGCGGCCGAGTCCAGCAGCCGCTTCGAGACGTCGTCGTCGGCCGCCGTGTGGCCGTGTTCCGCCGCCGCCTGCCGGATGAGAGCCATGGCTGCCTCCAGGTGCCTGCCCCTGCGGGTTCCCGCTCACCCGCTTATTAGACGGACAGTACAATAAGAGCCGGTTCCCGAGAACCCCCCGCGCGACGCCGAACCGGCGCGGGGCCGACGGCGCGCGCCCCCTCTGTCGCGTCGCGCGTCATACGGACGTACATCGGGCGTCATACGGACATACGTCCCCTCACATGCCCTGCGGACGTACGTCCCGCGCGGGCGGCCGGGACGACGGTGCCCAGTGCGCCCGCGCCACCGGGCCGACGCCCGCGCCACCGGGTCAGCGCCCGCACCAACGCGCCCGCACCAACGCGTCAGCGGCTGCGCCGGTCCGCCGCGTCGAAGGCAGCGAGGGAGCGGGCGCCGGGGGCGAGGGCGTGGCGGAGGGCGGTGAGTACGGCGGGTTCCAGACCGCCGAGGGCCTCGGCGAGTTCGTCGGTGATGTCCTGGGCGATCTCCGCGGCCACCGTTTCCGCCGGGGTGCGGGGGCCGAGTTTGCTGACGGCCGCGGCGGCGCGGGTGGGGGTGAGGAGGGCGGAGGCCTGGACCAGGAGCCAGGCGGGGACGCCGGCCGCACCCTCGGGCGGGGGGAGGTAGGGGCGGGCGCCGTCGTAGCGTTCGTCCTCGGCGAAGGCCTTCTGCTTGACCTTGATCACCGGCCGGGCGGTCTCCGACTCGTGCCATTCGCCGGCCGGCTTGAGGACGTACCCCTCGGCGAAGTTGGCGAGCCGGCCGGGCAGTTCGGTCAGTGCGGGCAGGCCGAACAGGGCGGGGACCCGGCTGGGGAAGGCGACCGGCAGGCCTTGCAGGGCGTTCAGGGTGCCGCGCCCGAGCAGCGGTACGCAGGTGAGCCCGGCGGTGGCGGCGGCGGACCGGAGGTCGCGGTCGGAGATCCACCACCGGCCGTCGGCCGTCTCCACCGTGGCGTCGAAGGGCAGCCAGCGCAGCCCGGGGGCGTACCAGACACCGGTCTGCACGGGTTCGACGCCGGGGGCGGCGGGCACCTCGGGGTGCGGGTAACGGCCGCCGGCCAGCTCCCCGTACACCGTGACGACGGCGGCCGACCCCCGCGCCGCCCGCACGGCCGCCGCGAAGCGCCCGGCGGCGACGGCGAGTTGAGGCCAGATCCGGCTGACGCCGAAGAAGGCGTCGAGGTCCTCGTCGCCGAGCAGGTCGCGCCGCTTGGCGGCCCGTACGGTGGTGCCGTCGCAGACCACCGCGAAGTGCGCGCCGTGCACCTTCTCGGCCGCGATCCACTCGCGGGCGCCGGGTGCGCCGGGGCGTCCCTTCGCGGGGATCTTCGGATAGGGCGTCAGTTCGGACCGGGAGTCGGACACGACCAGGATCCTCGCCGCTGGGCCCGCCCGGTGGCAACGGGATTCCTAAGCCCGCTCCCACAGCCCGGCGAGGTGCGCGTGGAGGAGGTCCTCGGCCTCCGCCGCCGTCCGGTGGCCGATGAGGACGTGGGCGGTGAGTCCGTCGGTGAGGGCGAGCAGGGTGCGGGCTTCGCGTCGGGCGTCGAGGGCGTGGGAGGCCTCGGCGACGAGCCGGGCGAGCAGTCCTTCGAGGTCGGCGTAGCTGGTGCGGAGGCCGGCGGCCAGGGCCGGGTTGACGGCGGCGGCGGCGAGGAAGGCGAGCCAGATCCGGGCTTCGGCGCGGTGTTCGGCGCGGAGCAGGGCGACTTCGGCGGCGGCGTGTCCGAGGGTGCTCGCGGCGGACTGGGCCGGGCCGGCCAGGACGCGGCCGTGGACCCGTTCGGTGACGCGTTCGCCGATGTGGGCGAGGGCGAACCGGAGCATCTCCTCCTTGCTGCGGAAGCAGCGCTGGACGGCTCCCATGGAGACGTCGGCCCGGGTGGCGACGTCCCGCAGGGTGACGCCTTCCAGGCCCTGGGTGTCGATCAGCGCGCACACCGCTTCGGCGATGTGCCGGCGCCGTTCCTCGTGGTCGACCTGCTTGGGCATCCGCCCCCCACCTCCCTGTTCCGACCCGACCCGCTCCGGACTGCTCCGGGCTGTTCCGGACTGTCTCCAGTTATTCCGATGCAAGCGTATCGGCTCTCCCGCTAAGGTTTCGATGCAAACGCATCGGAACCCACCAGGAGAAGCCCATGTGGAAACTCCCCGCCACCGCCATCGCCGCCGCCGTCCGCAGCGGCGAGGTGTCCGCGCGCGAGGTGGTGGACTCCCACCTCGCGCGCATCGCCGAGGTCAACCCGCAGGCCAACGCCGTCACCCAGCTCCTCGCCGACCGCGCCCGCGCCGCCGCCCGGGAGACGGACCGCGCCCGCGCCGCCGGCGAGCGGCTCGACCCGCTCGCCGGGGTGCCGTTCACGGTCAAGGAGTGCACCCGCATCGAGGGCGTCCCGACCACCTTCGGCACCCCGCGCTTCCGCGACCTCACCGCCCCCGCCGACGCCATCCCGGTGGCCCGGCTGCGCGCCGCCGGGGCGATCCCGATCGGGCACAGCAACATGCCGACCCTGATCCTGGCCGGGATGCACACCCGTAGCGAGCTGTACGGCGACACCCGCAACCCCTGGGACGCCACCCGCACGCCGGGCGGCACCAGCGGCGGGGACGGCGTGGCGGTGGCCACCGGCATGGCCGCGCTCGGGCTCGGCAACGACTCCGGCGGCTCGGTCCGCATCCCGGCCGCGTTCTGCGGGGTCGCCGCGCTCAAGCCGACCACCGGCCGGTTCGCCGCCGACCAGCGCCTGCTGGGCCCGGACGATCCCGGCCCGGCCTCCCAAGTCCTGGTCACGGACGGCCCGTTGGCCCGTACGGTGGCCGACCTGCGGCTCGCGTACGAGACCCTGGCCGGCCCCGACCCCCGCGACCCCCGGGCCGTTCCCGTGCCGCTGTACGGAGAGCCCCTCGACGGCCCGCCGAGGGTCGCCGTGGTCGCCGACCCGGGCGGCCACGGCGTCCACCCGACCGTCCGCCGTGCGGTCGAGGCCGCCGCGGCGGCGCTGCGCGACGCCGGGTACCAGGTGGACGAGGTGCCCGACGTCCCCCGGCTGGACGAGGCGCTGGAGGCCTACCACCGGCTCTGCGTCACCGAGTTCACCCCGAGCTGGCCCGCCGTGCGGCAGTTGCTGGGCGAGGGCGGGGACCGCTACATCGAGCTGACCATGCGCAGCGCCCCGCCCGCCGACGCCGCCGGGCTGATCGGGCTGATGAGCACCTGGATGAACGTCCGCCGCTCCTGGACGGAGTTCCTGGCGGCGTACCCGCTGCTGCTCGGCCCGGTCTTCACCGAGCCGCCGGTCGAACCCGGCCTGGAGTCCCGGGACCAGGCCGGGCGGGACCGGGTCGCCATGGCCATGCGGCTCTGCTCGGTCACCAGCTTCGTCGGCGTCCCGGCTGTCGCCGTCCCCACCGGGCTGGACCCCGCCGGCCTGCCCACCGGGGTGCAGCTCGTCGGGCGTCCGTTCCGCGAGGACCTCTGCCTGGCCGCCGCCCAGCACATCGAGGACCGGCTCGGCACCCTCACCCCGGTCGACCCGAGGGCGTAGCGGCGCGGACCCCGGCCCACCCGGCCCGGGGCGCCTCCCGAGAACCGGGTCGCACCACTACGCTTCGTGCCGAATCGCATGCTCTGCGTGAGATGATCACGCGACGGCACCGCGATCCGACCCCGAGGAGTAGACATGGCCGAGCGCCAGAACGGCACCGTGAAGTGGTTCAACGACGAGAAGGGCTACGGGTTCATCAGCCCGGAGTCCGGCGATGACCTGTTCGTGCATTTCCGGGCGATCGAGTCGACCGGTTTCAAGTCCCTGGTGGAGGGCCAGAAGGTCTCCTTCGAGGCCGTCCAGGGGCAGAAGGGCATGCAGGCCGACAAGGTCCGGATCGAGGAGTAGGCACCTCGGTGGACCCCACCCGCGCGCCCGGTCGACCACGACCGGGCGCGCGTTCGGCTTTCCGGGCGCGGTGCGGCAGGCCCCGGGGGTGGCGTTCACCGCCGGTCCGTTGCCATGAGAACGGCGGGCGGGCATTGCCGCCAGGAAGCGGGACGTGGAGACCGCCGAGCAGGCACGGCGGGCACGGCGGGCACGGCGGGCACGCTGCCGGGACTCGGGCCCGCGTCCGCGAACGGCCGGCGGGCCGGCGGCTCAGCCCGTGAACCCCGGCACCACCAGTCCCGACTCGTACGCGATCACCACGGCATGGGTCCGGTTCTGCGCCCCGAGCTTGGTCAGCACGTTCCCGACGTGGGTCTTGACCGTCTCCAGGCTCACGGTCAGCGTCTCGGCGATCTCCGGGTTGGACAGCCCGGTGGCCATCAACCGCAGCACCTCCTCCTCCCGCCCGGTCAGCGCCGCCCTCGGCAGCGCCTCGGCGGAGTCCAGCGGGCGGGCGGCGACCATCCGGCGCAGCGCGGCCGGGAAGAGGATCGCCTCGCCCGCCGCCACCACCCGTACCGCCTCGGCGATCTGCCGGACCGGCAGCCGCTTGAGCACGAAGCCGCTGGCCCCGGCGCCGAGCGCGGCGGTGACGTAGCCGTCGTTCTCGAAGGTGGTGATCACCACGACCTTCGGCGCTTCGACGGGAGCCTCGGCCAGCAGCTGCCGGGTGGCGTCGATCCCGTTGCGGCGCGGCATCCGCACATCCATCAGGACGACGTCCGGCCGCAGCCGCAGCGCCTGCTCGACCGCGTCGACGCCGTCGGCGGCCTCCCCGACCACCTCGATCCCCGGCTGGGCGGCGAGCAGGGTGCGCAGGCCGCTGCGGGTGACTTCGTCGTCGTCCGCGATCAGGAGCGTGACGGAGGCACTCGGCGCCCCCGCACCCGAGGCCGCCGTGCCCGAGGCCGCTACGCCTGGAGCTCCCCCACCGGATGCCCCCGCGTCGGAGTCGCTCACGCCGTGACCCGGACCGGCAGCCGGACCGCCAGCTTCCAGCGCTCGGGCCCGTCCGGCCCGGCCGCGAACTCGCCGTGCAACAGCCGTACCCGCTCCGCGAGTCCGGGCAGGCCGTGCCCGGAGGTCGGGAAGTCGCCCGCGCCGGCGCCCGGGCCCGTCCGGTTCACCACCCGCAGTTCCAGCGCGTCCGGCGACGCCGTGACGCGGACTTCGATCGGCCCGCCGGCCCCGTGCCGCAGCGCATTGGTCAGCCCTTCCTGCAGGATCCGGTACGCCGCCCGGGAGAGCGTCCCCTGCACCTGGGCGAGGTCGCCGGACAGGTCCGGTTCCACCACGGCGCCCGCGTGGCGCAGCCGGTCGAGCAGGTCGGGCAGGTCGGCGAGGGTCCGGGTGGGAGCGGTGGCCGCGCCCTCCTCGCGCAGCACGCCGAGCACGTAGTCCAGGTCCTCCAGCGCGGCCCGGGTGGACTCCTCGATGCTGCGCATGGCGGCCCGCGCCGCGGCCGGGTCGGCGGCGAGCACCTCGCCCGCCACGGCGGCCTGGATGGTGGCCGCTGTCAGGGTGTGCCCGATGGAGTCGTGCAACTCGTGGGCGAGCCGGTTGCGTTCGGCCAGCAGCAGTTCCCGTTCGGCGGCCAGCGCGAGCCGCTCGGCGGCGGACGGCCCGAGCAGCTTCGGCGCCGCCCATCGCAGGATGCCCGTCACCGCCGCGCAGCCGGCCGCCGCCAGCAGCAGGCAGCAGGCCGCGGCGGGCCAGCTCCACCAGCCGCCGCTCAGCTGCGGCGACCAGTCGAACAGGGTCAGCCGCGCCTCGCCGCCGAGCCAGCCGCCCGGCAGTGTCACGCCCGCGATCAGCAGCAGCCCGCTCACCAGCGCCCCCGTCCACCCCAGGGCCACGTGCAGCACCAGCCAGGCGGGGGTCCGCCAGCGGTCGGCGCCGGGCTGCCCGGCCGCGGGGGCCGGCAGCGGCACCCTCAGCAGGCGGCGGGCGGCGGCGATCAGGGCCCGCCGCGTGGTGCGGGCCAGCCCGACCGCGCCGATCAGGACGGCCCAGAGCAGCAGCGTCAGCGCGGCCTGCACCGCGTAGGGGGCGGAGCGTCCGGCCAGGGCCGGCAGCATGGCGAACGGCAGCAGCGGAAGGCTCGCCAACGCGCCGACGTAGGCGAACAGTGCACCCGTGTACGTGGAGCCGCGCAGCAACGGCCGGATTCCCGTGATCATGCTCGCCAGTATGTCCGGGCAGGTCAGCGGCGGCCTCCCCCGATCGGGGGAGGGTTTTCTCCCGCCTTCCCGCGATGCGCGCCGGCGGTCCGGAACCCATGATCGTGTCCACTGATTCCCAAGGATTCCAACGGAGTTGACTCATGCGTGAGCAGACCTGGCAGAAGCGCTCCCGGCGGCGGACGGTGTCGGCGGTGGCGGCACTGGCCATCGGCGTCGTGACGGCGGGCGTCCTGGCGCCTTCCGCCGCCGCCGCTCCCAGGCCCGACAGCGTCCAGCGGGGCCTGAACGCCCTGGTGCAGTCCGACGGCCTGCCGGGCGCGCTGGCGAGCGTGCAGGACGGTACGGGCCGCACCCGCAGCTACACGGCCGGGGTCGGCGACCTGGCCACCGGCGCGAAGGTACCCAAGGACGGCCAGGTGCGGATCGGCAGCAACACCAAGACCTTCACGGCCGTCGTCGCCCTGCAACTGGTCGGCGAGGGGAGGATCGGCCTCGACGAGCCGGTCGAGACCTACCTGCCGGGCATCGTGCGCGGGGACGGCATCGACGGCGGCCACATCACCGTCCGCGAACTGCTCCAGCACACCAGCGGGCTCCCCGACTACGAGGGCGACATCGAGGAATCCGTCATGCAGCAGCGGTACTTCGAGCCGCGCGAGCTGCTGGACCTGGCCTTCCGGCACAAGGCCGACTTCCCCCCGGGGAAGCGGTTCGGGTACAGCAGCACCAACTACGTGCTGGTCGGCCTGATCGTCCAGAAGGTCACCGGCCGCCCGCTCGCCGAGGAGATCGACCGGCGCGTCATCCAGCGGATCGGGCTGCGCCACACCTACTTCCCCGCCGTCGGGGACCGTACGATCCGGGAGGCCCACCCCAAGGGCTACCGTCAGGAGAAGCCGGGCGGACCGCTGATCGACACCACCGAGCTGGACCCTTCGGCGGGCTGGGCAGCGGGCCAGCTGACCTCCACCGACTCCGATCTGAACCGGTTCTTCAGCGCGCTCCTGGCCGGCGACCTCCTCCCGCCGGCGCAGCTCGCCCAGATGCGCACCACCGTCCCGATCGGGGACACCGGCGCCGGGTACGGGCTGGGGATCATCAGCCGCCCGCTGTCCTGCGGCGGCGTCTACTGGGGTCACGGCGGGGACATCCCGGGCTACGAGTCCCGGGGCGGCGCGACGGACGACGGCCGCGCCGCCGACATCACGGTGACCAGCATCCCGGCAGACGGGGCCGTCACCAGGCGTCTCGAAAGCGTCGTCGACGCGGCCCTCTGCCGCTGACCGGCCCCGGGGCACCGGAGCGGCCGGTCGACCGTCGGGCCGACCGGCCGGCTCTCGGGGTCAACCGGCGTGGCACCCCGCAGTTCATGTCGCCCGAGCACGGCACCGGGGCCGAGATCACCCCGGCCTACAGCGTCCTGCTCGCCCTCTGGAAGCCCGCCGCGTAGCGCACGACGGCCAGCCGGGCCGGAAGGCCGGCCGTCTCCGGTGGTGGCACAAACGACGAAACGGCGCCTCCCACAATGACTTCCGTCACTGCGGGAAGCACCGTTCCGTCGGTACTTCGCTGTGCGCGAGGGGGGAGTTGAACCCCCACGCCCTTTCGGGCACTGGAACCTGAATCCAGCGCGTCTGCCTATTCCGCCACCCGCGCATCTGGGTGATGGGTTAACTATAGACCACCTGGAGGGGTGCCTTCGACCAGCTCAGAGCGACGGGGGGAGGCCGCCCTCGCGGACGGCCGCCGCCAAGGAACCCCGGGCGGAGGCCGAGAAGACCTGGGACGGCTGCTACGACACCTGCGCCGAGCGGATGCCCGCCCGCCTGCGACGATGGGCCCGTCGACCGATCAAGCAGGGGGCCCGCATGGAGCTACGGCAGCTGCGCTGCTTCGTCGCCGTCGCCGAGGAGCTGCACTTCGGCCGGGCCGCCGAGAAGCTGCTGCTCGGGCAGCCCGCCGTGAGCCAGCAGGTCCGGCGGCTGGAGCGGGAGTTGAAGGTCGAGCTGTTCGACCGCTCGCCCCGGTACGTCCGGCTGACCCCGGCCGGGGAGCGCTTCCTGCCCGCCGCCCGCAACGTCCTCTCGGCCGAGGACGCCGCCCGCGCCCTCGCCGCCGATCTGGCCGCGCCCGCCGTCCTGCGGCTGGGCACCATCACCGGGCTCGCCGAGCGGCTCGACCTGATCCTGGAGACCTACCAGCAACGGGCCCCCGGGGTGCGGGTCGAACTGCACTCGGCCCCGGTGCGGGAGCGGCTCGCCCAGCTCGCGGACGGCCGCCTGGACGCCGCCTTCGTCCGGGGCGCCATCGCCGAGAACAGCCCCGGTCTGCGCTTCCTGCCCGTATGGGAGGACGAGTTGGTGCTCGCCCTGCCCGCCCGGCACCCGCTCGCCGCCCAGCCCGAGGTCGATCTCGCCGAACTCGCCGACCTGCCACTGCGGTTGACCGAGCACGGCAACCACCCGGCGCTGGTGGACCTGGTGCTGGACGCCTGCACGGCCGCCGGATTCCGGCCGGTCCTCGGCCCGGCGCACGGCACCCTGCAGAACACCCTGGCCTCGATCGGCACCGGGACCCCGATGTGGACGGTGGTGTACGCCGCCAACGCCCGGATGGTGAACGCCCGCCGAGTGGCCTTCCGCCGCTGCCGGACCCCGCTGGCCCTGCCGACCTCGCTCGCCGTACGACGCTCCGCCCCGCTCCCCCGGCTGCTCCTGGAGGCCTGCCGCATGACGCCCCCGACCTGCGACGATCAGGATTCGTGATCGCTGCCAGAGCGATTCGGGTCTGGGTGCGGGCGGCCCGATCGGGTGGACTGTTCCCAGCCGGACAACCCGGCGGGAAGATCCACCCGAATCCCGGTCAGGAGCCGAAGATGCCGATCGTCACCATCCAGCAGGGCCCGCGCAGCGTCGAGCAGAAGCGCGAGCTGGTCGAGAAGGTCACCGCGGCGTTCGTGGAGACGCTCGCGGTCCCCGCCGAGAGCGTGTTCGTGTTCGTCAACGAGTACCAGCCGGAGAGCTGGGGCGTGGCCGGCAAGCTCACCGCGGACCGATAGGACCGTCAGGGCCAAGAAGGCCAAGAAGGCCAAGAGGGCCAAGAGGACCGGCAGGACCAGTACGACCAGTGACCCGCCGGGCCCGCCGACGCACCCCGTCGGCGGGCCCCCGGGGCTGAAACCCTTCGCGCCGAGGCGTGTTGACCGGAACGGTCACGAGCGCGCGCCCGGCGGACATCGGCCAGACCGGCGACGAGTCCTGGCACGTACTCGCCGATCCGGAGGGCAACGAGTTCCGCCCGCTCAAGGCCCGCCTCAACCCGCTCTGACGGCCCGCAGGCCCGGATCCACGGCCCCCGCCGGCGAGTTGAGGCGCCCAGGTTCCGCAGCGACCGCCCGCGTGACGTCCGCCTCCCCGCCAGTGCCGGGAGGCCTTCACCAACCCGGTCCTTCGTTCACAGACGATATTCTGACCGGTCATGGCCAAAACCCACCGGTAGGGGGCGGGCGGTGGAGTTAGCCTGGCGGCATGGTTGCAAACTACAAGGAAGAAGTGGCCATGAGTGACCAGGAGTTCGTCAGCGCACCCGCCCTGATCCTCCGGGCCCTCGCCTCCCACCCGGACCGACGCGCCATCACCACCGCCGACCGGGTCGAGATCACCGCCGGCGACTTCGCGGCCGCCACCTACCGCCTCGCCCACGAGCTGCTCGCCCGCGGCATCACCCGCGGCTCGACCGTCACCCTGCTCACCGGCAACACCCCCGAGGCCCTCAGCGCCCGCTACGCCGCCGGCCTGGCCGGCGCCCGGGTGGTCAACCTGTACGACGGGATGAGCGCCCCGGTCCTGGCCGAGATCGTCGCCAGCGTGGACACCACCATGCTCCTCGTGGACGCCGAACGCTACGCCGACGCCCCCGAGTTGCTGCCGCTGATCGACGTCCCCGCCGTCCTCACCCTCGGCCCCGGCGCCGACGGGACCGGCCCCGGAGCGCACACCGTCGGCGAGGACGTGATCGCCGCCTCCGCGATCCGCCCCGCCGGGGAACCCGACGTCCGGATCGGCCCCGACGACGACCTCGGCATCCGCCACACCGGCGGCACCACCGGCATCCCCAAGGGCATCCTCAGCCTCCACGGGCCCGTCCGCCGCATGTTCGACACCCCCCTCCACAGCCGCCCCGACGCCGAACCGCCCCGCTTCCTCGCCGCCACCTCGCTCGCCCACCTCGCCGGCGTGCTCGCCGACCTGACGCTCCACGCGGGCGGATCCGTCGTCCTCCAGCGCACCTTCGAGCCCGGCGAGGTCCTCGCCGCGATCGCACGCGAACGCATCACCGACCTGTGGGTGCTGCCCCCGCTGCTCTACCGGCTGCTCGACCACCCGGACCTCGGCCGCACCGACCTGTCCAGCCTGCAGCGGATCGACTACGGCGGCTGCGCCTCCTCTCCGAGCCGGATCCGCGAGGCGCTCAAGGTCTTCGGCCCCGTCCTGGTCAGCCTCTACGGCATGTCGGAGGCGCAGAAGATCGCCGTCCTCACCCCCGACGAGTACGCGCGCTTCGGCGAGGACGGTCCGATCCCGGTCGGCCGGCCCTTCCCCGACGTGGAGGTGGAGGTCCGCGCCGCCGACGGCACCGTCCTGCCCGCCGGCGAGCAGGGCGAGGTGCACGTCCGCTCGGCGATGCTGATGGCCGGCTACTGGAAGCGGCCCGACCTCACCGCCCAGGTCCTGCGCGACGGCTGGCTGGACACCGGTGACATCGGGTACTTCGACGCCGACGGCTACCTCTACCTGGCCGACCGTCTCAAGGACCTCATCATCGTCGTCGGCGGCCACGTCTACCCGACCGAGGTCGAGGAGCTCCTCCTCACCCACCCCGCCATCGCCCAGTGCGCCGTCTACGGCGTGCGGGACGACCAGGAGGCCGAGCACGTCCACGCCGCCGTCGTCCCCGCCGCCGGGCAGCAGCCGACCCTGGAGGAGGTCCGCGCCTTCGTCACCGCCGAGAGGGGCCGCATCTACGCACCGGAAGCCCTCCACCTGGTCGACGCGATCCCGCTGACCTCCGTCGGCAAGCCCGACAAGAAGCGCCTCCGCGAGGCCCTCCCCCACTGAACCCGCCCGGGGCGCTTCCTCCGGGCCGCCGGACCGGAAGCGCCCCAGCGCGAGGTCCGAAACCCGCCGGTGCGGGCGGCGCCGCACCTCGCAGGATGGGCCGCATGACCAGTGCCGCCTTCGACGGGCTCCTCGACCGGTTCCTGCTCGCCAGCGGCGAGTTCGAGCGGATCCTGCGGTCCGTCCGCCCCGGGCAGTGGACCCTGCCCACGCCGTGCACCGACTGGAACGTACGGCAGTTGGTGCACCACATGGCCCGGGGCAACCTCAACTACCTCCTCCTGCTGCACGGCGGCCACCGCACCGAGTTCCTCCGCCTCCGCGAGACCGACGCGCCGGGCGACTCCCCCGCCGCCGCCTACGCCGCCTCCGTCCGGCAGCTGGCCGACGCCTACGGCCGGTCCGACGCCCTCTGCCGCATCCTGGACTACCCCCTCGGCCCGCTCACCGGCCGGCAGGCGCTCGCCGTACGCACCGCGGACAGCACCGTCCACACCTGGGACCTCGCCACCGCCCTCGGCCTGGACGACACCCTCCACCCCGCCCTCGTCGCCTGGCTCGACGAGCACCTCGCCACCATCTACGCGGGGCTGCCCGAAACCCCCGTCGACCCCGACTCCACCCACCGCTTCTTCGCCGCCCCCGACGACCGGCCCACCGAGGGCCCGCCCACCCCTGCCCCCTCCCGCCAGACGCGGCTGCTCCGCACGATGGGACGCTCACCGAAACCCCACGGAACCCCGCCCGGATCCCCACCCGCTTTCACCCCAAGGCGGGGTTTGGCTCAATGAACCACCACTCCGGTGCCGAGAAGCAAACGGGGGGTGGCGGCGCTGAGGGCTGCCACCCCTCCCCCGGCCCACCACCGCCTGGGAGCTGATCAATGCCGCCTACTTGGCCCCGGCGGGAGCCCCGGACGGCCGCTACCTCGCCATCCATTCCACCAAGTTATGGAAGCAGGTATTGGACGCGGGGCGAGCCCCCCGAAGAGGCTTGACCCGAGGGAACACCCCGCGTCCACGAAGGAATCCCATGTCCATCGCCCTGGTCATCGTGACTGTCGTCGCCATCGCCGCCAACGCCGGAATCGCCGCCGCCGACTTCGCCAAGGGCCCCGTTCGTCCTGGCCAACTCCGCCGAGGTGAACGTCGAACCGGAGTGGGTCCCATGGCTGGCCGCCCTCAAGATGGCGGGGGCCGCCGGGCTGCTGATCGGCCTGGTCGCCTATCCGCCGCTGGGCGTCGCGGCCGCGACCGCACTGGTGCTCTTCTACGTCGGCGCGGTGGCCGTCCACGTCCGCACCAAGGTGCTCCACACCTCCACTTCCCCGGCGGCCACCTCGCCCTGGCGGTCGCCACCCTGGCCCTGACCCTCACCCGCTGAGGCGCGCGCAGGCACCCGCAGGCACCCGCAGGCACCCGCGAGAGCTTTGCGAGGAACTCCCGCACGGTGATGGCGAGTTCACCGGCGAGGCCGATCGGCAGCGAGCGTGAACCAGGGCATCGGGCTGCTCTTCCCACGGGGATGCGCAACCGGGACACGCACCCGCGATTCGTTCAGCCGGGATCCGTTCAGCCGGACGGCGTCCCGCCCACCGCCCGCAGGGCGAAGGGCAGCAGGCGGTCGGCGGTCTGCCGGGCAGTGGCCTCGTCGACATCCTCGGGCAGCCGCGGGGTGAGCAGGAAGTGGGTCATCACCGGGCCGACCACCACCTCGCCGAGCAGCTCCACGCCGTCGAGCGGCGGGATCTCGCCCCGCTCGACCGCCCGCCGGACGACCTCCGCGACCCTCCCGTACACCGGCCGCAGGAAGGCCGTGACCAGCGCCTCGGCCAGCGCGGTGTTGTGGGCGGCCTCGCCGATCAGGGCGCGGATCAGCCGGCCGGGCTCGCCGGTCATGCCGGCGGCCTTGTCCCGCAGGACGACCCGCAGGTCGCCCTCCAGGCCGCCGGTGTCCGGCTGCTCGTACGAGCCCTCGCCGTGCAGCGCGGCGGCGGCGATCACCAGGTCCTCCTTGGACGACCAGCGGCGGTAGAGCGTCGCCGTCGAGACCCTGGCCCGGGCCGCCACGGCGGCGGTGGTCAGCCCGCCGTAGCCGCTCTCCGCGAGGACGGCGAGGGTGGCGTCCAGCAGTGCCCGGTCCCGGCCTGCGTCGCGGGGGCGGCCCCGGCGCGGCGGGGAGGCGGCTCCGGAGGCGACGGGGCGGGGCGGGGTGGTGCTGGGGGTCATGCCGGAAGTCTATCGAAAACTAGAAACGAAATCATTTCGTTTCGTTTATGCTCGACGGCATGAGCCTCTCCGCCGAAGCCACGTCCACCGGAAGCGACGAAGCCGCCGCCACCGTCTCCCGTCTGCACACCGCCTTCGCCGCCGGCCGCACCAAGCCCCTCGCCTGGCGCAAGGCCCAACTCCGCGCCCTGCGCCGCCTGTTGGTCGAGCAGGAGGCCGTCTTCACCGCCGCCCTGCACGCCGACCTCGGCAAGAGCGCCGCCGAGGCCTACACCACCGAGATCGGCTTCACCCTCAACGAGATCGACCACACCCTGCGCCACCTCGACGGCTGGCTGCGCCCGCGCCGGATCCCCGTACCGCTCGCCCTGCAGCCCGCCCGGGCCCGCACCGTGCGCGAACCGCTGGGCACCGTGCTGATCATCAGCCCGTGGAACTACCCGCTGCAGCTCGCCCTCGCCCCGCTGGTCGGCGCGCTCGCCGCCGGCAACTGCGCGGTGCTCAAGCCCAGCGAACTCGCCCCCGCCACCTCCGCCGCCATCGCCCACTGGCTGCCCCGCACCCTGGACCGGCAGGCCGTCGCCGTCGTCGAAGGCGGTGTGCCGGAGACCACCGCCCTGCTGGAACAGCGCTTCGACCACGTCTTCTACACCGGCAACGGCACCGTCGCCCGCGTCGTCATGACCGCTGCCGCCCGCCATCTCACCCCCGTCACCCTGGAGTTGGGCGGCAAGAGCCCCGTCGTCGTCGAACCCGGCACCGACCTCGCCACGGCCGCCCGCCGGATCGCCTGGGGCAAGTTCATGAACGCCGGCCAGACCTGCGTCGCCCCCGACTACGTCCTCGCCATCGGCGACACCGCCACCGAGCTGGAACGCCAACTCACCGCCGCGATCCGCGAGATGTACGGCGCCGACCCGGCCGACAGCCCCGACTACGGCCGGATCGTCAACGAGCGCCACTTCGACCGCCTCACCGCCCTGCTCGCCGACGGCCGCCTCGTCACCGGCGGCGACCACCACCGCGCCGACCGCTACCTCGCCCCCACCGTCCTCGCCGACGTCGACCCGGACGCCCCGGTGATGCGCGAGGAGATCTTCGGCCCCGTCCTGCCGATCATCCGCGTCCCCGACCTCGACGCCGCGATCGCCTTCATCACCGCCCGCGACAAGCCCCTCGCCCTCTACGCCTTCACCGCCTCGGACGCCACCAAGCGCCGCCTCACCACCGAAACCTCCTCCGGCGCCCTCGCCTTCGGCGTCCCCAGCGCCCACATCGCCGTCCCCGGCCTGCCCTTCGGCGGCGTCGGCGAGAGCGGCCTCGGCCGCTACCACGGCACCCACTCCATCGACACCTTCAGCCACACCAAGTCCATCCTCGACAAGCCCCTCCTCGCCGACCCCCTCCGCCCCGCCTACCCGCCGTTCACCCCCCTCAAGTCCCGCCTCCTGCGCCGCATCCTCTGACCCCGTAGCCCCCCTAGGGCCTGAACAGCGGCTCGTACGCGTTGCCCTCCTCCGCGTTGAGCAGCACGTACGACGGCCCGAGGCCGAAGGCGACCTCCCGCAGCCGCTCCAACGCCTCGGCCACGGTGGGCACTTCGAGCCCGATCGCGGCGGCGGCAGCGTCCCGGTCGGCGAGCAGCTCGGGCTCGTCCTCCAGGTACTGCTCGGCCGCCTCCGCGCTCTCCTCCTCGGTCAGCCGCACGAAGCCGTGCCACCACGGCACCGCCAGCAGCAGCCGGACCATCTCCTCCAGTCCGACGGCCATCAGCGCCGCGCCGCCCTCGGAGTCGGCGTAGAGCACGGGCCGCTCGTCGCCGCCCTCGCCGCAGAGGAAGAAGGTGCCGCCCGCACCGCACTTGGCGACCTCCTCCAGGGCTTCCCCGGAGGCGAGCACGACCTCCTCCACGTGCGAGTAGGCGTCGAGGGAGAAGTCCCCGGGCCAGAGCAGGTAGTCGACGATGGCGGGGGTGGCGCGCAGGCGCTCGAGGAAGGACATGGCGGCCACCCTACGAGGCCCCCACGACAATCCGGCCGCCGGGAGTTGATCTCCGCGCCGCCCCGCTGTTGGCTGGCTCCCGCTGCTGCCCTGACCCGGGGCCGACCCCGGGACCGGCCCGAGGCCGACCCGAGGGCTGCCCGGCGCGACGAAGGAAGTTGACACGGTGGACGACAGATCTGCCCGGACCGCGCTCTTCGAGGAGCACCGCCCGCACCTGCGCGCGGTCGCGTACCGGATGCTCGGCTCGATCAGCGAGGCCGACGACGCGCTCCAGGAGGCCTGGCTGCGGTACGACCGCACCGACACCGCCGAGGTGGCCAACCTCGGCGGCTGGCTGACCACGGTGGTCTCCCGGGTCTGCCTGAACCTGCTGCGCGACCGCGCCGCCCGCCGGGAGGAGCCGCTGCAGCCGACCGGCCCGGGCGGCGAGGGCGGGCCCGAGCGCGTTCCGGACCCCCTGCTGCGCCGCGAGGGGGTGGTCGACCCGGAGCAGGAGGTGATGCTCGCGGACTCGGTCGGCCTGGCGCTGATGGTGGTGCTGGAGTCGCTGTCGCCCGCCGAGCGGGTCGCCTTCGTGCTGCACGACCTGTTCGCGGTGCCGTTCGAGGAGATCGCCCCGCTGATCGAGAAGACCTCGGCCGCGACCCGCCAACTGGCCAGCCGGGCCCGCCGCAAGGTACAGGCGCACCCCGTGCCGGATCCGGACCTGGGCCGCCAGCGGGTGGCCGTGGACGCCTTCTTCGCCGCCGCCCGCACCGGCGACCTGGCGGCGCTGCTCGCGGTGCTCGACCCGGACGTGGTGCTGCGCTCGGACGGCGGGGCCGGGCAGGCCCGGCACACCGTGGTGCTCACCGGCTCTGCGACGGTGGCCGGGCAGGCCGTGCTGTGGGGCACGCTGTCGCCGTTCGCCCGCCCGGCGCTGGTCAACGGCGCCGCGGGGGCGGTGGTCATCGGCGACAACGGCCGGGCGCTGTCGATCATGGCGTTCACCGTGGTGGACGGCGCGATCGCGGCGATCGAGGTGATCGCCGACCAGGAGCGGCTGGCAGCCCTCGACCTCTCGGCGTTCCGGGACTGAGGTATCCGGGACTGAGGCATCCGGGGCCGGGGCCTTACGGGACCGAGGCCTTCCGAGGCCGAGGCCCGCCGGGGCCGACCTCCCCACGGGCGGGGCGCCCGCCCCGCCCGTGGGACGGCGGCCTCAGCGCCCGACGGCACCGTCCAACTGCTCGCGGATGATGTCCGCGTGCCCGGCGTGCCGCCCGGTCTCCTCGATCATGTGCACCAGCACCCAGCGCAGCGACGGCCCCTCCACGGCGTCGGGCCGCAGCGAGCGCGCCCCCGGCCGGTCCAGGTCGGGGGCGGCCGCGGCCACCGCGTTGGCCCGGGCGATCGCGTCCCGGTAGGCGGCGACCGCCGCTTCCACCGTGAGCCCGGCCGACGGGACGTCCTCGCTGTTCAGCGGCGCCTCCCCCCGTCCGCCGTACGCGTACTCGAACCAGTTGAGCTCGACCACGGTCAGGTGCCGCACCAGCCACAGCAGGCTGGTGCCGGAGGCGACGCCGGGGCGCCGGGCGTCCTCGTCGCCGAGGCCGTCCAGCTTGGCGATGACGGCCTCCCGCAGGTAGTCGAGGAAGGCCAGCAGGGTGGTCCGCTCGTCGGCGTTGAGCGTCGGCGGGCGGGAGTCGGAGAGCTTGCTCGGCGCGGCGCCCCGGGGCGCGGTGTTGTCGGTCACCGCGCCACCGTAACGAGCGGAACCGGCCGGGCGCATCTGACTATCGGTCACCAGCCCTGGGCGTGCACCCAGTCCGCGAGGTGCCGGGCGCAGCCGTCGACGGACTCCCGCCAGCTGTGGGCCGCGCCGTCCCCGGCCTCGTCGCTGACGTACTTGACCAGCCGCACCGGCACCCCGGCCCGGTGGGCGACGGTGGCCACGGCGTAGCCCTCCATGTCGACCAGGTCGGCGTGCTCGGCCAGCCGCTGCTTGGCCGCCGGCTCCTCGACGAACAGGTCGCCGGTGGCCAGCACCGGGCCGTCGCCCCGGCCGACCACCAGCGGGGCGCCGTAGCTGCGGCCGGTGAGCTGCTGCAGGGCTGCGGTGTTCAGGTCGTGCTGGATCACCTGGGCGACGTGGTGCATGCCCTCCCAGCCGGGGCGCAGCGCGCCGGCCGTGCCGAGGTTGATCACCTCGGAGGGCTGCTCGCCCTGGGCGAGCACGGTGGCCAGGGCCGCCGTGGCGTTGACCTTCCCTATCCCGGTGAGCAGCACGGGCAGCCGGTCGTCGAGGTGGGCGGCCTCCTCGCGGACCGCGACGACGAGCAGCGGGCGGTCGGGCGAGATCGTTCCAAGCAGTCGCATGGGGCCCATGGTACGGAGCACAGGGGTGCCGGGCCCGGGATCAGCGCGGCGCGGAACCGCTCGGGGCGCCGTGGGCGTCGCACGGATCGCCACCTCTCCGTCGGGCCGGGACGACCGGTACAAGCCGTACGAGAGCGTGCGGAAACCGTGCACGACATGCTCAAGATCGGCGCAAGTCAGGTGTGGCCGGAGGGAGTCACGGCCATACTGCTGCCATCGGTCGGGCCCCGGGTGTCGGGCCGGCCCCAGGGGAGGATGAGGCGGGTGGCAACACCAGTAGGCAACGGCGCACCGGGCGGCGGGGTCCCGGCACGGCCGAGCACGCCACCGGCCGGGTCGGCGGGGGCACCGTTCGGCGCTCCGGCCGCGGCACCGTTCGGCGCTCCAGCGGCGGCCGCGGGAGCGCCGCCCCGCGGTCTGCCCGCGCCCGGCCCGGGCTCCGGGCACGGCACCGGACCGGGTTCCGGCCCTGGCTCCGGACCGCCCGCGCAGCGCCCCCGGGCCGGTGCGCCGGAGCGCGGCGTGCGCGCCCGGCTGGCGCAGGCCACCCGTACGCCCCCGGGCCGGCTGCGGCTGGCCGGGGTGGTGCTCGCGGTGCTCACCGTGGCCTTCGGCGGGCTCACCGCCTGGCAGTTGGAGACCAGGGCGCAGGCCGCCGACCGGGTGGTCTCGTACAGTCAGCCGCTCAGCCGGGACGCCGCCGAGATCCACCGTTCACTGGCCGACGCCGCCACCACCGCGGCCTCCGGCTTCCTGCTGGCCGGCGCCGAGCCCAAGGACGTCCGGGCCCGCTACGAGCAGGACCTCGCCCAGGCCGCCAAGCTGGTCTCCCAGGCCGCCGCCCGGACCACCGCGACCTCCCCCGCACAGGACTCAC
Organism: Kitasatospora sp. NPDC023176; assembly: GCF_055560495.1. Classification (NCBI taxonomy): domain Bacteria; kingdom Bacillati; phylum Actinomycetota; class Actinomycetes; order Kitasatosporales; family Streptomycetaceae; genus Kitasatospora; species Kitasatospora sp. NPDC023176. Next base: position 35,277 of record NZ_JBVHIP010000035.1, on the reverse strand, counting down.
TCACTCGGCTGAACCAGCAACTCCCGGTGTACGCCGGTCTGGTGGAATCCGCGCGGGCCGACAACCGGCAGGGCATCCCGCTCGGCGGCGCCTACCTGCGGTACGCCTCCGAGCAGATGCAGACCGTGCTGCTGCCGGCCGCCGCCGAACTGAACTCCATCGAGAGCAAGGAACTGACGGACGACTACGCCGCGGCCCAGTCGGTGCCGTGGGGCGCGTACGGCCTGGCGGTGCTCACCCTGGCCGCACTGGGCTGGGTGCAGCTGACCCTGTTCCGCCGCACCAACCGGGTGTTCAACATCGGCCTGGTGGGCGCCACCGCCGCCGTCCTGGCCGGCACGCTCTGGCTCGCCGTGGCCGGACTGACCACCGCCGCGGCCCTGGAGAAGAGCGACCACGAGGGCGCGAACCCGCTGCGGGCGCTCAACTCGGCCCGGGTGGACGTGCTGACGGCCCGGCTGGCGGAGAACCTGAACCTGGTCGCCCGGGGCTCCACCGCCACGTACGCCGCGCAGTACACGGACGTCACCAAGCGGCTGGCCGGGACGGCCGAGAAGACCACCCCGATGCGCGACCGCGGCGGCTCGCTCTCCACCGCGCTGGGCCTCGCTCCGGCCGCCGCGAGCCAGTCCCTGGCCACGGCCGCCGACCAGTACGACATCTGGCAGGACCGGTACCGCACCGCGCGCACCGCCGAGGTCGACAACGCCGACTACCAGGGCGCCCTGAACGCGACGGTGTCGGCCACCGACACCACCAACACCGCCGACGCCGCCTTCAACGCCACCGACCGGGCGCTCGCCCAGGCCGCCGACACCGAGCAGGCCCGGTTCGACGCCGCCGCCGACGGCACCGCCGGGGACCTCCGGCTCGCCGCCGGCGCGGCCGCGGTGCTCGGCCTGGTGGCCGCGGCGGCCGCGCTGCGGGGCCTGGGCCGACGACTCGCCGAGTACCGGTAGAGGGGGAACACCACGATGCGCACGAGGACCGTACCGACCAGGAGCGCCGCGGCACTGGCAGTGCTGGCGGCCTGCGCGGCCGTGCTCGGCGGGGGCGGCCCGTCCGGCGCCGCGCCGGCCGCCGCGACCGCCGCACCGCGGACCGCGCCGCAGGCCGTCCAGCAGACCCAGGACCAGTCCGACACCTGCGACATCTACAGCAGCGTGCCGCCGAGTTCGGCCGACGGCCCGGCGGTGAAGGCCATCAAGGCCAAGCGCAGCCTGGTGATCGGCGTGGACCAGAACAGCTACCGCTGGGGCGCCCGCAACCCCAACACCGGCCAGATCGAGGGCTTCGACATCGACCTCGCCCGGGCGATCGGCACCGCCATCATGGGCGACCCGGACAAGGTGGTGCTCAAGCCGGTGGCCACCGCCGACCGGGTCGACGCGGTGCAGAAGGGCCGGGTCGACCTGATCGTCCGCACCATGACCGTCAACTGCAAGCGGATGCAGGACGTCGCCTTCTCCAAGCCGTACTTCAGCATCTCCCAGCGGGTGCTGGTCCCGAAGACCTCCCAGGCGAAGAACCTGGACGAGGCGATCGCCGGCAAGAACGTCTGTGTCGCCAAGGGGTCGACGGCCGCCGACGTCATGGACCCGGCCAAGGGCGCCAAGAAGGACGCCAAGGCGCAGCTGACGGTCGTCGAGAACCAGCTGGACTGCCTGGTCCTGATGCAGCTCGGCAAGGTCGACGCCACCATGACCGACGACGGCCTGGCGGCCGGCCAGGCCGCCCAGGACCAGACCGTGCGGATCGTGGACGGCGACGTGCAGCCGGAGGTGATCGGCGTCGCCATGCTCAGGACCAGCCCGGACCTCACCGCGCGGGTCAACCAGGTGCTGGCCGACTACCACGCCAACGGCGACTGGGGGCGCAGCTACGACCGCTGGCTGAAGCCGTACATGCTGAACGACGCCGAGCACTATTGGCCCGTCCCGCACTGAACGGCCGGACGCCGCACGGGCACCACCGGCGGCACCACAGGCGGCACGACGGGCGGCGCATCGGGTACGGAGCGGTGCGGACGCGGAACGGATGCGGGATCGGACCCGGGAACGGACGCGGTGCGGACACGGTGCGTTGACGCCGTCTTGACGCCCCGCGCCCGCACCGCCCGACCGGCCACCAGCTAGGGTTCGGGACGATCACCACGGGGAGACCGGTGGTGGGCACGGGGGATGTCGTGGGCCGCACGTCGTACGCGACGGCGGCGCACGCGAGGGAAGGAAGGACACCGCGGTGGCGGCATCGGCTGGCCCGGTACTGAGCCGGGAGGAGGTGGACCGCGCGCTCGCGCGCCTCGGCGCGGAGCGGGACGCGGTCGAGTCGGCGCTGCTCGCCCTGCAGGACCACCCGGGCCTGCGGCTGCTGGACGGCGCCGAGCTGTCCGGTCGCACCCTGGAGCGCTGGTCGGTCGCCGGCAAGGGCCTGCCGCTGCTCTGGGCGCTGTTCGACCGCTACTCCGAGGCGCTCGCCTCGGCGCGCGCCGTCCGGGCCCGCAAGGCCAAGCCCGGCGGCCCCGAACTCGCCGAACTGAGCGAGCTGCTGACCGGCGACGCGGTGACCGTCCCCGGCGGCGCGCTGCCGGACGGGCCGCAACTGCTGGGCGCGCCCGCCAAGCTGGTCGAGCGGATCAGCCTGGACGCGCTGATGGCCCGGATGAACTCCTGGTACGCCACCGTGCTGGAGGTGGTCAGCGCCGCCGACGCGGTCTGGTCGGCGCTGCCCGCCCGGATCGACCTGCTGCTCGCCGAACTGCACCGGGTGCGGACGCTGGCCGCCTCGCTCGGCGTGCGCACCGGCGGCCACCCGCTGGGCGACGACCTGGCCGGCCTCGAACACGACCTCACCGAACTGCGCACCGAGGTCCGCGAGGACCCGCTGGCGCTGTGGCGCCCCGCCAGGGTGCCCGCCCAGCGCGGCACCGTGCCCGACGGCGAGGCGTTCGCGTCCCCCGCCGGAGTGGTCGACACCGAGCGCTTCGACCGGGCCGGGCGGGCGCTGGACGGCGTCCGGCTGGAGCTGGAGAACCTGCTGCGGCTGCGCGACGACGCCGAGGAGCGGCTGCAGGGCGTCGGCGACCTGCTCCAGCGGGCCGACGCCACCCTCGCCGAGGCCCGCCGGGCCCGCGGCGAGGTGCTGGCGAAGATAGCGGCCAGCGACGTCCCCGCGGTTCCCGGCCCGGCCTCGGCGCTGCGCGAACGGATCGTCACCGCCCTGGACCTGCGCCAGGCCGGGCAGTGGGGCCGGCTGGCGCCGCTGCTGGACACCCTGGAGGACGCCGCCGCCAAGGAGCTGGCCCGGGCTCGGCACTCGCTCACCGAGGTCACCCAGCCGCTGGCCGTCCGGGCCGAACTGCGCGGCCGGCTGGACGCCTACAAGGCGATGGCGGCCCGGATGCGGGTCGCCGAGGACCCGGAAGTGATCGAACGGTACGAGAAGGCGCGCTGGCTGCTGTGGAGCGCGCCCTGCGACCTGCGGGCGGCGGCCGCCGCGGTGGCCCGCTTCCAGCAGTCGCTGCGCCCGGCCCAGAGCGAGGCCGTGGAGGGCGCACAGGCACACGGGACGGCCGGCCAGACGCCGGTCGACGGACAGGTTCAGGGGGGCTGAGGTTGATGGGCGAGACGTGCGTACGGCCGGAGTGCTCCGGCAGCGGCCGGATCGACGCCGACGGCTACTGCGACGAGTGCGGGCTGACCCCGGTGGGGACCACGACGGTCACCCCGGCGGCCTCCGGCGGGTCCGCCTCGGCGCCGCCGACCGCCGCCGGGCCCGGCTCGCCGTGCCCGCGGGACTGCTCCGGCGGCATCGACGCGGACGGCTACTGCGACGAGTGCGGACTGACCCCGCCCGGCGCGGACACCGGCATGACCCAGCCCCACGTGCCGTCCGCGCGGGTCGCCCCGGACTCCGCCCGCAGCGGCTCGATCCGCTCGCTGTCGGCCCGCACCGGCTCCGCCCGCTCGATGTCCGGCCGCTCCCGCTCGCACCGCTCGACCCGCACCGGCAGCAGCCGCTCGGTCTCGGTGCGCTCCACCCGCGGCAGCGTCAGCGCCGGCACCCGCAACCGGCTGGGCGCCGGGCTGGTCACCGTGCCGACCGTGGAGACGGCCGACCCGGCGCAGGCGGTGCTGGCCAACCCCGAGGTGCCCGAGCGCAAGCGGTACTGCTCCAAGTGCGAGGCCCCGGTGGGCCGGGAGAAGAACGGCCAGCCGGGCCGCCCGGACGGCTTCTGCACCAAGTGCGGCACGCCGTACTCCTTCACCCCCAAGCTGCGCCGCGGCGACCTGGTCGGCGGGCAGTACGAGGTGGTGGGCTGCCTCGCCCACGGCGGGCTCGGCTGGATCTACCTGGCGGTGGACCGGCGGGTCAACGACAAGTGGGTGGTGCTCAAGGGCCTGCTGGACACCGGGGACGAGGACGCGCTGGCCGCGGCCGTCGCCGAGCGGCGCTTCCTGGCCGAGGTGGACCACCCGAACATCGTCCGGATCATCAACTTCGCCGAGCACCCGGACCTGCGCACCGGCTCCACCGACGGCTACATCGTGATGGAGTTCGTCGGCGGCAAGTCGCTCAAGGACATCGCCAACGAGCGCCGCACCCCGGACGGCCGGCGCGAGCCGCTGCCGGTCGAGCAGGCGATCGCGTACGCGCTGGAGGCGCTGCCGGCGCTCGGCTACCTGCACAGCCGGGGCCTGATCTACTGCGACTTCAAGATCGACAACGTGATCCAGAGCGGCGACACGCTCAAGATCATCGACATGGGCGCGGTCCGCCGCTTCGACGACGACAGCGCGATCTACGGCACCATCGGCTACCAGGCCCCGGAGATCGCCACCGACGGCCCCTCCCCCGCCTCCGACCTCTACACGGTGGCCCGCACCCTCGCGGTGCTCACCTTCGACTTCCAGGGCTACAGCAGCACCTACCGGGACTCGCTGCCCGGCCCCGAGGATGTCGCGGTCTTCGCGGAGTACGAGTCGTACTACCGCTTCCTGGTCCGCGCCACCGACCCGGACCCGGCCCGCCGGTTCTCCTCCGCCGAGGAGATGGCCGACCAGCTCACCGGCGTGCTGCGGGAGATCCTGGCCCTCCAGGACGAGCGCCCCCGGCCCGCGCCGTCCACCCTGTTCGGCCCCGAACTGCGCGTCGTGGACACCGAGTTGGTACTGCCCACCGACCGGCCCGGACAGCTCCGGGTGGCCGCCCTGGACCCGTCCGCCGCCGCCCTGGCCCTGCCCGTCCCCCGGGTCGACCCGAGCGACCCCAACGCCGGCTTCCTCGCCACCCTGCTCGCCACCGACCCCGAGGAGGCGCTCGCCGCCCTCGGCGGCGCCCCCGCCGTCTCGGTCGAGAGCCGGCTGCGCAAACTGCGCGCCCTGCTCGAACTCGGCCGCCACGGCATGGCCGTGAAGGAATTCGGCGAGCTGGAGCGGGACCACCCGGACGACTGGCGGGTGGTCTGGTACCGCGGCCTGGTCGCCCTGGTCGGCGCCGCCGCCGAAGGGGAGAAGCGGGGGAGCGACGAAGGAGCGACGGAGCGCCGACCGTCGGCGTCGGGTCAGGAGCGCCCGGAGGCGAGCGGGCGAGCAACAGCCGATCTCCGGGCCGCCGCCGAAGCCTTCGACGCCGTCTACGACGCCTTCCCCGGCGAGGCCGCGCCCAAGCTCGCCCTCGCCATCTGCGCCGAACTGCTCGGCAACGGCGGCGACGCGGCCGAGTTCTACCGGCTCGTCTGGACCACCGACCACGCCTACCTCAGCGCCGGCTTCGGCCTGGCCCGGGTCCGCCTCGCCGAGAACGACCGGCCCGGGGCGGTGCGGGTGCTGGAGTCCGTCCCAACCACCTCCAGCCAGTACACCGCCGCCCGGATCGCCGCCGTCCGCGCCCGGCTGCGCGAACGGGCCGCCACCGACCCGCTCGCCACCGACCTCGCCGCCGGCTCCGACCAACTGACCGCGCTGCGACTGGACGACCGCCGCCGCGAGGAGCTCTCCGTCGAGGTGCTCGGCGCGGCCCTCGGCTGGGTCGACGCCGGCTCGGCCGGCGCCCCGCAGGGCGCCGACCTGGTGGTATTGGGACGTCCCGCCGTCGAGCGGGAACTGCGCTTCGCCCTGGAACAGTCCTACCGGGTACTCGCCCGGTTGGCCGACCGGGCCGAGACCAGGATCGAGATGGTGGAACGGGCCAACCGGGCCCGCCCCAGGACGTGGGTGTAACCGATGCCGCAGCAGACCGAGTGCCCGAGCTGTTCCGAGCCGATGGACCGTGAGGACGCCTACTGCGGGCGTTGCGGGGCCGGCCGGGACGGTCGGGCGGCCCCGGGCGCGATGCCCGCCAGCTGGGCCGCCGCCCGTGCTGAGGCCGTCCCGCCGCAGCGCGGGCCGGTCTGCGTGCACTGCGGGCGGCCGCAGGTCACCGAGGACGGCTACTGCGAGGGCTGCGGCAGCGCCCAGCCGCGCCCGCGCGACCACATGGAGAAGGCCCTCGGGGGCGTGGCCGGGGTCAGCGACCGCGGCGTGCGCCACCACCGCAACGAGGACTCCTTCACCGTCGCCGCCACCTCGCTGCCCGGCGGGGAGCCGGTCGTGGTCGCCGTGGTGTGCGACGGCGTCTCCTCCTCCGACCGCCCCGACGAGGCCTCCGAGACCGCCGTCGACGCCGCCTCGGAGTCCCTGCTGACCTCCCTGGAGGCCGGCCGGGACCCGGACGAGGCGATGCGCGCCGCGATCGCCGACGCCGCCAAGGCCGTCGCCGACCTCGCCACCGACGGCGCCGGCCCGACCCGCCCGGACCTCAACGCCCCCGCCTGCACCTACGTCAGCGCCATAGCGGCGAACGGCCGGGTCACCATCGGCTGGGTGGGCGACACCCGGGCGTACTGGATCCCGGACGACCGCTCCGGCGCCGAACCCTTCCGGCTCACCCAGGACGACTCCTGGGCGGCCCGGATGGTCGAGGCCGGGCTGATGAGCGAGGCCGAGGCGTACGCCGACCCGCGCGCCCACGCGATCACCGGCTGGCTCGGCGCCGACGCCGAGGAGGTCGTGCCGCACACCCTCGACTTCACCCCGCACGTCCCCGGAGTGCTGCTGATCTGCACCGACGGGCTGTGGAACTACGCCGAGGCGGCCACCGACCTGGCCTACTTCGTCCGACCGGACGCCCGCACCGAACCGCTCGCCGCGGCGCAGACCCTGGTGAAGTTCGCGGTCGCCGCCGGCGGGCACGACAACATCACCGTCGCGGTGCTGCCGATCGAGCCGTCCGCCGCCGCGCTGGCGGAGATCGAGGAGACTCCCACCGCGCTGGACCTGAAGGTGATCACCCCGGCGCAGGCCCAGGCCGTCCGCGCGGGCGCCCCCACAGGCGCTCCGTCCGGATTTCCGGCCGGCGCCCCCGGGGACGACGAGGACCACGACCCGACCCTGCCGGACCTCCCGGTGATCGGCTCCCCCGCCGCCCCGCTGCCCCCGGCACCGCCCGCCCCGGCCGTCGCACCGCCCGTCCCGCCGGCGCCGCCCGCGCCCCCGGCGGCCCCGCCCGCACCGCCCGTGGCACCGCCCGTCCCGCCGCAGCCGCCGCACCCGCCGACGGCCTGACCGGCCCGCCGCGAACGGTCCGACGGCCCCCGTCCGCCGGACCGCCCCACCGACCCGATCGCATCCACCTTTCACCCGACGGGAGCCACCGCCCCATGGCAACACTGGCGAAGCCGAACCTGCCCAGGTTCGACGTGGAGATCTTCCAGAACGAGTACCTGGCCGACGGCGCCCGCGAGGTCAACGCCATCGTCACCGTCACCTCCACCGGCGGCGGCACCTCCGGCGGCCGCCCGCTCGGGATCACCGACGTCGGCCGGCCGGGCGGCGACGCCAACGCCGCCGTGGTGATCCTGGTCGACTGCTCGGGCTCGATGGACTACCCCAAGACCAAGATCAACGGAGCCCGGGAGGCCACCGCCGCCGCCATCGACGCGCTGCGCGACGGCACCGCCTTCGCCGTGGTGGCCGGCACCCACGAGGCCCGCGACATCTACCCCGGCGACGGCACCCTGGCGACCGCCTCGGCGAGCACCCGGGAGCAGGCCAAGGAGTCGCTGCGCCGCCTCACCGCGGCCGGCGGCACCGCGATGGGCACCTGGCTGGCCAAGGCCGACAAGCTCTTCCTCACCCGCCGCGACATCGCCATCCGGCACGCCATCCTGCTCACCGACGGCAACAACGAGCACGAGTCGGCGGAGGACCTCGCCCGCAACATCGAGCGGGTCACCGGCCACTTCACCGCCGACTGCCGCGGCGTCGGCACCGACTGGCGGATCGACGAACTGCGCAAGATCTCCTCGGCGCTGCTCGGCACCACCGACATCGTCGCCGAACCCTCCGGCCTCGCCGAGGACTTCCGCTCGATGATGACCGGCGCGATGGGCAAGCAGGTCGCCGACGTGGCCCTGCGGATCTGGACCCCGGCCAACGCCGCGGTCAAGTTCGTCAAGCAGGTCGCCCCCGCCGTCGAGGACCTCACCGGCCGCCGGGCCGAGGCCGGCCCCCGGGCCGGCGACTACCCCACCGGCTCCTGGGGCGACGAGAGCCGCGACTACCACGTCTGCGTCGAGGTCCCGGCCGCCTCGGTCGGCAACGAGATGCTCGCCGCCCGGATCAGCCTGGTGCTGCCCCCGCAGGTCGGCGGCGGCACCCCCGAGGTGCTCAGCCAGGGCCTGGTCAAGGCGGTCTGGACGGACGACCTCGCCTCCTCGACCCGGATCAGCCCGCAGGTCGCCCACTACACCGGGCAGGCCGAACTCGCCTCCTCGATCCAGGAGGGCCTGGAGGCCCACCGCGCCGGGGACGTCGACACCGCCACCGCCAAGCTGGGCGCCGCCGTCCGGATCGCCCACGCGACCGGCAACGACGGCACCTTCAAGCTGCTGCAGAAGGTGGTGGACGTGGTGGACCCGAAGGAGGGTACGGTTCGGTTCCGTAAGAACGTGAGCGAGGCCGACTCGATGACCCTTGAGACCCGGTCGACCAAGACGGTACGTGTGAAGAAGTGACCGCTGAAGACGTGATCGGGCCGGCCGCCCGGCGCCACGCCGCACCGCACCGGCCCGAAACGAGGGGGACCTGATGCCGATCTGCCCGAGGGGCCACGAGTCGCAGGCCGAGGACTGGTGCGACTTCTGCGGCTTCCCGATGACTCCGCCGGCCCCGGCACCCGGCGCCCACGGGGGGTACCCGGGCGCGTCCGGCGCCGACCCGGCCGCCGGCGCCCACCCGGGGTATCCGCAGCACGGCGGTGCCCCCTACGGCGCGCCGCCCGCGCCCCCGGCACACCCGGGGGCCGTCCCGCCGCCCCCGCCCGGAGCGTTCCCCCCGCCCGGCGGCTACCCGCCGCCCGGGGCCGTACCGCCGCCCGGCGCACCCCACGGCCTCACCGAGGGCCTGGCCGTCTGCCCGATCTGCCGCAGCCCGCAGACCGGCCGGTTCTGCGAGGAGTGCGGCTACGACTACGAGCTGTCCACCCCCTCGCGCCGCCAGGTGCCGGCCGGCGCCGCACCCGCGCCCGCGCCCGGCCCGGCCCAGCCCCCGCCGCTGAACATCCCGGCGGCCTACGGCGGCACCGCGCAGCCGGCGCAGGCCCCGCCCGGTCCGCCCGTCCCGCCGCAGCCGCACCAGGCGCACCAGCCGCAGGCCCCGGGGTACCCGCAGCAGCCGGAGTACCCCCACACCTACGGCTACCCTCCGCCGGAGGGCGCCTTCCCGGAGGCCCCGGTCCGCGAGGACTCCGGCCCGGTGTACGCCCAGCCGGCCGGCCCCGGCCCGAACACCCGCGGCGGCGATTTCGGCACCTCCTTCCACCTGGCCCCGCCGCAGTCCCAGCCGCAGGCCCAGCCGGAGGGCGTCCCGGCCGAGCCGGTCCGGGCCAACTGGATCGCGGTGGTCTCGGCCGACCGCGACTACTTCACCGACATGATGGCCCGCAGCGGCCCCGAGGCGGCCGGCCTGTTCTTCCCGCCGTACTGCCCCGAGCGCCGCATCCCGCTGACCGGCCGCGGCCAGCTGCGGATCGGCCGGCGCAGCCAGCACCGGGGCACCGTCCCGGAGATCGACCTGTCGGTGCCGCCGGAGGATCCGGGCGCCTCGCACCAGCACGCGCTGCTCGCCGAACAGGCGGACGGCAGCTGGGTCCTGGTCGACCAGGGCTCGACCAACGGCACCACCGTGAACGGGGGCGCGGAACCGATCGCCCCGCACACCGCCGTACCGCTGAGCGACGGCGACCGGATCCACGTCGGTGCCTGGACGACGATCACGATGCACCGCTCCTGACCTACTCCTGAGCACGCGTCAGCGACAAATCCGGCCGGGCCGGGCGGAATTCGACTTTCCGCCCGGCCCGGTTTTCTCTGCGGCTTCCTCAGGGATTCCACAAATCCCCGTCCCCGGTGTGCACAAGACCCTCCGAAACCCCTATTCTCTGGCCTCATGACTGCTGCAATATCCGCTGACGGCATCCGCCAGCGGTACGGGGACGTGCAGGCCGTCGACGGGGTTTCACTCACCGTCGAGGCCGGCGAATTCTACGGGATCCTGGGCCCGAACGGCGCCGGGAAGACCACCACCATGGAGATCCTGGAAGGGGTCCGGAAGCCCGACGAGGGCCGGGTCGAACTGCTGGGGATGGCCCCCTGGCCGCGCAATCCGAAACTGCTGCCGCGCATCGGCGTGCAGTTCCAGGCCTCCGCCTTCTTCCGGAAACTGACGGCCCGGGAGACCATCCGCACCTTCGCGTCGTTCTACGGGGTCGGCCCCAAGCGGGCCGACGCGATGCTGGAGCGGGTCGGCCTCGCCGACAAGGCCGAGACCCTCACCGACCAGATGTCCGGCGGCCAGGCCCAGCGCCTGTCGATCGCCTGCGCACTGGCCCACGACCCGGAGCTCGTCTTCCTGGACGAGCCCACCACCGGCCTCGACCCGCAGGCCCGCCGCAACCTCTGGGACCTGCTGCGGGACATCAACGCCGAGGGTCGCACCGTCGTCCTGACCACCCACTACCTGGACGAGGCCGAGGTCCTCTGCGACCGGGTCTCGATCATGGACCACGGCAAGATCCTCCACACCGGCGCCCCGGCGGCGCTGATCCGCGAGATCGACGACACCGTCCGGATCAGCGTGGCCTCCGGCCAGCTGCCGCTCGAGCGGGCCCGCGAACTGCTGGCCGTGGCCGGCGCCGACATCGCCACCCTGGAGGACGACACCGTCTCGCTCTCCGTCTCCACCCGCCTTCCCGCCCCGGTCCTCAGCGTCCTCGCCGAGCAGAACGCGCTGCGCGGCCTCGAAGTGCGCGGCGCCACCCTGGAGGACGTCTTCCTCCAGCTGACCGGACGGGAGTTCCGCGCATGACCTCCACCACCTCCACCGAGCCGAAGGCCCCCGCACCACGCGGTGGTTCGGCCGGCGCCGCCGAGGGGCGGGAGCGGGTCAGCGCGTTCTGGAGCCTGTCCCGCGCGATGCTGCTCGGGATGAAGCGCGACCGCACCGCGACCTTCTTCGTCCTGCTGTTCCCGCTGGTGTTCCTGGTCTTCTTCGGCTCCGTGACCAAGGGCTCCAGCAGCCCGCACGCCAAGGTCGCGCAGGTCGGCGCGGTGAAGCTGTTCGACTCGATCCAGGGCGACCAGCGGACCGGCCTGGACAAGGTCCTCACCATCACCAGGACCGACGACGAGGCCGGCACGCTGGAGAAGGTCCGCAAGGGCGACTTCGACGCGATGATCAAGCAGGGCCCGGACGGCACGGTGGAGCTGCGCTACACCGCCGCCGACCAGGTCAGGGCCGGCGCGCTCCAGGGCATCCTCAACTCGGTCGTCCAGGAGGCCAACCAGCAGGCCACCCACCAGCCGGCCGCCTACGTGCTGGACTCCCAGCAGGTCGAGGACAAGTCGCTCAAGCCGATCCAGTTCCTCACCCCGGGCCTGCTCGGCTGGGCCGTCGCCACCGGCGCGGTCTTCGGCGCCGCGCTGACCCTGGTCAACTGGCGCAAGTCCAAGGTGCTGCGCCGGCTGCGGCTGGCGCCGATCAACGCCGGCACGGTGGTCAGCTCCCGGATCCTGGTCTCGCTGCTCACCGCGTTCCTGCAGACCAGCGTCTTCCTGGTGGTCGCCACCAGCTTCTTCGGGCTCAAGCTCACCGGCAACTGGTGGCTGGTCCTCCCGCTGGTGGCCTGTGCGACGCTCGCCTTCATGTCGATCGGCCTGCTGGCCGGTTCGGTCGCCAAGACCGAGGAGGCGGCCAACGGCATCTCGCAGATCATCGTGCTGCCGATGTCGTTCCTGTCCGGCTCGTTCTTCCCGATGGACGGCGCCCCGGGCTGGCTGCAGACCGTCTCCAAGGTCATGCCGCTGCACTACCTGGTCGACACCGCCCAGACCGTGCTGACCCGCGGCGGCGGCATCGCCGACGCCCTGCCGACCATGGGCGGACTGCTGCTCTTCGCGGCCGTGCTGACCGGCATCGCCTGGAAGCTGTTCAAGTGGGAAGACGCCTGATCCTCCCCTCCTGACACCTCCGGCCCGACGGGGTCGTACGCCTTTGGTCCCGGTGTACGACCCCGTCGGCGTCTGCGACCATGGTCGGGTGACAGAGATCGGGCGAGGCACGTTCAGCGAGGAGACCTTCTTCGAGCAGGTCGGCGGTGAGCCGACCTTCCGGCTGCTGACCCGCCGCTTCTACGAGGGCATCGCCGAGGACGAGTTGCTGCGGCCGATGTACCCCGAGGAGGACCTCGGCCCGGCCGAGGAGCGGATGGCCCTGTTCCTCATGCAGTACTGGGGCGGCCCGCGCACCTACAGCGAGCGCCGCGGCCACCCCCGACTGCGGATGCGGCACGCGCCGTTCAAGGTCGACAAGGCCGCGCACGACGCCTGGCTGACGCACATGCGCGCCGCCGTGGCCAGCCTGGACCTGCCCGCCGAGCACGAGCGACAGCTGCTGGACTACCTGACCTACGCCGCCGCCTCGATGATCAACACCCCGGGCTGAGCCCCCGGCTCCGCGTCACCGGAGCGGACTGAGCCCCAGCCCCGCACCCGGCGCGGCCGCCGTCCGCACCACCACCGAACCCGCCGGGGCGCTCAGCCGCAGCCAGCCGCCCGCCCGGTGCACCGAGAGCGCGGCGCCCGGCTTCAGGAAGCCGATCACGTACGCGGCGTGCACCGCGCGCAGCGGCAGCTCCGGCAGCACGCCGACCGGCCGGGACCAGATCTCGTCCGCCAGCCGGTCCAGCACCCCGCGGCCCCGGTACTGCTCCGGGACGGCCTCGGTGCGCTCCCTGAACTCCCGCACCCCCGCCATCAGTTCGGGGTACACCTCGGCCACCGGCGGGGCCCCGGCCGGCCGCCAGCCGGCCCGCGGCGGCAGCAGCCCGGCCCAGGCCGGACCGGTCACCGGCGCGGGCAGCGCCACGGCGCCCGCCTCGGTGTCCACGCCGTCCAGCAGCTGGCCCGCCGAGACGGTCAGGTCCACCGGCTCGTCCAGGCCGCTCAGCCGGGCCGTACGGATCACCAGCGCGCCCGAACCGCCCAGCGGCAGCCGCCCGAAGACCGCCAGCACGCCGTCCGCCCCGGCCGGGTCGACCGCCTGCAGCCGCACGGCCGCCGCCTTGTCGAAGCGCAGCAGGCGCAGCAGGAAGGCGGAGAGGTCGGCGGCCTCACCGGTGTCGGTCAGGGCGAGGCGGGCGGTGACGGTCAACGCGGCTCAGCTCGAATCGGTTCGGGGATCCGGGAACTCGGGGATCCGGGGACTTTCAGACTGCCGCGCCGACCGGGGCCTCGTCCATGAACCGGGAGAGGAACTCCCGCTCCACCGGCGAGATCCGGCGCGGCCGGCCCTCGGCCAGGTCGTAGGGCACGACCACGGTGGAGGCGCGGACGTACACCGTCTCGGAGCCGTCCTCGTGGACGTCCTTGATGTCGTAGGAGACGGTCAGCGAGGCGCTGCCGATGCGCGTCACCCGGGTCTCGACGGTGACCGGCTCCGGCCGGTGCACCAGCGGACGCTTGTAGTCGATCTCGTGGCGGGCCACCACCGAACCGCCCGCGAACTCCCCGGCACCGGCCTCGGCGGCCTGGGTGAACATGAAGTCGATCCGGGCCTCCTCCAGGTAGCGCAGGAAGACCACGTTGTTGACGTGCCCGAAGGCGTCCATGTCGGACCAGCGCAGCGGGCAGGCGTAGATGTGGCGAGCCACGGGTGTTCTCCTCGGTGTCCGGTCGCCCGCCGCCGAACCTCGGTGACGGGCCGCGGCCCGGCAGGCCGCCCCGGAAGGCAGTCTGCCGGGCCGTTGTGACAGCTGGATGTCAGCCTCGGGTCAGCTTCTTGTACGTGGCCCGGTGCGGACGGGCGGCGTCGGCGCCCAGTCGCTCGATCTTGTTCTTCTCGTACGACTCGAAGTTGCCCTCGAACCAGAACCACTTGCTCTCGCCCTCGTAGGCGAGGATGTGGGTGGCCACTCGGTCCAGGAACCAGCGGTCGTGGGAGATGACCACGGCGCAGCCGGGGAACTCCAGCAGGGCGTTCTCCAGCGAGGAGAGCGTCTCGACGTCGAGGTCGTTGGTGGGCTCGTCAAGGAGCAGCAGGTTGCCGCCCTGCTTGAGGGTGAGCGCCAGGTTCAGGCGGTTGCGCTCACCACCGGAGAGCACACCGGCCGGCTTCTGCTGGTCCGGGCCCTTGAAGCCGAACGCCGACACGTAGGCGCGGGACGGCATCTCGACCTGGCCGACGTTGATCCAGTCCAGACCGTCGGAGACGACCTCCCAGAGGGTCTTCTTCGGGTCGATGTTGGAGCGGGTCTGGTCGACGTAGCTGATCTTGACGGTGTCGCCGACCTTGACCGTGCCGCTGTCCGGGGTCTCCAGGTCCTGGAGCATCTTGAACAGGGTGGTCTTGCCCGCGCCGTTCGGGCCGATGATGCCGACGATGCCGTTGCGCGGCAGGGTGAAGCTCAGGTCGTCGATCAGGACCTTCTCGCCGAAGGCCTTGTTGAGGTTCTCGACCTCGATGACGACGCTGCCCAGACGCGGGCCCGGCGGGATCTGGATCTCCTCGAAGTCCAGCTTCCGCATCTTGTCGGCCTCGGCCGCCATCTCCTCGTAGCGGGCGAGACGGGCCTTGGACTTCGCCTGGCGGCCCTTGGCGTTGGAGCGGACCCACTCCAGCTCTTCCTTGAGGCGCTTGGCGCGCTTGGCGTCCTTCTGGCCCTCGACCTTGAGCCGGGACTGCTTGCTCTCCAGGTAGGTGGAGTAGTTGCCCTCGTAGCCGATCGCGCGGCCGCGGTCGAGCTCCAGGATCCAGCCGGCCACGTTGTCCAGGAAGTACCGGTCGTGGGTGACGGCGACGACGGTGCCGGCGTACTTGGCCAGGTGCTGCTCCAGCCAGTTCACCGACTCGGCGTCCAGGTGGTTGGTGGGCTCGTCGAGCAGCAGCAGGTCGGGGGCCTCCAGCAGCAGCTTGCAGAGCGCGACGCGGCGCTTCTCACCACCGGAGAGCTTGGTGACGGCCCAGTCGCCGGGCGGGCAGCCCAGCGCGTCCATGGCCTGCTCCAGCTGGGCCTCCAGGTCCCACGCGTTGGCGTGGTCCAGCTCCTCCTGGAGCTTGCCCATCTCGTCGAGCAGCGCGTCCGAGTAGTCGGTCGCCATCAGCTCGGCGATCTCGTTGAAGCGGTCGAGCTTGCCCTTGATCTCCTTGACGCCGTCCTGGACGTTCTCCAGGACCGTCTTGGTCTCGTCGAGCGGCGGCTCCTGGAGCAGCATGCCGACGGTGAAACCGGGCGAGAGGAAGGCGTCGCCGTTGGAGGGGTGCTCCAGGCCGGCCATCATCTTCAGCACGGTGGACTTACCGGCACCGTTGGGGCCCACGACGCCGATCTTCGCTCCGGGGAGGAAGCTGAGCGTCACGTCGTCAAGGATGACCTTGTCTCCGTGAGCCTTGCGCACCTTGCGCATCGTGTAGATGTATTCCGCCACGTGAGATCGCTCCGGCGTCGTCGGGAGTATTCGTCTTGCAGCGTTCCATTGTGCCGCACCCGGCCGGGAGCCCCGAACCGCCCAGGTGACCCCACCGGGGTATCCGGCCCTTCCCGGTACGGCGATCGCCCCCGGCTGCCCGCCCCACCCTGCGGCGATCGCCCCCGGCTCCCGACCCCGGCTCCCTTCCCCCGCCCCCGTACGGCGATACGGCGATCGCCCCCGGCTGCCCGCGCCGGGCCCCCCGCCCCCGTGACCGGGACACCCCGGCGGGACACGCAGACGGCCCGGCCCCCCGCAGCAGGTGCGGGGAACCGGGCCGGTTCCGCTTCTCAGGCCTTCAGGAGGTCAGCGCCTTCCGTGGCCCGCTCAGGCGGTTCAGGCGGTGGTGCGACCGTGACGGCCACGGCGGCGCAGGACGAAGACCGCGGCGCCACCGGCCACGACCAGGCCACCGGCGACGGCGGCGAGGATCGGGGTGGAGTCATTGGCACCGGTCTGGGCCAGGCCACCGGTGCCCGGGGCGGCGCTGGTGGTGGACGGAGCCGGGTGGGCGCCGCCGGCGCTCGGGGTGCCCGAGGGGGTGGCGGTGCCGGTGCCGGTCGGGGTGGCCGGGGCGGTCGGGGCCGAGGTCGGGTTGCCGGTGCCGGTCTTGCAGTCCAGGACGCCCTGGAAGTCGCGGCTGTAGCCGTTCGGGCCGGCGACGGTGATCTTGTACTCGGTCTTCTCGGCGACCTGGACGAGCACGCTCTCGGTCTTGCCCGGCTGGACGGTCAGCTGCTGCTTGCCGACCGTGACGGTGCCGGCCTCGTCACCACCGTTGGTGACGGAGACCCGCACGCCACCGCTGGCGCACTCGATCTTGGCGGTGCTGTCGATCAGCGCGCCCTTGCCCTGCTTCCAGGTGGCCTTGGCCCCGGCGGAGACGCTGACCTTGCTGGAGCCGGCCAGGATCATGGTCTGGCTGTGGTCGGTGGCGGTGTAGCCCTTGCTCAGGAACACGCGGCCGCTGGGCACCTCGGTGGAGACGTCGGCCTTGAGGGCGAGCGAGCCGTCCGGGGTACCGGCCGGGACGTCCAGGAACAGCTGGGTGTCCTTGGCGATCGGCCCGGTCAGGGTGGCGCCGACCGGCTTGCCGTCCTTGTCCACCAGCTTGGCCTTGTCGGCGGCGTCGCCGGTGACGGCCAGCTTCACCGCGGCGGCGCTGGAGTTGAGGACGAACGGGCCCAGCTTGCTGCCGGACTTGCCGGAGACGGAGTCCGGGGTGAGGCTCAGCGACGGCTTGGGCTCGGCGGCGATGCCCTTGTTGGCGCCGCTGATCAGGTAGTCACGCAGCTTGGTGGCCGCCTCGCTGTGCGGGGTGGCGTTCTTGCCGTCCGAGAACTTCCAGATCGCGGCCTGGGTGCCGGCCGCGGCGTCCTCGGCGGTCAGGCCGGGGATCTTGAGGGAGGCGGCGAGCGAGCTCTCCGACACCTTCGGGTAGGAGTTCTCCAGGATCCAGCGGATCTTGGAGGCGGGCTCCGCGCGCTTCGGGTCGCCGAGGGAGCTGGTCGACCAGTCCGACTCCTGGTACTGGATCTTCTTCCGGATGTCCACCGGGAAGCCGAAGTCGATGCAGTAGGTCTTCAGCTCGCCGTCAGCGGTCTTGAGCGTGAACAGACCCGCGTCGTAGGTGTTGCCGTCGACGTCGACCTTCTCGCCGAAGATCGAGTTCTGGACGACCGCGGACACGCCCGACGCCGGAGTGTCGGCCGCAGCCGCCGCACCGGCCGCGAACAGGCCTCCGCCCAGCGCAACGCTGGTCGTGAGCATGACAGTGACTATGCGGGACAGACCCCGCCCCTGCCTCTTGAACATCTGGGATCCCTCCGGAGCGGGCCGCGCCCGATTGGGCAGCCCGCCGACTTGCCGTGCCGCGCGTGTGCCCCCTGTGGCACTGCTGCGGGGTGTGAACCAGACGAATCCTATTGAGCCTCAGAGGCCTCGAAACCCCCATGCGAAATCAGGACGATTCCGTATCTGGATCGTTATCAACCCCCGCAGGTTCCACACAAGCTGACGCGTCGCCAGAATCCACCCTCGACTTTCTGCTTTCCGGACGAGATTGCGCGTGCGGGCGCAACGACTCTCTCGATCAACATATTTGTCGACAGGGAAGGGTCACCACCCCGTCAGCTCAGCGCCGCCCGGTCTTCACCTCCCCGATCCCCCTCGGACACCCCCTCCTGCTGCTCCGTCACCGTTCGCGCCCCCGGGAGCAACTCGAGCGGACGGGGCGCCACGGCCACCCCCGAGGCCCGGCGCGACTCCAGTGCGCTGACGATCCACCCGGGCACCGGCTCGCTCGCGGACTCCGCGCCGGCCGCCCCCGTCGCGCCCGCCGGCTGCCCGCGCACACCCGTCGCCCAGCGGAACGCCGAGGTACCACGGGTGAGATCGTGCCCGACCGACCGGGCGTCGATCTCGGCCCGACTGCGTTTCGCCTCCCCCTCCCGCCACTCCCGCACCCGCAGCCGGCCCGTCACCAGCACCGGATCACCCTTGGACAGCGAGCCGATCAGGTTCACCGCGAGCGCCCGCCAGGCCGTCACCCTCAGCCACTGCGTCTCGCCGTCCACCCAGCAGGCCCGCTCTCGGTCGTACCGCCGCTCGGTGCAGCCGAGCTGGAAGTTCGCCATCGGCACCCCGCCGGCGGTTTCCCCGTAGCTCACCTCGGTCGCGACATTGCCGAGCACCGTCACCTGCATCTCATTCACAGCACACCCTCCGTTCTCGCCGATGCACCGTACGGAATCGAGCGGTGCGAGTTGAGAGTGCGCCCCGGAAGAAATCCCCGCCATCGGGTTCTGAAATCCTGTGGACAACTCCTAGGCCGATCGGCAGGGTGAAAAACGACCGTCACTCACAGGGGTGAATTTCGGCCTTCGTGCACCGCCAGGCCGCCGTCTCTTCGCGCTCATGACAACAAACCGGCCGATCGCGGCCGCCCCCGGAGCGCGGCGCAAGACCCGACCGGAGCCGTCCGCGCACGTCACTCGACCGGAGCAAGCCGAATAGGACCCCCCACCCAGGCCGGCGGCGCGACATTCTCCGTGTCGAATCCATAACGGGTGGGGAGGCAGCCCCGTAACGAGTGCACAACGTCCGGCCCTGAACAGTCCCAGACCGCTGCACGCACGGTCTTCACCTGCGATTATCGGACCGCTCCACCGAACCGACACACCAACGACGGTGTCGTCACACCCGGCCGAGGAACTGGACACCCTTATCCTGTCCCCGACAGGGCGAGGGCCCGCCAACCCCCACCCCCACCCTCCGGCACGGGGCCGGACTACGCGCGTCCACAGCGCTCGTCGCCCGATCCCGGCCACGGTCACGCCCGCCAGGGCGCCGTCCGTCCCGCCCCCATAGCTCAGCGGATAGAGCACCCGCCTTCTAAGCGGTAGGTCGCAGGTTCGAATCCTGCTGGGGGCGCCACCCCGCAATTCCCGCAGGCCATCGCGCATGCGAACACTTTCCGTGGCCGTACCGGACCTCCGGGTAATCCCGCACCCACCGCGCATAACCCGTGACAATGCGTGTCATGGCCGCCGCGAAAGCCGGCCCGGCGGGAAACCGGAATTCCGGGCGAATCCCCCACCCCTGAACGAAACAACCCGCCCCGGCCGGCCGACCGGCGAAATCCGACAAAAGCCGGACAGAAGCGCCCCGACGAGTCCGGGGGCGCCGCGAGGCCGGGGCCCGCCGCTCGGGTTTCGGCGGATCGGGCGAGGATCCACGAGGCAGGGCCCTAAGCCGTCAGCCCCGCCAGATAGGCGTCGAGCAGCGCGGTCTGCCGCTCCGCCGGGAACTCCGCCGGGGCGAACAGCGACTGCACCACCAACCCCAGCACGAAGGCCTGCGCCCCCGCCGCGAGCCCGGCGGGATCGGCCCCGGCCGGGAGCTCGCCGAGCCGCTGGGCGTCCGCCACGTGCGCCGTGAGTGCCACCCGCGAGCGGGCGTAGCGCCCCGCGTGCGCGGCCGCCAGCTCCGGGTCCGCCAGGGCGACGTCCCAGGAGCTGACCCAGATCCGGTTGCCGGACTCGGTCGCCTCGTCCAGCGGCAGCACGTCGAGCAGCGCGGCCCGCAACCGGGCCAGCCCGGCGGGCGGCGGCGGGGTGCCGTCGGCGGGGGCCATCCGCCGGGGCCGGGCCGCGGAGCGCCGGTCGAGCTCCTCCAGGGCGTGGCTCAGCAGGGCCCGCTTGTTCGGGAAGTAGTGCGTCAACAAACCGGTGGACGCGCCCAGTTCGGCGGCCACCGCGCGCAGGGTGAGCCCTTCGAAGCCCTTGCTGGAGAGCACCCGCCACACCCCCTCGGAGACTTCCGAGCGGCGGGCGTCATGGTCTCCACGGGCTGGCGTCATGGGGGCTATCGTACATACCAAACGTTTGTTATGAATGACCTCGACCACCCGCAGCACCACCCCGGAGAGGCCCGCCCGTGTTTTCCGTCCCGCTCGCCGAGAACGCCGAACTGCGCCCGCTGGAGCCCTGGCAGGCCCCCGAGTTCCTGGCCCACATCGACCGCGCCCGCGCCCACACCGACCCGTGGATCCCGTGGGCGACCTTCTCCACCGACCTGGACTCGGCCCGCGCCACCCTGCAGCGCTACGCCGACCGCCAGGCCACCGACTCCGGCCGGATCTACGGCATCTGGCGGGACGGCACGCTGGTCGGCGGCGTGATGTTCGTGCACTTCGACACCAAGAGCGGCAACTGCGAGATCGGCGCCTGGACCGAGCCGGCCGGCGAGGGTGGCGGGCTGATCACGGCCGCCGTCCGGCAGCTGATCGAGTACGCCTTCACCACCCGGGGCCTGCACCGCGCCGAGTGGTGGTGCTCGGCCGTCAACGCCCGCAGCCGGGCGGTGGCCGAGCGGGTCGGGATGCGGCCCGAGGGCGTGCTGCGGGAGTGGTTCCTGCACAACGGCGTCCGCCACGACAAGGAGATCTGGGCGGTCCTGGCCTCGGAGTGGGCCGCCGCCCGGCGCTGACGGCCCGCCGGAAGGGCGTCCGGACCAGGGCGCGAAAGCCCACGGGGCCCGGTGGACTCCGTCGTCCACCGGGCCCCGCTCCGTCGCACCCCCCGCGCCCTCGCTCAGGCCGCCGGCGCCGGCTCCTCCGCACCCGCACCCGCACCCGCACCCGCACCCGCCGGAGCCTCGGCCACCACCGGCTCCACCGGCTCCACCGAGCGCAGCCGCAGGGCCAGCAGCAGCACCAGCACCATCACCCCGCCCGCCGACAGGAAGACCACGTCCACGGCATCCGTGAAGCTCCGCACCGCGTGCTCCCGGGCCGCGCCGGTCAGCGTCCGCACCGCGCCGAGCGACCGCCCGGGCTCGCCGGCCTCGAACACCCGGGCCAGCACGCTGCCGAAGAGCGCCGCGCCGAGCGCGTTGCCGAGGGTCTGGAAGAACCGGATGCCGGTGGTGGCGACGCCGAGCTGGTGGCGCGGGGCGGTGTCCTGCACCAGGGTGATCAGCTGTCCGATCAGCTGCCCGAACCCGGCGCCGAGCAGGGCGAGTTCGACGCCGACCTGCCACAGCGGGGTGTCCGGGCCGCTGAGTCCGAGCAGCGCCAGGGCGAGCACCGAGCAGCCCGCACCGGTGATCAGGAGGGTGCGCGGCCGGTGGCCGCGGGCGATCAGCCGGGTGGCCAGCAGGCCGACCCCGGTCATCCCGGCGGCCATCGGCATCAGGTAGAGGCTGGCCGAGGTCGGGGCGATCCCCCGGGCGATCTGCAGGTAGGTCATCACATAGACGATCGCGCCCATCATGCCCATCCCCACCAAGCCCTGGACGGCGAAGCCGATCCGCACCACCGGGATCCGGAACAGCGAGAGCGGCAGCACCGGTTCGGCGGCGGTGGCCTGGCGCCACAGGAAGAGGCCGAGCGCGGCCAGGGTGGCGGCGGCGAGCCCGAGGATCACCGGGGAGGTCCAGCCGTAGTCCTTGCCGCCCCATTCGGTGACCAGCAGCAGTCCGGTGGCGAAGGCCGCGGCCAGGGCGGAGCCGAGGAAGTCCAGGCCACGCCGGCCGAGGTCGCGCGGCAGCCTGATCACCAGGGCGACGCCGACCAGGACGAGCAGGCCGAGCGGCAGGTTGACGTAGAAGATCCAGCGCCAGCCGAGGTGGTCGGTGAACAGGGCGCCGACCAGCGGGCCGACCGCCATGCCGAGGCCCGCGACGATCCCGCCCATCGCGCCGCCCTTGCCGCCGCCGCGCTCCTGCGGGTCCCGGAGCTGGGCCATCACCACCATGGTCACGCTCATCAGCCCGCCGCCGCCGATGCCCTGGACGGCCCGGAAGGCGATCAGCTCGCCCATCGACTGCGCGGCGCCGCACAACGCCGAGCCGAACAGGAAGGTGCCGACCGCGCCGACCAGCACCCGCTTGGCGCCGTAGACGTCGCAGAGCTTGCCGTAGAGCGGGAGCAGCGCGGTGGCGGCCAGCGAGAAGGCGCTGACCAGCCAGGGCAGCCGGTCGACGCCGTGCACCGGGTCGAGGTCGCGGACGATCGGCACGGTGGCCGCCGAGACGATGTTGGAGTCGAGCACGGCCAGCACGATCGTCACCAGGCAGAGCAGCATGCCGAGTTGGCGCTGGGCGGCGGTCATCAGGGTGGAGCCGGCCAGGTCGGTCACGGTCGGCTCGGGCGCGGTCTCGTCGGTCACGGTCGGCTCGGGCGCGGTCTGGTCGGGCGCGGCCTGGTCGGGCGCGGTCTGGTCGGACGCGGTCCTGGCGGCGGATGCCATAGGGAAGTCCCCCCGGAGTCAGTGGAGTTGGCCCCGACCGGTGCGGTCCGGCGGGCTCGGCACCACCATGGCAGTGTTTTTGGACTGGGTCAATTCTTCATCTGGTCCAATCTTTCTGCCTGGTCAACCTTTGATCCTGGTACAGTCCCCTCATGGCGACCCACCACGGCTTGGACCTCGGCCCCGACCGCGACCTCGACGCACTCCCGCTGCGCGAGCGCAAGAAGATCCAGACCGGCATCCGGATCTTCCGCGCGGCCATCGGCCTGTTCGCCGAACGGGGCTTCGACCAGGTCTCGGTGGCCCAGATCGCGGCCGCCGCCGACGTCTCCAAGATGACCGTCTTCAACTACTTCCCGACCAAGGAAGACCTGGTCATGGGCCCGATGGAGCAGCACCTCGACGAGCCGGCCCGAGTGGTGCGCGACCGCGCCCCGGGCACCTCGGCGGTCGCGGCGCTGCGCGAGCACTTCCTGGCCGCGCTGGAGCGCCGGGACCCGGCCACCGGCCTGAACGACGACCAGGTGGTGCTGGACGTGATCCGGCTCATCCACAACACCCCGGCACTGGCCCTGCGGGCCACCGCGGCCTTCGACCCCCACGCGCGGACCCTGCTGGCCGCCGAACTGCTCGCCCAGGACCCGGCCCACGACGAGCTGCTCGCCCGGGTCGCCGCGGCCCAGCTGCTCGCCGTCCGGCTGACCCTGATCGGCGGCAACCACCACCGGATGCTCAGCGGCGAACGCGCCGAGGACGCCCTGCCCGCCGCCCTCGACGAGGCCCGCCGCGCCTTCGCCGCGGTCGAGCACGGCCTCGGGGCGTACGGCGCCCGCCCGGCCTGAGAGAGTGGGCGCACCACGCCGACCGGAGGTGCGCATGGACCAGCCGCTGCTCACGCGGGACCGCTCCGCCCTGCCCGCCCAGGCCGAGGGCCTGAACGCCTACGTCGGCGAGGACGGCGTCGCCGTCCTGGAGTTCGCCCGCCCGCACCGGCGCAACGCGGTGACCCTGGCGATCTGGCAGGCGCTGCCCAAGGTCCTGGACCAGCTCGCCGAGCAGCAGGGCGTGCGCGTCCTGCTGCTGACCGGCGCCGGGAACACCTTCAGCGCGGGCGCCGACATCACCGAACTCGCCGAGGTGTACGGCGATCCGCGGCGTGCGGACGCCTATCACGCCGTCAACGTGGCCGCCGAGGAGGCGCTCGCGGCCTTCCCCCACCCGACGCTCGCGGTGGTGCACGGCGCCTGCGTGGGCGGCGGTTGCCAGTTGGCCGTCGCCTGTGACCTGCGCTTCGTCGCCGAGGACGCCCGGCTGGGGATCACCCCGGCCAAGCTCGGCGTGGTCTACCCGGCGGTGCCGACCCTGCGACTGGCCCGGCTGGTCGGCCCGGCCCGGGCC
Source organism: Kitasatospora sp. NPDC023176 (assembly GCF_055560495.1). Lineage (NCBI taxonomy): Bacteria > Bacillati > Actinomycetota > Actinomycetes > Kitasatosporales > Streptomycetaceae > Kitasatospora > Kitasatospora sp. NPDC023176. The sequence continues at coordinate 11,064 of NZ_JBVHIP010000035.1, read as the reverse complement.
AAGTACCTGCTGTTCTCCGGCGAGTTGGTGCGCGGCCGGGACGCGCTGCCGCTGGGCCTGGCGGAGCGGGTCCTGCCGGATGCCGAACTGGACGCCGCCGCCCTGGAGTTCGCCCGGCTGCTGACCAGCCGCTCGACCCAGACCATCGGCGCGGTGAAGGCCGCGCTGGCCGTCCCGGCGGAGCGGGCGGGCGAGGCGCTGGAGCCCTGGGAACGGCGCTCCCGGGAGGCCTCGGACGTGCACGAGGGGCTGGCCGCGTTCCTGGCGGGCCGCCCGCCGCGGTTCTGACCGGCCCGGTCCCGGCCGCCGCGGTTCCGACCAGCACGGCCCCGGCCGCCGCGGTTCCGACCAGCACGGCCCGACGGACGTTGAGGACCAGCGCCGAGGACCAGCGCCGAGGACCGGCAGCGGAGGCGGCTCACGTACGATCGTCCGACCGGCGCCGAGCCGTCGCCCGCCCCCCTTTCCAGCTCTTCAGCCCCCGGAGCACCACCGCGATGACCGCCGAGGCCACGACCGCCCCCACCAGCCGGACGACCTGGGCCCGCCGGGTCACCGACGGCGTCGAGCCGAAGAACGTGATCATCGCGGTCTGCCTGCTGATCGGCGCCCTGCGCTACGGCTGGGCCGGCCTCGGCTGGGCCGCCTTCGCGGCGCTGTTCGCGGCCGTCATCCCGACCCTGTTCATCCAGCGCGGCATCCGCAAGGGCACCCTGGAGGACCGCCACGTCGGCCACCGGCAGCGCCGGCTGACCGTCATCCCGTTCATCATGGGCTCGGTCGCCGTCAGCTTCGCGGTGATGATCCGGGCCGACGCCCCGCGCGACCTCACCGCGATGGTGGCGGCGATGTTCGCCTCGCTGATCCCGATCCTGGCGATCACCGTCTGGTGGAAGGTCTCCGTGCACACCGCCGTGGCGGCCGGCGCGGTGACCTGCCTCGGCATCGCGCTCGGTCCGCTGTGGCTGCTGCTCTACCCGCTGGTCGCGGTGATCGGCTGGTCCCGGGTGGTGCTGCGGGACCACACCACCGCGCAGACGATCGTCGGCGCGGTGGTGGGCGGCCTCAGCGCCGGGCTCGCCTTCTGGGCCGCCCGGTAGCCGGCTACCGGATCGGCATCCCCGAGATCGCCCGGGCGATGACCAGCCGCTGGATCTCGCTGGTCCCCTCGAAGATCGAGTAGATCGCGCTGTCCCGGTGCATCCGCTCCACCGGGTACTCCCGGGTGAAGCCGTTGCCGCCGAGGATCTGCATCGCCTGCGCGGTCACGGACTTGGCCGTCTCGCCCGCGTACAGCTTGGACATCGAGCCCTCGGCCGCGGTGAACGGCTGGTTGTTGGCGGCCATCCAGGAGGCGCGCCAGACCAGCAGCCGGGCCGCGTCGATCCGGGTCTTCATGTCGGCGAGCTGGAAGGCCACGCCCTGGTTGTCGATGATCGGGCGGCCGAACTGCTCCCGGGTCTTCGCGTAGTCCAGCGCCACCTCGTACGCGGCCCGGGCGATGCCGATCGCCTGCGCCCCGACGGCCGGGCGGGAGGCCTCGAAGGTGGCCATCGCCGCGTTGCCCCTGCCGCCGGCCCGCTTGGCGCCCTCCCGGGCCCGGGCCAGCCGCTGGTCCAGCTTCTCCTTGCCGCCGAGCAGGCAGCTGCCGGGCACCCGGACGCCGTCGAGCACCACCTCGGCGGTGTGCGAGGCGCGGATGCCGTGCTTCTTGAACTTCTGGCCCTGGCTCAGCCCCGGGGTGCCCGGCGGGACGACGAAGGAGGCGTGCCCGCGGGTGCCCAGCTCCGGGTCGACGCAGGCCACCACGACGTGCACGGCGGCGATCCCGCCGTTGGTGGCCCAGGTCTTGGTGCCGTTGAGCACCCACTCGTCCTTGGCCTGGTCGTAGACGGCCCGGGTGCGCAGCGCGCCGACGTCGGAGCCGGCGTCCGGCTCGGAGGAGCAGAAGGCGGCCACCTTGACGTCGTCGGGGGTGCCGAACATCTGCGGGGTCCAGGTGCCGATCTGCTCGTCGGTGCCGTTGGCGAGCACCGCGACGGCGGCCAGCGTGGTGCCGACGATGGCCAGCCCGATGCCGGCGTCGCCCCAGAACAGCTCCTCCATGGCGATCGGGATGCCGACGCCGGAGGGGTCGAAGTACTGCTGGGCGTAGAAGTCCAGCGAGTAGATGCCGAGCTTGGCGGCCTCCTGGATGATCGGCCAGGGCGTCTCCTCCCGCTCGTCCCACTCGGCCGCGGCGGGCCGGATCACGTCGGCGGCGAAGCCGTGCAGCCAGTCGCGTACGGCGAGCTGGTCCGCGCCCGGGTCCAGCGAGAACGTGCTGCTCATGGTGGAGCCTCCGCAGAAGGGATACGACGCAGGGATCGCGGTCGCCGGATGCGACCCACCGGGGTGTTACCCCGGGTAACATCGTCGGAGTCTGCTACTGATTGGTAACCGGTGTCAACGCCCAGGCCCCCCACGATCCGAGGAGTAGCGCATGTCCCGAGAGCCCCGCCGCGAGCAGCTGCTCAACGCCGCCGACCGGGTCATCCAGCGCGAGGGGCCGAGCGCCAGCATGAACGCCATCGCCGCCGAGGCCGGCATCACCAAGCCGATCCTCTACCGGCACTTCGGCGACCGGAACGGCCTGATCGGCGCCCTGACCGAACGCCACACCAGCGGGCTGCTGGCCGCCGTCCGGGCCGCCCTCGCCGAACCGCTGGAACGCCGCGACCGGGTCGAGCACGTCCTGGACACCTACCTGGCCGGGATCGAGGCCCGCCCCCAGGTCTACCGGCTGCTCACCCACCCCGAACCCGGCGACCCGAGCGGCGCCGGCAACGCCCTCGCCCCCGCCCTCCGGCAGATCGCCGGGGAGATCACCCGGGCCGTGCAGAACCAGGTCGACCTCGGCGCCGACCGCGACCTGCTCGCCGAGGCCTGGGGCCGGGGCATCACCGGAATGGTGCTGGCCGCCGGGGACTGGTGGCTGGAGACCAGACCCTGCTCGCGCACCCGGATGGTGCAGGCCCTGGCCGACCTGCTCTGGGGCCGCCTGGCCGCCGCCGCGGACCTGCCGACCGCCGTCCTGCCCGCCGCCCCGGCCGAGCCGCCGAGCCCGGCAGCCGGCTGAACTCCCGTTCCGCGCACGACCCTTGTGCCGGCCCCCGGGCCACGGGCATCATCAGGGCCCCGTCCCCGCCGCTGCGAGGTCCCCGATGCGCCTGCGCCGCACCGCCGTCGCCCTGCTGCTCGCCGCCACCGCCGCCCTCGGCGGCGCCACCCCGGCCACCGCCCACAGCGGCCCCCCGGCCCACTTCCCCACCGGGACCGCCACCGGCCCGGACGGCCGCACCGCCCTCACCGACGACCAGGGCCGCCGGCTCCAGCTGCGCGGCTTCAACCTCGACAAGTACGCCGAGGCCACCGAGGCCGACCTCACATCCATCGCCGCCCAGGGCTTCACCCTGGTCCGACTGCCGGTCTCCTGGACCAGGCTGGAGCCCGAACACGGCCGCCTCGACCCCGCCGAACTGCACCGGATCCAGCAACTCCTCGGCTGGGCCGACCACGTGGGCCTGCTCGTGCTGGTCGACTTCCACCAGGACGTCTACGGGCCGAAGTTCGGCGGCGGCAGCAACGGCATCCCGGCCTGGGCCACCCGTGACGACGGACTGCCGTTCACCCCCGACCCGAAGGACTGGTTCGCCGGCTACTTCCAGCCCGCCGTCCAGGCCGCCTTCCGCCACCTCTACGACGACCCCGACCTGCGCGCCTGGCAGGCCGACTTCTACGCCCGGCTCGCCCGCGAACTGCGCGGCCACCGCTCCCTGTTGGGCTACGACCTGTTCAACGAGCCGTTCGGCCCGGTGGACGGCGACCCCACCGACCCGGCCGTGCTCGCCGCCGCCTCCGCCGCCCTGGAACAGGGCCGGCTCGCCGACATGTACCGCCGCCTGATCACCGCCGTCCGCCACGTCGACTCCCGCGCCTGGCTGTTCGTCGAACCGACGGTCCTGGTCGGCCAGGGCGTGCCCACCCGGCTCCCCGGCTTCACCGACCCCCGCCCCGGCGCGCCCCGGCTCGGCTACGCCCCGCACTTCTACGACACCGCGGTCGAGAACGGCGCCGACTGGGACCAGTCCGACGGCTTCGTCGAGCAGTACACCGCCGCGATCAGCGGCTACCCGGCCGCCCACCGGCTGCCCGTCCTGGTCGGCGAGTGGGGCCCGCCCGACTCCCGCACCCCCGGCAACACCCTGCTGGTGCGCCGCCAGGTCGCCGCGATGGACGGCTTCACCGAGGGCTGGACGATGTGGTACTGGTGCCGCGGCACCGGCGGCTACTGCGCCCTCGACCCCACCGGGCGCCCCGCCCCCGGCGACGGACCCGCCTTCGGCCCGTACCCGGCGGCCGTCGCCGGCACCGGCGTCCGGACCACCGACGGTGCCGTCCGCTGGACCGCTGACGGCACCGGCCGCACCAGCGAACTCGTCCTGCCGCCCGCCGCGTTCCCCCGCGGCGCCCGGGTCACCGTCTCCCCCGCCGACGCCCGGGTCGAGGTCGAGCAGCCCACGGCCGGACGCGCGGGAACCGTACGGATCCGGCTCCCGCACACCCGCCCGGGGACACCCGTGACGGTGGCCCTCACCCCGCGCTGATCAGGCCAGCCCCCGGCGGGCCAGCAGCGGCGCGGTCTCCGGCGCCCGGCCGACCACCGCGCGGAAGGACTCCAGCGGGTCCCGGCTGAACCCGCGCGCCAGCAGCTCGCGCCGGAACAGCTCGCCGCTGTCCCGCACCGAGCGCCCGTTGGTCTCGAACCACCGCACGGTGTCCGCGTCCAGCACCTCCGACCAGATGTACGCGTAGTACCCGGCGCTGTAGCCGCTGGAGAAGATGTGCTGGAAGTACGGCGTGCGGTAGCGCGGCGGGATCGCCGGCACCGCGATGCCGGCCTCCGCCAGCGCCCGCGCCTCGAACTCCTCGGCGTCCGCGACCCGGTGGTCCTGCGGCAGGGTGTGCCAGGCCCAGTCCAGCAGCGTCGCCGCCAGGTACTCCACCGTCCGGAAGCCCTGCCCGAAGCCCTCGGCCGCGGTCATCCGCTCGACCAGCTCGGCCGGCAGCGGCTCCCCGGTGGCGTGGTGGCGGGCGTAGTTGGCCAGCACCTCCGGCCGGACCATCCACATCTCGTTGACCTGCGAGGGGAACTCCACGAAGTCCCGCGGCACCGCGGTGCCCGCGAACAGCGGGTACCGCACGTCCGAGAACAGCCCGTGCAGCGCGTGCCCGAACTCGTGGAACATGGTGCGCACCTCGTCCCAGCTCAGCAGCGCCGGCTCACCCGGCGCCGGGCGCGGGACGTTGAGGTTGTTCAGCACCACCGGCCGCCGCCCGGTCAGCCCGGACTGGGCCACCAGCTCGTCCATCCAGGCCCCGCCGCGCTTGGACGCCCGGGCGTGGAAGTCCCCGATGAACAGGCCCAGCGGGGTGCCGTCCTCCTCGAACACCTCGAAGACCCGGGCGTCCGGGTGGTGCGCCGTCAGCTCCGGCCGCTCGGTGAAGCTCAGCCCGTAGGCGAGCTTCGCGGCGAAGAACACGCCGTCCTTCAGCACCCGTTCCAGCTCGAAGTACGGACGCAGCGCCGCCGTGTCCACCTGGTAGGAGGCCTGCCGGACCTTCTCCGAGTAGTACGCCCAGTCGTGCGCGGCGATCTCCGCCACGCCGTCCTCGGCCGCCACCCGGGCCAGCTCGGCGGCCTCCCGGCGGGCGTTCGCCACGGCCGGCTCCACCAGCCGGGCCAGCAGCCCGGACACCGCCTCCACCGTGCCGGCCGTCTCGTCCGCCACCACGTACGCGGCGTGGCTCGGGTAGCCCATCAGCACGGCCCGCTCGGCGCGCAGCGCGGCCAGCCGGATCGCCAGCGGGCCGTTGTCCCCGGTGCCCCGGGCGAGCGAGGCGGCCAGCAGCCGCTCGCGCACCGAGCGGTCGGCGAGCTGGGCCAGCTCGGGCTGGGTCGAGGTGTTCTTCAGGCTCAGCACGTACTTGCCCTCGTGGCCGAGCACCCGGGCGTTCTCCGCCGCACCGGCGATCGCGCCCTCGGACAGCCCGGCCAGCTCCTCGGCGGAGTCCACCACCAGCGCGGCGGCCCGGGTGGCGGCGTTCACGTTCTGCTGGAACGTGGTCCCCAGCGCGGCGAGTTCGGCGTTCAGCTCGCGCAGCCGGGCCTGCTCGGCCGCGCCCAGCCGGGCGCCGGAGCGGACGAACGCGGTGTACCAGCGCTCCAGCAGCCGCAGCGACTCCGGGTCCAGGCCCAGCGCGGCGCGGTCCGCGTGCAGCGCCTCGATCCGGGCGAACAGCTCCCGGTCCAGGTGGATCGCGTCGTGGTGGGCCGCGAGCAGCGGGCTGACCTTCGCCTCCACCTCGTCCAGCAGGTCGGTGGTGTCGGAGGAGGACTGGTTGCGGAACACCGCGTCCACCCGGCGCAGCAGCCCGCCGGACCGCTCCAGGGCCACCAGGGTGTTCTCGAAGGTCGGCACGGCCGGGCTGCCGGTGATCGCCGCGATCTCGGCCAGTTGCTCGGCCATCCCGCGCTCGTAGGCGGGCAGGTAGTGCTCCTCCCGGATCTCGGCGTAGGGAGGCAGTTCGTAGACCAGCGGGCTGGCTGCGAAGAACGGGTTCTCGGTCATTTCGCCGACCCTACGCGGTGTCATCCCGCGTGCCCATACACCCCAGGTCATCGTTGTCAGACCCACCCGTTAACGTCGACGGCGCGGACCTCCCGGACCGCACACCTGCACACCCGCACACCCGCCCTCCGTACGACCGCCCAGCCGTACGACCGCCCACCGCACGAGAGGAGACGCCCGCCGTGGCCCCCAGAACCGCCCTCGCGCCCGACCCGCACGGCCCCGGCGGCCGCCTCCAGCCGCTCGACGACGCCGGCCACCCGCTCGGCCCGCCGGAGGCCGTCCCCGACCTCGCCGCGGCCGTCGCCGCCCGGGAGGCCGTCGACCACCCGCGCTGGGTCTGGGCCGCCGCCGACTCCGGGTACGCCCCGCTGCTGCCCCGGCTGCCCGACCGGCTCGCCCGCTGCCACGACCTCCGGCTGGTCGAGGCGCTGCTGCTGGCCCACGAGGGCCGCTTCGGCGCGCCGCGCTCGCTCGGCGCCGCCTGGTCCAGGCTGCGCGGCCTGCCCGTCCCGGACGACCTGCCCGAGCCGGGCCTCGCCGACGCGGACGACGGACAGGACACCCTGTTCGCCCCCGACCGGCTGCAACTGCCGCCCGGCGCCGACCCGTTGACCGCCGTGGTCGCCGTGCACGCCGAACAGCAGCGGCGGATCGCCGCCATCGCCGACCCGGCCGCCCGGCAGCGCTTCCGGCTGCTGGTCGCCGCCGAGTCGGCCGGCGCCCTGGTGGCCGCCGAGATCGCCCACGACGGCCTGCCCTGGCGCTCCGACGTCCACGACCGGCTGCTCACCGAGCTGCTCGGCCCCCGCCCCACCGTGCCCGGCACCCAGCCCCGGGTGCTCGCCGACCTCGCCGTCGAGCTCCAACGGGCCCTCGGCGCCAAGCCGTTCAACCCCGACTCGCACACCCAGGTGCTGCGGGCCTTCGCCGAGGCCGGCATCCAGCTCGGCTCCACCCGCTCCTGGGAACTCAAGGAGGTCGACCACCCGGCCGCCCGGCTGCTGGTCCGCTACAAGGAGCTGGCCCGGATCCACGTCGCCCACGGCTGGGCCTGGCAGGACGCCTGGGCCCGCGGCGGCCGCTTCCGGCCCGAGTACGTGGTCGGCGGCGTGGTCTCCGGTCGCTGGGCCAGCCGCGGCGGCGGCGCCCTGCAGATCCCGCGCATCCTGCGCCGCGCCGTGGTCGCCGACCCGGGCTGGCTGCTGGTGGTCGCCGACGCCGCCCAGTTGGAGCCGCGGGTGCTCGCCGCGCTCTCCCAGGACACCGGCCTGGCCCGCACCGCGGCCGGCGGCGACCTCTACGAGGCGCTCGCCGCCCAGGCCTTCCAGGGCGACCGCGACAAGGCCAAGCTCGGCCTGCTCGGCGCCATGTACGGGCAGACCAGCGGCGACATCGGCCCCCTGCTGAGCACCCTGCGCCACCGCTACCCCGCCGCGATGGGCTACGTCGAGGCCGCCGCCCGCACCGGCGAGGACGGCGGCGTGGTCGCCTCCCGGCTCGGCCGGGTCTGCCCGCCCGCCTCCGCCGCCTTCCTCGACCTCACCGAGGCCGACACCGCCGGCGAGACCGGCGGCCGCACCGCCCGCGCCCGCGGCCGGTTCACCCGCAACTTCGTCATCCAGGCCAGCGCCGCCGACTGGGCGCTCGCCCTGCTGGCCGCGCTGCGCCGACGGCTGAACGAACTGCCGGTGGCCGTCCCGGCGGACCGCCCGCACCTGGTGTTCTTCCAGCACGACGAGGTGATCGTGCACACCCCGGCCAACCTGGCCGAGGAGGTGGCCGCCGCCGTCGCCGAGGCCGCCGACGAGGCCCGGCGGCTGGTCTTCGGCGACACCCCGGTGCGCTTCCCGCTCAGCACGGCCGTGGTGGACTGCTACGCGGACGCCAAGTAGCCCGGGCCCTACGGCAGCTTGCGGAAGCCGCGCGCCTCCTCGGCCGCCGCGACCACCTCGGCCAGCCCCGCCCCGGCCGAGGCGGTGACGGCGGCGGCCACCGCGCCCTCCACGAACGGCGCGTCCACCAGCCGTACGCCCGGCCTCGGTTCGTCCTCCAGCACGGTCACGGCGGTGAGCACCGAGCTGCCGAGGTCCGGCAGCACCACCACGCCCGCCCCACCGTCCGCCTCCGCGACCGCCGCGGCGATCAACTCGTAGCTGGTACCCAGCCCGCCGTCCTCCGTCCCGGCCGCGACCACCACCCGCACGCCGTCCGAGGCGAGTTCGCCGAGCAGCTCGCGCAGCCCCTCCGCGAGCCGGGCGCTGTGCGAGACCAGAACAATGCCCACGTGTTCGCTCATGCGCCCGCCTCGCTCCGCTCGCCGGCCGCTTCGCGAGACGCGCACCCTTGGATGATTCTCTCGCTTCGCTCGGTCATGCGGCCGACCTTACGGCCCCATCCCACTGCTCCGGGAGGGTGACCACAAACGCGCGTGTCGCGCCCCGTGCCGGTACCCCCCGTCCGGCGTAGCGTCGGGTCCGGCAGCGTCCGCGCTGTTGCGTCCGCACCAAGGTCACCCAAGGGAGCGAAGAGCGTTGAAGAAGCTGATCAACACCCCGGAGAGCGTGCTGGAGGACGCCCTGGCCGGGGTCGCCGCCGCCCACCCCGAGCTGACGGTGGACGTCCCCAACCGGGTGATCACCCGGGCCGCCCGCCCGGCCGGCCCCAAGGTCGCGCTGATCTCTGGTGGCGGCTCCGGCCACGAGCCGCTGCACGGCGGCTTCGTCGGCCCCGGCATGCTCGACGCCGCCTGCCCCGGCGAGGTGTTCACCTCCCCCGTCCCGGACCAGATGCTGGCCGCCGCCAAGGCGGTGGAGAACGGCGCCGGGGTGGTCTTCGTGGTGAAGAACTACACCGGCGACGTGATGAACTTCGAACTCGCCGCCGAACTCGCCGCCGAGGAGGGCCTGGAGGTCCGCACCGTCCTGGTCAACGACGACGTCGCGGTCGAGGACTCCACCTGGACGGCCGGCCGCCGGGGCACCGGCGCGACTGTCCTGGTCGAGAAGACGGCCGGCGCGCTGGCCGAGCGCGGCGCCGGCCTGGACGAGGTGGCCGCCCTGGGCGAGCGGGTCAACGCCGCCTCCCGCTCCTTCGCCGTCGCGCTCACCGCGGCCACCGTCCCGGCCGCCGGCAAGCCCGGCTTCGACCTGCCCGAGGACGAGATCGAGGTCGGCGTCGGCATCCACGGCGAGCCCGGCCGCCGCCGCGAGAAGCTCCGCCCGGCCCGCGACCTGGCCGCCGAGGTGGTCGAGACCATCCTCACCGACCACCACCTGACCCCGGGCGACGAGGTGATCGCCCTGCTCAACGGCCTCGGCGCGACCCCGCTGCTGGAGCTGTACGTGGTCTACGGCGAGGTCGCGGCCCGGCTCGCCGAGCACGGCATCACGGTCGCCCGCAGCCTGGTCGGCAACTACGTCACCAGCCTCGACATGGCGGGCTTCTCACTCACCCTCACCAAGGCCGACGCCCAACTGCTGGACCTCTGGGACGCCCCGGTCGACACCCCCGCCCTCAAGCGGGCCTGATGGGAGACGGCATGGACTTCGACAGCACCCTCGCCGAGGCCTGGATCCGCGCGATCGCCGCGGCCGTCGACGAGGAGCGGACCCGGCTCACCGAACTGGACTCCGCGATCGGCGACGGCGACCACGGCAGCAACCTCCAGCGCGGCTTCACCGCCGCCCTCGCCGCCCTGGACGGCCTGGAGCCCGCCGGCCCCGGCGCCGTCCTCACCAAGACCGGCACCACCCTCATCTCCAAGGTCGGCGGCGCCTCCGGCCCGCTCTACGGCAAGGCCTTCCGTGCCATCGGCGCCGCCCTGCCCGAGCCCGCCGGCCCAACCGCCGTCGCCGAGGCCCTGGCAGCCGGCCTGGACGCGGTCCGCGCCCTCGGCAAGGCCGAACCCGGCGACAAGACCATCGTGGACGCCTGGACCCCGGCCGTCGCCGCCTTCCGCACCGCGGCCGCCACCGGCGCCACCCTCCCCGAGGCCGCCGCAGCCGCCGCCGAAGCCGCCGACCGGGGCGCCCGCGACACCGTCCCCCTCCAGGCCCGCAAGGGCCGCGCCTCCTACCTCGGCGAACGCAGCATCGGCCACCAGGACCCGGGCGCCACCTCCACCGCCCTCATCTTCCGCACCCTCGCCGCCACCACCACCCGCTGAAGTCCCCACCCCCAACCCCCACCCACCAGGAGCACCCCCACCAACCCACCTCCCCTCCCCACCCACCTTCTCCCACCCACCCCCAGCACCCCCACCCCCCTCCCCCGCCCACCCACCCCCGCTAACTCACCCAGGCGAGAGGGACGCGCTGCGGGAGGGGGCGGTGGAGGGGGTGGGTGCGGAGAGGGGCGTGACGGGTGATTTTCAGACTGCCAACGGCGCCCA
>NZ_JBVHIP010000034.1:0-109703 GCF_055560495.1 Kitasatospora sp. NPDC023176 | reverse complement strand
TGCGACGGGCCGTTCGGCGCCGTCAGACCGTTCGACGCACCGTCCTGGTTCACCGCGCTGCCCCGCAGCACCGCCAGCACCCGGTGCCCGTTCCGGCGGGCGTCCGACAGCCGCTCCAACACGACCATGCCGACGCCCTCGCCCCAGCCCACACCGTCCGCCGCGTCCGCGAACGAACGGCACCGACCGTCGGCCGACAGACCGCCCTGGCGCGAGAACTCCACGAACGTCCCCGGCGTCGACATCACCGTCACGCCACCCGCGAGCGCCAACGAGCACTCACCGCCGCGCAGCGCCTGCGCCGCCAGGTGCATCGCCACCAGCGACGACGAGCACGCCGTGTCCACCGTCACCGCCGGACCCTCGAAGCCGAAGGTGTAGGACACCCGGCCGGAGGCGACGCTGGGGGCGCTGCCGTTCCCTCGGAAGCCCTCGAACTCCTCGCCGTCGAGGAGCGAGCGGTAGTCCGTGTACATGATGCCCGCGAAGACGCCGGTCCGGCTGCCGCGCAGCGACACCGGGTCGATGCCGGCCCGTTCGAAGGCCTCCCACGAGGTCTCCAGCAGCAGGCGCTGCTGCGCGTCGGTCGCCAGCGCCTCGCGCGGGCTCATGCCGAAGAACTCGTGGTCGAACTCCCCGGCGGTGTGCAGGAACGCGCCCCGCCGAGTGTACGACGTGCCCGGGACGGACCGGTCCTCGCTGTAGAGCGAGTCGACGTCCCAGCCGCGGTTCGTCGGGAACTCGGACACCGCGTCCACGCCGTCGGCCACCAGCCGCCACAGGTCCTCCGGCGACTCGACGCCACCCGGGTAGCGGCAGGCCATGCCGACGATGACCACCGGGTCGTCCGACGACACCGCTCGAACGGCCGGGAGTTCGTCGGCCTCCTCGGCGCCGAACAGGCCCTCCAGGACGAAGCCGGCCAGCGCGCTCGCCGTCGGGTAGTCGAACACGACGGTGGTCGGCAGCTGAAGACCGGTCGCCGACCGCAGCCGGTTCCGCAGCTCGACCGCCGTCAGCGAGTCGAAGCCGAGGTCCTGGAACGCCCGCGACGGGTCGACGACCGAGCCGGCATCGTGGCCCAGGACCAGGGCGATCCGGTCACGCACCAGCTCCAGGACGGCCGCACGCCGCTCGTCCTCGCCCAGCCCCGACAGGCGCTGCGCGAGGCCCGCCGAGGCGGCCGAGCCGGCGACCACCGCGCGCCGGACGCGGCCGCGCACCAGGGTGCGCAGCAGGGCGGGTACCGAGTCCTGGGCCCGCAGCACCGCGAGGTCCAGCCGGACCGGCAGGATCGCGGGCTCGCCCGCCGCGAGCGAGGCGTCGAACAGCGCGGCGCCCTCGGCGGGGGTGAGCTCCGGCATGCCCGAGCGGGCGATCCGGTGCAGGTCGACGTCGGAGAGCGTGCCGATCATGCCGCCGTCGCGGGTCCACGGGCCCCAGGCCTGCGAGACGGCGGGCAGGCCGAGCGAACGGCGGTGCAGCGCCAGCGCGTCGAGGTAGGCGTTGCCCGCCGCGTAGGCGGCCTGCCCCGGGCCGCCGAAGACGCCGGAGACGGAGGAGAACAGGACGAAGGCCGTCAACTCGCGGGCCTTCGTGGCCTGGTGCAGGTTCCAGGCGGCGTCCGCCTTCGGGCGCAGGACCTCCGAAACCCTCGAAGCGGTCAGGGAGCCGATCACGCCGTCGTCGATCACGCCGGCCGTGTGGACGACCGCGCGGATCTCGTGCCGCGCGAACAGGCCTGCCACCGCGGCCGGATCGGCGACGTCACAGGCCTCGACGACGGCCTCCGCACCGGCCTCCGCCAGCTCGGCGAGCAGCTCGGCCGTGCCCTCCGCGTCCGCGCCCCGGCGGCTGACCAGCAGCAGCTTCCGTACACCGTGCCGGACGGCCAGGTGCCGGGCCATGACCCGGCCCAGGCCGCCCGTGCCGCCGGTGATCAGGACCGTGCCCTCGCCCGCCCACGCCGCCGGCTCGCCCGCCGGCTCGCCTGCCGACTCGGCGCGCACGAGCCGGGCCGCGAAGACCTCCCCGTCGCGCACGAGCAGCTGCGGCTCGTCCAGACCCAGGGCGGCGGGCGGCAGTTCTTCCGAACCGGCCAGATCCACCAGGCCGAACCGGCCCGGCTCCTCCGACATCGCCGACCGCACCAGACCCCACACCGCAGCGCCCGGCAGGTCCTCCCCCGCCACCACACCACGCGTCACGAACACCAGCCGCGAGCCCGCGAAACGCTCCTCCGCCAGCCAGCCCTGCACCAGCTCCAGCGCCTGCGCCGTCCGCGCGTGCACGTCGTCGTCGACGGCGGCCGTCTCGATGACCACCACCGGCGGCACCTCCACCGGCACCTCCACCAGCGACCCCACCGCCACGAACTCCGGCACGTCGGAGACCTTCACCGGCACCCAGTCCACCCGGAACAACCCGTCCCGCCCGGCCGCCGGCTCCCCGGCCGACACCGCGCGCAGGGCCAGCGACCCCACCGACGCCACCGGCGAGCCCTCGGCGTCGGCGACCGCCACCGCGACGGACTCCTCACCGGTCCGCGTGACGCGCACGCGCACCGAGGACGCGCCGGAGGCGTGCAGTGACACGTCCTCCCACGCGAACGGCACGACGCCGTGCGGCATCCCGTTGACCGCCGTCACGTGCAGCGCGGCGTCCAGCAGCGCCGGGTGCAGGCCGTAGCCGGTGCCCTCGGTGCCCTCCGGCAGGGCGACGTCGGCGAAGACCTCGTCCCCGCGCCGCCAGGCCGCCCGCAGGCCCCGGAACACCGGGCCGTACGCGTAGCCGCCGTCGGCCATGCCCTCGTACAGCCCGGCCAGGTCGACCGCCTCGGCACCGGTCGGCGGCCAGACGGACGTGTCGAACGCGGTGCGCGCCTCCCCCACGGCCAGGACGCCGGTCGCGTGCTGGTCCCAGGCGCGGCCGTCCGCGCCCTCGGGCCGGGAGGCGACGGCGAAGGCCCGGCGGCCGTTCTCGTCGGCCGCGGCGACCCGCAGTTGCAACTGGACGCCCTCGTGCTCGGGCAGGACGAGCGGTGCGGCCAGGGTCAGCTCCTCGACGCGGTCGCAGCCGGCCTCGTCGCCGGCGCGGACGGCCAGTTCGAGGAACGCGGTGCCGGGCAGCAGGACGTTGCCGCGCACGACGTGGTCGGCGAGCCAGGGGTGTGACTGGCGGGAGAGCCGGGAGGTGAACACCAGGCCGTCGTCGTCGGAGAGTTCGAGCGAGGCGGAGAGCAGCGGGTGGTCGGCGGTGTCGAGGCCGGCGGCGCCGAGGTCGCCGGCCGTCGTGGCGGCGGTGGGCCAGTAGCGGCGGTGCTGGAAGGCGTAGGTCGGCAGGTCGACCGGGCGGACGGCGGCGCCGGCGAAGAGGGCGGCCCAGTCGACGGGCGCGCCGGTGACGTGCAGGCGTGCGAGCGCGGTCAGGAGGGTCGTGTCCTCGGCCTGGTCCTTGCGGAGGGCGGAGGCCGGCACGGCGTCGTCGGAAAGGGTGGAGGCCGCCAGCGCCGTCAGGACACCGTCGGGGCCGAGCTCCAGGAAGCGGGTGACGCCGGCAGCCTCCAACGCGCGCACACCGTCGGCGAATCGGACGGCCTCGCGGGCGTGGCGCACCCAGTAGTCGGGCCCCTGAAGGCCCTCGACCAGGTCGCCGGTGAGGTTGGAGACCAGCGGAATCGAAGGTGCCTGGTACGTCAGCCCGTCGAGGACCGTACGGAAGTCCTCCAGCATCGGGTCCATCAGCGGCGAGTGGAACGCGTGCGAGACCTGCAACCGCGTCGTCTTGCGGTCGGCGAAGTGCGCCTCGATCTCCGCGACGGCCTCCTCCGTGCCGGAGACGACGATCGAGCGCGGGCCGTTCACCGCGGCGATCGACACGAACTCACCCAGCAGCGGCAGGACTTCGTCCTCCGTCGCCTGCACCGCGAGCATCGCGCCACCCGCCGGCAGCGCCTGCATCAGCCGGCCGCGAGCAGCCACCAGGGCACAGGCGTCCGCCAGCGAGAACACCCCCGCGACGTGCGCCGCAGCCACCTCACCGATCGAGTGCCCGCCCACGAACTCCGGCCGCACACCCAGTGATTCGACCAGCCGGAACAGCGCGACCTCGACGGCGAAGAGCGCCGCCTGGGCGTACTCCGTCCGGTTCAGCAGCTCCGCGTCCGAACCCCACGCCACCTCGCGCACGGGCAGGTCCAGCTCCGCGCACACCGCGTCGAACGCCTCCGCGAACACCGGGAAGCGAGCGTACAACTCCCGCCCCATCCCCAGCCGCTGCGACCCCTGCCCCGAGAACAGGAACGCCGTCCCGCCGCCCCGGACCGCTCCCTCGACGGCCCCGCCCGAACCCGCCACCAGCGCGTCGAGCCCACGCAGCAGCGCGTCCCGATCCGAACCGACCAGCACGGCCCGGTGGGTGAGCATCGACCGGCTCGTGGCCAGCGCCGCCGCGACGTCCGCGACCGGCAGGCCCGCAGCGACGTCGCGCAGGCGGGCGGCCTGGGCACGCAGCGCGTCCGGCGTCCGACCGCTCAGCACCCACGGCACGACGGCCGGGACCGGGGCGGCCTCCGAGGGCTCCTCCGCCGGGATCTCCACCGCCTGTTCCAGGACCACGTGGGCGTTGGTGCCGCTGATGCCGAAGGCGGACACGCCCGCCCGGCGCGGACGGCCGGTCTCCGGCCAGTCGCGGGCCTCCGTCAGCAGCTCGACGGCGCCCTCCGTCCAGCCCACGTGCGAGGACGGCTCGTCGACGTGCAGGGTGGCCGGCAGCACGCCGGCGCGCAGCGCCATCACCGTCTTGATCACGCCCGCGACACCGGCCGCCGCCTGGGCGTGGCCGATGTTCGACTTGACGCCGCCGAGGTACAGCGGCCGGTCGGCCGGTCGGTCCTGCCCGTACGTCGCCAGCAGTGCCTGGGCCTCGATCGGGTCACCGAGGGTGGTGCCGGTGCCGTGGGCCTCGACGGCGTCGACCTGGTCGGCGGTGAGCCGGGCGTTGGCGAGGGCGGCGCGGATGACGCGCTGCTGGGAGGGGCCGTTGGGCGCGGTCAGGCGGCTGCTGGCGCCGTCCTGGTTGACGGCGGTGCCGCGGACGACGGCGAGCACCTCGTGGCCGAGGCGCCGGGCGTCCGAGAGCCGCTCGACGAGCAGGACGCCGACGCCCTCGGCCCAGGAGGTGCCGTCCGCCGCCTCCGCGAAGGGCTTGCAGCGCCCGTCGGGGGCGAGGCCGCGCTGACGGGAGAACTCGGTGAACAGCCGGGGGGTCGGCATGACGGCGACGCCGCCGGCGACGGCCATCGAGCACTCGCCGGCGCGCAGCGCGCGGACCGCGAGGTGGAGCGCGACGAGGGCGGAGGAGCACGCGGTGTCGACGGTGACGGCCGGGCCCTCCAGGCCGAGGGTGTAGGCGATCCGGCCGGAGAGGACGCTGACGGCGCCGCCGGTGAGCAGGTGTCCCTCGGTCTCGTCGGTCTGCCGGGCGAGGGAGCCGTAGTCGGTGTCGGCGCCACCGATGAAGACGCCGGTGTCGCTGCCGCGCAGGGCGGCGGGGGCGATCCGGGCGCGCTCGACGGCCTCCCAGGCGGATTCGAGCAGGAGCCGCTGCTGCGGGTCCATGGCGAGGGCCTCGCGGGGGGCTATGCCGAACAGCTCGGCGTCGAAGTCCGCGACGCCGTCGAGGAATCCGCCGTGGCGCACGTAGCTCTTGCCGGGGGTGCCGGGGGCGGGGTCGTAGAGGCCCCCGGTGTCCCATCCTCGGTCTTCCGGGAGGTCACCGATGGCGTCGGCGCCGTCGGCGACCAGCCGCCAGAGGTCCTCCGGGGTGCGGACGCCGCCGGGGTAGCGGCAGGCCATCCCGATGATCGCGATCGGCTCGGCGTCCCTCGCCTCGACGGACTCCAGGCGCAGCTTCGTGCGCCGCAGGTCCGCGGTGACCTTCTTGAGGTAGTCGCGGAGCTTGTCCTCGGACGTGCTGGCCATGGGTGGGAAACCTCGCAGTTCGGAAGGGTGGTACGGGTTCGCGGGGCAGCGGCGGGTCCGCGCGCGGCCCTCAGGCGAGTCCGAGTTCGCGGTCGATCAGGTCGAACATCTCGTCGTCGGTGGTGTCGTCGAGCGCGTCGTCCGGCCCGTCGGCGGCCGTGGCCGGCCCGTCGGCGGGCCCGGAGGAGCCGTCGAGCCGCCACTGGAGGCTCCTGAGGCGGGCGAGGAGCCGGGTGCGGGAGTCGGCGTCCAGCTCGGTGGCCGAGAGCGCGGTCTCCAGGTCGTCCAGTTCGGCGAAGACGGGCCGGCTCCCAGCGGTGACGGGCGCGCCGACGAGCTCGCGCAGCCGCCCGGCGAGGGCGGTGGGCGACGGGTGGTCGAAGATCGTCGTGGTGGGCAGCCGCAGGCCGAGTTCGGCGTTGAGGCGGTTGCGCAGCTCGACGGCGGTCAGCGAGGACATGCCGAGGTCGAGGAATCCGCGCTCGGGGTCGACGGCCTTGGGCGAGCCGTGGCCGAGGACGGCGGCGAGGTGTCCGACGACGACGTCCAGCAGCAGCTTCTCCTGCTGCGCGGCGGCGAGGCCGGACAGCCGGTCCAGGCGGCCACGGCCGGGACCGGACGAGGTGCCGGCGGCCGTGCGCCGGACGGCGCGGCGGGGCGCGAGCTCGGCGAAGAGCGGCGCGTCCCCGGTCGTGGCAAGGGCGCGCCGGTCGAGCCGGATCGGGGCCAGGTGCGGTCGGTCGATGCGGCTCGCGGCGTCGAGCAGGGCGAGGCCCTGGCCGACCGTGAGCGGCAGCATGCCGGAGCGCGTGAAGCGGGCGATGTCCACGGCACCCAGCGTGGCCGTCATTCCACTCGATTCTCCCCAGTATCCCCACGCCAGGGAGACGGCCGGGAGGCCCTCGGCACGGCGGCGGTGGGCGAGGGCGTCGAGGAAGGCGTTGGCGGCGGCGTAGTTGGCCTGGCCGGGGCCGCCGGCCGTGGCGGCGAAGGAGGAGAACAGGACGAAGGCCGAGAGGTCCAGGTGCCGGGTCGCTCGGTGGAGGTTCCAGGCGGCGTCCGCCTTGGGGCGCAGCACCTCGGTGAGCTGGTCGTCGGTCAGGCTTTCGAGCAGCCCGTCGTGCAGGACTCCGGCGGCGTGGACGACGCCGGTGAGCGGGTGTTCGGCGGGGACGGTGGCGAGGAGCGCGTCGAGGGCGGCGCGGTCGGCGGTGTCGCAGGCGGCGACGCGGGCGTCGGCGCCGAGGGCCGCGAGGTCGGCGAGGAGTTCGGCCGCGCCGGGCGCGCCGGGGCCGCGGCGGCCGGTGAGCAGGAGGTGGCGGACGCCGTGTTCGGTGACGAGGTGGCGGGCGACGAGGGCGCCGAGGGTGCCGGTGCCGCCGGTGATCAGGACGGTGCCGGCGGGGTTCCAGGTCCAGGCCCGGCCTTCCCCGGCGGCCAGGAGGCGCAGCCGGGGCGCCGTCACCGCGCCGCCGCGGACGGCCAGGCGCGGCTCGTCGGGGGCGGCGAGGACGCAGGGCAGGGCGGCGTCGGAGACCGGGTCGTCGTCGAGGTCGACGAGGAGGAAGCGGCCGGGGTTCTCGGACTGGGCGGAGCGGATGAGTCCGTGGGCCGCTGCCTGGGCGAGGACGGTGACGTCGCCGGGGGCCGTGGCCTCGGCGCCGCGGGTGAGCAGGGCGAGGCGGGCGGCGGCGAGGCGCGGTTCGCCGAGCCAGGCGCGGGCGAGGCCGTGGGCGGCCCGGACGGCACGGTGCGCGGCGGTGACGGGGTCGCCGTCGTCGGCCGCGGTGAGGCGGTGGACGACGGTGGCGGGTGCGGGCTCGCCGGCGTCGAGCGCGGCGGTGAGTTCGGCGAGGTCGGCGTAGGCGCGGGCGCCGAGGGTGGCGGCGAGCGCGTCGTCCTCGCCGAGGACGGCCAGGTGGTCACGGCGGTCGGCGGGAGTCTCGACCGGGGCCCAGTCGACCGCGTAGAGCGGGTCGGCCACCGGAGCGAGGTGCTCGGCCGCGATCGGGCGGACGGTGACGGCCTCGGCGGTGAGCACGGGGGCGCCGTCGGCGTCGGCGGCGGTGAGCGTGTGGCCGCCGTCGACGGCCGGGGCGAGCCGGACGCGGAGCGCTGCGGCGCCGGTGGCGTGGACGGTGACGCCCCGCCAGTCGGCGGGCTGGGCGGGGTCGGCGCCGCCCGGTTCGGTGCCGCCCGGTTCGGTTTCGGCGGGCAGGGCGGCGAGCAGGGCCTGGAGCAGGCCGGGGTGGACGCGGAAGCCGGCCGTCTCGGTGCGGTGCTCCTCGGGCAGGGCGACCTCGGCGAACAGCTCGTC
Organism: Kitasatospora sp. NPDC023176; assembly: GCF_055560495.1. Lineage (NCBI taxonomy): Bacteria > Bacillati > Actinomycetota > Actinomycetes > Kitasatosporales > Streptomycetaceae > Kitasatospora > Kitasatospora sp. NPDC023176. The sequence continues at coordinate 101,405 of NZ_JBVHIP010000034.1, read as the reverse complement.
GCCGCGCCGCCAGCGCGCCAGGACGGTACGGAAGCGCTCGCCGTACTCGGCGCCTTCCACCGTCTCCACCGCCGTGGCGTCGCGTGGCGGCCAGTCCGTGAGGGGCGTGCCGGTGGCGGCGCGGCCGCTCAGGGTGCCGGTGGCGTGGCGGGTCCACGGGGTGTTGTCGGGCGCGCCGGTCGGGCGGGCGTGGACGGTGAGGGCCCGACGGCCGTCGGTGTCCGCCGGTCCCGCGGTGAGCTGGAGGTCGACGGTGCCGTGCTCGGGCAGGGTCAGCGGGGTGAGCTCGGTGAGCTCGGCGACGGTGGGGCAGCCGGCCTCGTCGCCGGCCCGCACGGCCCAGTCGAGCAGCGCGGTACCCGGCACGACGACGGTGCCGCGCACCCGGTGGTCGGCCGTCCACGGGTGCGTCGTGGTGCCGAGCCGGCCGGTGAGCAGCACGGTGTCGGTGTCCGCGAGGCGGACGGCGCGGTCCAGCCCGCAGGGGTCGAGGGGCGCGCCCGTGCGGGCGGCGTCCTGGGCGAGCCAGTAGCGGCGGCGCTGGAAGGCGTAGGTGGGCAGGTCGACGGTCCGGCCACCGACGAGGGCGGGCCGCCAGTCGATCCGCACGCCCCGCACGTGGGCCTCGGCGAGGGAGGTCAGCAGCCGGGCCGGGCCGCCGTCCTCGCGCCGGACGGTGCCGAGCACGACGGCCCGGGCGCCCGCGTCGGCCGCGGTGTCCTCGACGGCCATGGCGAGCACGGGGTGCGGGCTGCATTCGAGGAAGGCGTCGTGGCCCTGGGCGAGCAGGGCGCGGACGGACTCCTCCAGGCGGACGGTCTGCCGCAGGTTCCGGTACCAGTACCCGGCGTCGAGCGGGGTGTCGCCGAGCCAGTCGGCGGTGACGGTGGAGAAGAACGGGATGCGGGCCCCGCGCGTGGTCAGCCCGGCGAGTTCGGCGCGGAGGGTCTCCTCGATCCGCTCGACCTGGGCGGAGTGGGAGGCGTAGTCGACGGGGATCCGCTTGGCCCGGACGCCGTCGCGGGCGCAGCCGGCCAGGAGGTCGTCGAGGGCGTCGGGCTCGCCGGAGACGACGACGCCGGCCGGGCCGTTGGCGGCGGCCACCGAGATCCGGCCGCCGTAGGGCTCGATGCGGGTGAGGACGTCGGCGTGGGCCTGCGGCACGGACACCATGCCGCCGTGGCCGGAGAGGTCGCGGGCGATGGCCTGGCTGCGCAGGGCGACGACCTTCGCGCCGTCCTCCAGGGAGAGCGCGCCGGCCACGCAGGCGGCGGCGATCTCGCCCTGGGAGTGGCCGAGGACGGCGGCGGGGGTGACGCCGTGGGCCTGCCAGCAGGCGGCGAGCGCGATCATGGTGGCCCACAGGGCGGGCTGGGCGACGTCGACGCGGTCGAGCGGGGGTGCGTCGGGCTCGCCGCGCAGGACGGCGCCGAGCGACCAGTCCGTCCAGGGGGCGAGGGCCTGTTCGCAGGCGGCGATCCGCTCGGCGAACTCGGGCGAGGCGTCGATCAGTTCGGCACCCATGCCGGCCCACTGGGAGCCCTGGCCGGGAAAGACGAGGACGGCCCGGCGGTCGCGCCCGGCGGCGTGCCGGCCGGTGACGACGCCCGGGGCGGGCGTGCCGTCGGCGAGCGCGGCGAGGCCTGCGCGCAGGTCCTCGACGTCCGTGCCGACGACGGCGGCGCGGTGCTCCAGCAGGGCGCGGCCGGTGGCGAGGGAGTGGGCGAGGTCGAGCGGCGCGGCGGCGGCGCCGGTGTCGGTGTCGGGGGCGTCGAGGTGGTCGAGCAGGGCGCGGGCCTGGCCGCGCAGGGCCTCGGCGCTGCGGGCGGAGAGCAGCCAGGGCAGGGCGGGGCGCTCGGGCGCGGGCACCGGAGCCGCCGGCTCGGGGGCCTGTTCGAGGATCACGTGGGCGTTGGTGCCGCTGAGGCCGAAGGAGGAGACGCCGGCGCGGCGGGGCCGTCCGGTGGCGGGCCAGTCGCGGGGCTCTTCCAGCAGCTCGACGGCGCCCTCCGCCCAGTCCACGTGCGTGCTGGGCCGGTCGATGTGGAGGCTCTGCGGGAGGGCGGCGTGCCGCAGGGCGAGGACAGTCTTCATCACCCCGGCGACCCCGGCGGCGGCCTGGGTGTGGCCGAGGTTGGACTTCACCGAGCCGACGAGGAGCGGGAGTTCGCGGTCCTGGCCGTACGTGGCGAGGAGCGCCTGGGCCTCGATCGGGTCGCCGAGGCGGGTGCCGGTGCCGTGCGCCTCGACGGCGTCCACCTCGGCGGGCGTCAGACCGGCGTCGGCCAGCGCGGCCCGGACCACCCGTTGCTGCGACGGGCCGTTCGGGGCGCTGAGCCCGTTGGAGGCGCCGTCCTGGTTGACGGCGGAGCCGCGCACGACGGCCAGCACCGGGTGCCCGAGGCGCCGCGCGTCCGAGAGTCGCTCGACGAGCAGCACGCCGACGCCCTCGGAGAAGCCGGTGCCGTCGGCGGCGTCGGCGAAGGGCTTGCAGCGCCCGTCGGCGGCCAGGCCGCGCTGGCGGGCGAAGTCGACCGGGATCATCGGCGTGGACATCACGGTGACGCCGCTCGCGAGGGCGAGCGTGCACTCTCCGCCGCGCAGCGCGCGGATCGCGAGGTGGAGCGCCACCAGGGACGAGGAGCACGCGGTGTCGACGGTGACGGCCGGGCCCTCCAGGCCGAGGGTGTAGGCGACGCGCCCGGAGATCACGCTCGCGGCGTTGCCGGTGCTGACGTACGGCGCGGCCTCCTCGGGGACGCGGCCGACCCGGTCGAGGTAGTCGCTGGAGGACAGGCCGGCGAACACGCCGGTGCGGCTGCCGCGCAGCGTGCCGGGGTCGATGCCGGCGCGTTCGATGGCCTCCCACGAGGTCTCCAGGAGGAGCCGCTGCTGCGGGTCCATCGCGAGGGCCTCGTTGGGACTGACGCCGAAGAACGCGGCGTCGAACCCGGCGGCGTCGGCGAGGAAGCCGCCCTCGCGGGTGCGGGAGGAGTCGGGGTGGTCGGGGATGCCGTCGTAGAGGCGGTCGAGGTCCCAGCCACGGTCGGCGGGGAAGGCGGCGACGGCGTCGGTGCCGGTGGACAGCAGCGTCCACAGCTCCTCGGGGGTGGCGACGCCGCCGGGGAAGCGGCAGGCCATGCCGACGATCGCGATCGGCTCGTCGGCGGCCTGCAGCACGGTGCCGGCCCCGGTCGCCGTGCCGGTGCCGGTGCCGGTGAGGCCGTCGGCGAGGTGCCCGGCGAGCGCCCCGGGGGTGGGGTGGTCGAAGACCAGGGTCGCGGGCAGCCGCAGGCCGGTCGCGGTGTTGAGGCGGTTGCGCAGTTCGACGGCGGTCAGCGAGTCGAGGCCGAGCTCGCGGAAGGTGCGCGCGGCGTGGACCTGGTCGGCCGGGGAGTGGCCGAGGACGGCGGCGGTGCAGCCGTTCACCAGGTCGAGCAGCGCCGCGGTGCGGTCGGCCGCGGTGAGCCCGGCGAGGCGGGCGCGGAGCCCGTCGGCGGCCTGGGCGCTCTGCGCGGTGCGGCGGGCCGGGGTGCCCACCGATGAGCGCAGCAACGTCCGCAGCAGGGACGGGAGTTCGGCCGCGCCGCGGGCTCGCAGGGCGGCGGTGTCGAGGCGGACGGGCACGAGGAGGGCGCGGTGGTCGGCGAGGGCCGCGTCGAACAGGGCGAGGCCGTCGGGGGTACTGAGGGTCAGCGCGCCGGACTGCTCGGCGCGGGCCCGGTCGGTCGCGCCGAGGTGCGCGGTCATCGTGCTGGCCTGCGCCCACAGGCCCCAGGCGAGGGCGGTGGTGGGCAGGCCGGCGACGCGGCGGTGCTGGGCGAGGGCGTCGAGCCAGGCGTTGGCGGCGGCGTAGTTGCCCTGGCCGGGCGAGCCGAAGACGCCGGCGGCGGAGGAGAACAGGACGAGGTCGGCGAGGTCGAGGCCGCGGGTGAGCTCGTGCAGGTGGCGGGCCGCGTCGGCCTTGGGGCGCAGGACGGCGGCGAGCCGGTCGGGCGTCAGGCCTTCGACCACGCCGTCGTCGAGGAGTCCGGCGGCGTGGACGACGGCCGTGAGCGGGTGCTCGGCGGGCACGGCGGCCAGGAGGGCCGCCAGGGCTTCGCGGTCGGCGGCGTCGCACGCGGCGACGGTGACCTCGGCGCCGAGGGCGGTCAGCTCCTCGGTGAGGGCTGCCGCGCCGGGGGTGTCGGGGCCGCTGCGGCCGGCGAGCAGCAGGTGCCGCACGCCGCGTGCGGTGACCAGGTGGCGGGCGAGTTCGGCGCCGAGGGTGCCGGTGCCGCCGGTGATCAGGACGGTGCCGTCGGCGGCCCAGGGGCGCGGGACGGTGAGCACGATCTTGCCGGTGTGCCGGGCCTGGGCCATGTACCGGAAGGCCTCGCGGGCGCGGGTGACGTCCCAGCAGGTGAGCGGGAGCGGCCGCAGGGCGCCCTGCTCGAACAGCTCGACCAGGTCGGCGAGCATCTGCCCGATCCGCTCGGGCCCGGCCTCCTGGAGGACGAAGGCCTGGTAGCGGGCGCCGCCGTGGGCGGCGGCGACCTCCTCGGCGTCGCGGACGTCGGTCCTGCCCATCTCGATCAGCCGCCCGCCGGGGCCGAGGAGGCGCAGCGAGGCGTCGACGTACTCCCCCGCGAGGGAGTTGAGGACGACGTCCACGCCCGCGCCGCCGGTGGCGGTGCGGAAGCGCTCCTCGAAGTCGAGGGTGCGGGAGGAGGCGATGGCCGTGTCGGGCAGGCCGTCGGCGCGCAGGAGGTGCTGCTTGGCCTCGCTCGCGGTGCCGTAGACCTCGGCGCCCCAGAGGCGGGCGAGCTGGGTGGCGGCCATGCCGACGCCGCCGGTCGCGGCGTGCACGAGGAGGCGTTCGCCGCGCTGGAGGTCGGCGAGGTCGCGCAGGGCGTAGTAGGCGGTGAGGAAGACGACGGGGACGGACGCGGCCTGGGCGAAGGTCCAGCCCCGGGGGACGCGGGCGAGCAGGCGGTGGTCGGTGACGGCGAGCGGGCCGAACCCGCCGGGGACCATGCCCAGCACGCGGTCGCCGACGGCGAGTCCGGTGACGCCGGGGCCGAGTTCGCGCACGACGCCGGCGGCCTCGGAGCCGAGGAAGCGGGCGCCGCCCGGGTACATGCCGAGGGAGTTGAGGACGTCGCGGAAGTTGAGGCCGGCGGCGTGGACCTCGATGCGGACCTCGCCCGCTTCGAGCGGCGCGGCCGTGTCGGGGCTCGGCAGGAGTTCGAGGTTGTCGACGGTGCCCTTGGTGCGGATGTCGAGGCGCCACGGGCCGTCGGGCACGGGCAGCGGCTCGGCGGTGTGGGCGCGGGCCAGGCGGGGGGCGTGGGCGGCGCCGTGGCGCAGCGCGAGCCGGGGTTCGCCGGTGGCGAGCGCGGCGGGCAGGGCGTGCCAGGAGGCGGGGTCGTCGTCCAGGTCGGCGAGGACGATCCGGCCGGGGTGCTCGCTCTGGGCGGAGCGGACGAGGCCGTGGACGGCGGCGGCGGGCAGGTCGTGGACGTCCTCGGCGGGGTCGGCGGCGACGGCGCGGCGGGTGGTCACGAGCAGGGTGGTGTCGGGGCGGTCGTCGGCGAGCCAGTCCTGGAGGACGGCGAGGGCGCGTTCGAGGGCGGCGAGCGGGTCGTCGCCGGTCAGTCCGACGAGCGTGACGTCCGCCTCGTCGGTGAACGTGATCCCCGCCCCGGCGAGGGCCGCCGCGTGGGCGGGCGGCTCGCCGAGGACGGACCAGCGGGCGGGGGCCGGTCCGGGCTCGGGGAGGGTCAGGGCCGGCCAGTCGACGTGGAAGAGCGCCTCGCGGGCCACCCGGGCGGCCGGATCGAGGGCGGCCTGGGCGAGCGGGCGCACCGCCAGTGCCTCGATGGCGGCCACCGGGCGGCCCGTCGGGTCGGCCATCTCGACGGACACCGTGTCGGGCCCGGCCGGGGTGAGGGTCACCCGCAGCGCGGTGGCCCCGGCGGCGTGGAGGGTGACGCCGGTCCAGGCGAACGGCAGCCCGGGGCGGCCCCGCAGCGGGCCGAGCCCGGCGGGGTGCAGGGCGGCGTCGAGGAGGGCGGGGTGCAGGCCGTAGCGGGCGGCGTCGGCGCGGGCCGGCGCGGGCAGCTCGACCTCGGCGTGGACGGCGGTGCCGAGGCGCCAGGCCGCGCGCACGCCCTGGAACACCGGGCCGTAGCCGTAGCCGTCCTCGCTCAGGCCCGGATAGAAGCCGCTGACGTCGATCGGCTCGGCGCCGGCGGGCGGCCAGGCGTCGGCCCCCGGCGCGGGCGCCGACGCCGGCTGGGCCCCGGCCCTGGCGGGGGCGACGCTGCCGTCGGCGTGCCGGGTCCAGCCCTCCGCGTTCGCGTCGGCCGGGCGAGTGTGCAGGGCGACGGGACGCCGGCCCGTGTCGTCAGGGGCTCCGACCTCGATCTGCACCTGGAGCGCGCCGCGCTCGGGAAGCAGGACGGGCGCGTGCAGGGTGAGTTCCTCGATGCGCCCGCAGCCGAGCTCGTCGCCGGCCCGGACGACCGCCTCGACCAGCGCGGCGCCGGGCACCACGACGGTCCCCGCGACGGCGTGGTCGGCGAGCCAGGGGTGGGTGTGCAGCGACCAGCGGGCGGTGGCCACCAGCCCGCCGCCCTGGGCGAGTTCGACGGCGGCGCCGAGCAGCGGGTGCTCCGGCGCGGCCAGCCCCGCCGTGGTGACGTCGCCGCCCGTCCCGCCCGGGCGCGGCCAGTAGCGCTGCCGCTGGAACGGGTAGGTCGGCAGCTCGACGGCGCGCGCGCCGGTACCGGCGAAGAGCAGGTCCCAGTCCACCCGGGCGCCGTGGTTGCGGGCGTCGGCGAGGGCGAGGAGGAAGCGGCCGGGGCCGCCCTCGTCGCGGCGCAGGGTGCCGAGGGCGGCGGCGGGCAGGCCGCTGTCCTCGATCGTCTCCTGGACGCCGGTGGTCACCACGGGGTGCGGGCTGACCTCGACGAACACCCGGTGTCCGGCGGCCAGCAGGGTGCGGGTGGCCTGCTCGAACTCCACGGTGTGGCGCAGGTTGCGGTACCAGTAGGCGGCGTCCAGCCCGGCGGTGTCGAGCACGGTGCCGGTGACGGTCGAGCAGAACGGGACGTCGGCGCTGCGCGGGGCGATCGGCGCGAGGAGGTCGAGCAGCTCGTGCTCGATGCGCTCGACGTGGGCGGAGTGCGAGGCGTAGTCGACGGGGACGCGGCGGGCCCGCACGCCGGACCGCTCGCAGTCGGCGATCAGCTCGTCCAGGGCCTCGGGGTCGCCCGAGACGACCACCGAGCCGGGGCCGTTGACGGCGGCGACGGAGATGCGCTCGTCCCAGCGCGTCAGGCGCTCGCGGACGGCGGCGACCGGCTCGGCCACCGAGACCATGCCGCCGAGGCCCGCGAGCTTGCGGATCGCCCGGCTGCGCAGGGCGACGACGCGGGCGGCGTCGTCCAGGGAGAGCGCGCCGGCCACGCAGGCGGCGGCGATCTCGCCCTGCGAGTGGCCGAGGACGGCGGCCGGTTCGACGCCGTGCGCGCGCCACAGTTCGGCGAGCGAGACCATGACGGCGAACAGCACTGGCTGCACGACGTCGACCCGCTCGAAGCCCGGCGCACCGGGCTCGCCGCGCAGCACGTCCGTCGCCGACCAGTCGGTGAACGGCTCCAGCGCGGCTGCGCACTCGGCGAAGCGCTGCGCGAACACCGGTGCGGTGTCGAGGAGTTCGACGGCCATGCCGGCCCACTGGGAGCCCTGGCCGGGGAAGACGAAGACCGGTGCGCCCTCCCCCGCGGCCTGGCCCTCCAGGACGGCGGGGGTGGCGCGGCCGTCGGCGAGCGCGTCCAGGCCGTCCAGGAGCGCCGCCCGGTCGGGCGCGACGACGGCCGCACGGTGCTCCAGGGCGGCTCGGGTGGTGGCGAGGGAGCGGGCGACGTCGTCGGGGGCGGGTTCGGCCGCACGGACGTGGGCGGCGAGCCGGCGAGCCTGCTCGCGCACGGCGTCGGGCGTCCGGGCGGACAGCAGCCAGGGCAGGGGACGGGCGGGGGCCGGGCGCTCCGACGCGGGCTCGGGCAGCGGCTCCGCTGCGGGCGCGGCTTCCAGGATCACGTGGGCGTTGGTGCCGCTGACGCCGAACGAGGAGACGCCGGCGCGCGGCGGCCGTCCGGTCGCGGGCCACGCCCGGGCCTCGCGCAGCAGCTCGACGGCGCCGGAGCTCCAGTCGACCTGCGCGGTCGGCCCGTCGATGTGCAGGGACTTCGGGAGCTCGCCGTGCCGCATCGCGAGCACGGTCTTCATCACGCCGGCCACGCCGGCGGCGGCCTGGGTGTGGCCGAGGTTGGACTTCACCGAGCCCAGGAGCAGCGGGAGTTCGCGGTCCTGGCCGTAGGCGGCGAGCAGGGCCTGGGCCTCGATCGGGTCGCCGAGGCGGGTGCCGGTGCCGTGCGCCTCGACGGCATCCACCTCGGCGGGCGTCAGACCGGCGTCGGCCAGCGCGGCCCGGATCACCCGTTGCTGCGACGGGCCGTTCGGCGCGGTGAGGCCGTTGGAGGCGCCGTCCTGGTTGACGGCGGAGCCGCGCACGACGGCGAGCACCGGGTGCCCGAGGCGCCGCGCGTCCGAGAGCCGCTCGACGAGCAGCACGCCGACGCCCTCGGCCCAGCCCGTCCCGTCCGCAGCGGCGGCGAACGGCTTGCAGCGGCCATCGGGAGCCAGGCCGCGCTGGCGGGAGAACTCGACGAACACCTGCGGCGTGGACATCACCGTCACACCGCCCGCGAGCGCCAGCGAGCACTCACCGCGGCGAAGGGCCTGGGCGGCCAGGTGCAGGGCGACCAGCGAGGAGGAGCACGCGGTGTCGACCGTGACGGCCGGGCCCTCCAGGCCGAGGGTGTAGGCGACGCGCCCGGAGATCACGCTCGCGGCGTTTCCCGTCATCACGTGCCCGGCGACGCCCTCCCGGGCCGGGTCCAGCAGCACCTGGTAGTCCTGGAAGTTGGAGCCGACGAACACGCCGGTCCGCGAGCCGCGCAGCGCCCCGGGGTCGATGCCGGAGCGCTCGACGGCCTCCCAGACCGTCTCCAGCAGGAGCCGCTGCTGCGGGTCCATCGCGAGGGCCTCGCGCGGCGAGATGCCGAAGAAGGCGGCGTCGAAGTCGGCCGGGGCGGTGAGGAACGCGCCCTCGGCGACGTAACTGGTGCCCTCGTGGTCCGGATCCGGGTGGTGCAGGCGGTCGGTGTCCCAACCGCGGTCGGCCGGGAACGGGCCCACCGCGTCGCGGCCCTCGGCGAGCAGCTGCCAGAGGTCCTCCGGCGACTCCACGCCGCCGGGGAAGCGGCAGGCCATCGCGACGATCGCGATCGGCTCGTCGGCGGCGACAGCGGGGGCCGTGAACGCTTCGCCGGCGGCCGTGCCGGCCAGTTCGGCGCGCAGGTGCGCGGCGACGGCGGCCGGGGTCGGCCGGTCGAACAGCAGGGTGGCGGGCAGGCGCAGCCCGGTCGCGGCGGTGAGGCGGTTGCGCAGCTCGACGGCGGTCAGCGAGTCGAACCCGAGGTCCCGGAACGCCCGGGCGGCGTCGACCGTCGCGGTGGAGGCGTGCCCGAGGACGGCGGCGGCCTCGGTACGGACGAGCTCCAGCAGCAGGCGTTCCCGCTCGTCGGCGCTGCGGCCGCGCAGCTGCCCGGCCAGCGGCGATTCGTCGGCCGTCCCGGCGGCTTGCGGGTGGGCCGCGCGACGGACCTCCGGCAGGTCCGCGATCAGCGCGCTCGGACGGGCGGCGGTGAGCACGGGTGCGAGGGCGCTCCAGTCGACGTCGGCCACGGTGAGCCCGGAGGTGTCCGTTGCGAGGGCCCGGCGCAGCGCGGCGAGCGCCCGGTCCGGATCCATCGGTGTGAGGCCGCCGCGCCGCATCCGCCCGGTGAGGCCCGGGTGGTCCGCCGCCATGCCGCCGCCGGCCCACGGGCCCCAGGCGACGGAGACGGCGGGCAGCCCGGCGGCGCGGCGGTGCTCGGCCAGGGCGTCGAGGTAGGCGTTCGCGGCGGCGTAGTTGGCCTGGCCGGGGTTGCCCAGGACACCGGTGATCGAGGAGAACAGCACGAACAGCGCCAGGTCGTGCCCGGCCGTCAGCTCGTGGAGGTTGCGGGCGGCGACGGCCTTGGCGCGCAGCACGGCGTCGAACCGGTCGACGGTCAGGCCGTCCAGGACTCCGTCGTCGAGGACGCCGGCCGCGTGCACGACGCCGGTCGGCGGGTGCTCGGCGAGCAGGGCGGCGAGGGCTTCCCGGTCGGCGACGTCACAGGCGGCGACGGTGACCCTGGCCCCGAGGGCGGTCAGGTCGGCGCTGAGCTCCCGCGCGCCGGGAGCCTCCGGGCCGCGCCGCCCGACCAGCAGCAGGTGCTCGGCTCCGGCGGCGGCCAGCCACCGGGCCACCCGGGCGCCCAGCGCGCCCGTACCGCCGGTGACCAGAATGGTTCCGGTCGGCGCGGTCCAGTCCTCCGTGCCCGCGGCGGTCACCGGCCCGGCCGACCGGTGCCGGGTCAGGCGGCGGGCGTAGGCGCCGGAGCCGCGCAGGGCGAGCTGGTCCTCGGTGCTCTGGGCGAGGAGGCCCGCCAGGCGGACGGCGGTGCGGGCGTCGGGGGTGGCGGGCAGGTCGATCAGGCCGCCCCAGCGCTGCGGGTGCTCCAGCGCGGCCACCCGGCCGAGGCCCCACAGCTGCGCCTGCTCGGGCTCGCTCACGCGGTCCGCGCCCTCGGCCGCGACGGCTCCCCGGGTGAGGCACCAGAGCCTCGCCGGACCGCCGGCCGCCTCCAGGGTGCGCAGCAGCCCGACGGTCGCGGGCAGGTACCGGGGCACGAGGCGATACCCGGAGTCCGGGCGGCCGTCGGCGGCGAGGAACGAGAGCACGCCCGCCACCGGCTCGCCGGAGCCGTCCGCGAGCAGCGCGTCCAGGGCCCCGGCCCCCGCCACCCGCGCGATCCGCAGGCCGCGCTCGGCCAGGGCGTCGAGGACGGTGGCGGGCCAGGCGTCCCCCCCGTCCTCGGGCACGACGGCGAGCCAACGCCCCTGCGGTACGGCGTCGGTGAGACGACGCACGGGCACCCAGGTGGTCCCGTACGTCCAGCCGTCGAGCGCGCTCAGCAGGCGCCGTTGCCCGCGCCAGGAGGCGAGGACGGGCAGCAGGAGGTCCAGCGAGGCCTCGGCGGACTGCTCCGCGATCCCGAGGACGGCCGACGCCTCCCGCAGGTCGCCGGCTTCGACGGCCGCCCAGAACGCGTCCTCGACCGGGTCGGCCGAGGCGGCGCCGGCGTCGCGGCGCCGGAGCTCGGGCAGCCAGAAGCGCTGCCGCTGGAACGCGTACGTGGGCAGGTCGACGCGGCGACCGCCGGACCCGGCGAGCACCGCCGCCCAGTCCGGGCCCGCGCCCCGCACGTGCAGGCGGGCGAGGGCCTCCAGGACGGCCGGCTCCTCGGGGCGGTCCTTGCGGAGCACGGCGGCCGGCGCAACCTCGGCGGGCAGCGACTCGGCCGCCATGGCGGTGAGGACGCCGTCCGGGCCGAGTTCGAGGAAGCGGGTGACACCCGCGGCTTCGAGCGTGCGGATGCCGTCGGCGAAGCGGACGGCCTCGCGGACGTGGCGCACCCAGTAGTCCGGCGACTCGACGCCCTCAGCCAGTCCACCGGTCAGGTTGGAGACCAGCGGGATCGACGGCGCGTGGTACGTCAGCCCGTCGAGGACCGTACGGAAGTCCTCCAGCATCGGGTCCATCAGCGGCGAGTGGAACGCGTGGGAGACGCGCAGCCGCGTCGTCTTGCGATCGGCGAAGTGCGCGGCGATCTCCGCGACCGCCTCGTCCGTGCCGGACACGACGACCGACATCGGGCCGTTGACGGCCGCGATCGACACGAACTCGCCCAGCAGCGGCAGGACTTCGTCCTCCGTCGCCTGCACCGCCAGCATCGCGCCACCCGCCGGAAGCGCCTGCATCAAGCGGCCCCGGGCCGCGACCAGCGTGCACGCGTCCTCCAGCGAGAACACCCCGGCCACATACGCCGCAGCCACCTCACCGATCGAGTGCCCGGCCACGAACTCCGGCCGCACGCCCAGCGATTCGACCAGCCGGTACAACGCCACCTCGACCGCGAACAACCCTGCCTGGGCGTACGCAGTCCGGTTCAGCAGCTCCTCGTCCGAACCCCACACCACCTCGCGCAAGGCCGGGTCGAACTGCGCACAGACCGCATCGAAGGCCTCGGCGAACACCGGGAACCGGGCATACAACTCCCGCCCCATCCCGAGCCGCTGCGACCCCTGCCCGGAGAACAGGAACGCCGTCGCCCCCTTCTCCGCCACGCCCGTCACGAGGCCCGCTCCTTCGCCCCCGGCCGCCAGGGCCTCCAGGGCGCGCAGGCGCTCGTCCGGGTCGGCCGAGACGACGACGGCCCGGTGCGCCATGGCCGTCCGGCCGGTCGCCAGGGAGTACGCGACGTCGGCCGGGGCGAGCGGTCCGCGCGTCCGGAGGTGGGTGGCCAGGCGTCCGGCCTGGGCCCGCAGGGCCGTCTCGTCGTGCGCCGACAGCAGCCACGGCAGCACCGCGTCGGGCACCGTCTCGGGCGCGACGTCACCGGCGGGCTCCGCCGGCGCCGCCTCCAGCACGACGTGCGCGTTGGTGCCGCTGACGCCGAAGGAGGACACGGCGGCGCGCCACGGACGGTCGACCTCGGGCCACGCGCGGGCCTCGCCCAGCAGTTCGGCGGCGCCGGCGGCCCAGTCGACGTGCGGGGTCGGGGCGTCGAGGTGCAGGGTGCGCGGCAGCAGGCCGTGCCGCATCGCGAGCACCGTCTTGATCACCCCGGCCACACCGGAGGCGGCCTGGGTGTGGCCGGTGTTGGACTTCAACGCGCCGATGAGCACGGGCCGTTCGCGGTCCTGCCCGTACGTCGCGAGGAGCGCCTGGGCCTCGATCGGGTCACCCAGCGTCGTCCCGGTCCCGTGCGCCTCGACGGCGTCCACCTCGGCGGGCGTCAGACCGGCGTCGGCCAGGGCGGCCCGGATCACCCGCTGCTGGGAGGGGCCGTTGGGCGCCGTCAGCCCGTTGGAGGCACCGTCCTGGTTGACGGCGGAGCCGCGCACGACGGCCAGCACCGGGTGCCCGAGGCGCCGCGCGTCCGAGAGCCGCTCGACCAGGAGGACGGACGCGCCCTCGCTCCACGCGGTGCCGTCGGCCGCCGCCGCGAAGGGCTTGCACCGGCCGTCGGCGGCGAGGCCGCCCTGCCGGGAGAACTCGGTGAACATCTGCGGGCTCGACATCACCGTCACGCCGCCCGCGAGCGCGAGCGTGCACTCGCCGCGGCGCAGCGACTGGACGGCGAGGTGCAGGGCGACGAGCGAGGAGGAGCACGCGGTGTCGACCGTGATGGCCGGGCCTTCGAGGCCGAGGACGTAGGAGATGCGGCCGGAGGCGACGCTGACGGTGTTGCCGGTCAGGAGGTGTCCGGCGGCGGTCTCGGCGACCTGGCCACCGGCGGTGGCGGCGCTGTCGTAGCCGCCGTGCCCGGCGCCGACGAACACGCCGGTCGGGGTGCCGGTGAGGGTCCCCGGGTCGATGCCCGCCCGTTCGACGGCCTCCCAGGCGGTCTCCAGGAGGATCCGCTGCTGCGGGTCCATGGCGAGCGCCTCGCGCGGCGAGATGCCGAAGAACCCGGCGTCGAACTCGCCCGCGTCGTGCAGGAATCCGCTCTCCCGGGAGGTGACGGCGCCCTCGGGCAGGTCCCAGCCGCGGTCGGCGGGGAAGGCGGAGACGGCGTCGACGCCGTCGCGCACCAGCTCCCAGAGCTCCTCCGGGGAGGCGACCCCACCCGGCAGCCGGCAGGCCATGCCGACCACGGCGATCGGCTCCCGGTGCTGCTCGGTCACCTCGCGGAGCTGCTCGCGGGTCTCGTGAAGGTCCGCGATCGCCCGCTTCAGGTAGTCGCGGAGCTTGTCTTCGTTCGACATCGGGACGTCAACCTCTCCGGGGGTCTGCCAGGAACGCCGCTCGGGAGGGCCCTGCCGTACGCCGGTTTCCGGCGCCGATCGCGGACTCCTGACGTCAGGTCCGACCCGTCGCCCGCCCAGTCTCGCCACGGACGGCCCCGGTTTTCCCTAGAGCGCGCAGCAGGACGGGCGTGCCCGGCACCCGTAGGTGCCCGGCACGCCCGTCCGCCGAACGGTCACTCCTGTCCGCGCAGCCACTCCTCCACGATCTGGGCGGTGAGGGCCGAGTCCTCGCGGATCATCGACAGGTGGTCGGCGTCGACACCGACCACCCGGGCGCCCGGCACGAGCGGTTCGGCCTGGGCGCGCTGCTCGATGGGGGCCTCGTCGACGCCCGTCAGGGCGCGGTCGCAGGTGACGAGCAGGACGGGGGCCGTGGTGTGCTGGACCTCCAGGCGGTTGAGCAGGACCATCCAGCGGCCCATGGCGGACAGCCGGGAGTTGGTCAGCCGCACCGGCGAGTCGGCGCCGGTGAAGTTGAGCCGCATCATGCCGGTGTAGTCGGTGCCCTCGTCGGCGTTGTGCTGGAAGCTCAGCGTGTCGAAGAGGACGACGCCCGCCGGGCGGATGCCCCACGTGTGCTCCAGCAGCCCGGCCGCGGCGTAGGCGAAGGAGCCGCCGGAGGAGTGGCCGGCGAGGACGAACGGGTGGCCGTCGCCGGCGCGCAGGGCGCTCTCGGCGATCACCCGGGTGGCGACCTCGGGGTTGGCGGGCAGCCGCTCGCCGGTGGCGAAGCCGACCAGCGGGAGCGCCGACACCTCGCGCTCACCGCGGAAGTGGGCGGCGAGCCGGGCGTACTGGTGCACGCCCGCGTTGGCCGTCGGCGCGCTCACGCAGATCAGCCGGGTCGGGCGGGGCCCCTCGGCGAGGCGGGTCGCCCAGGGCAGGTCCTCCAGTTCGGCGGTCGCCTCGAAGGTCGGCCGCAGGGCCGCGACGGTGGCCAGCATGCGCTGGGCCTCGGGCACCTTGCCGTTGGCCAGGGCATCGGTGAACAGCCGCTCCAGGGAGTCGAGTTCGGGTGCACCGCCGGGCACGAGCACGGCCTCCCCGGCACCGTCCTCGGTGCGCTGGTCGGCGAGCTCGCTGCGGATCCAGGTGGCGAGCTCGACTGGCGACCGGCTGTCGAAGACGACGGTGGCGGGCATCCGCAGACCGGTGACGGCGGCGATCCGGTTGCGCAGTTCGACGGCGGTGAGCGAGTCGAACCCGAGCTCGTAGAAGTCGCGTTCGGCCTCGACGGCCTCCGGGGAGGGGTGGCCGAGGACGGCGGCGGCTTCGGCGCGGACGGTGTCGACGAGGTAGCGCATGCGGTCGCGCTCGTTGAGGTCGAGCAGCTGCCGGGTGAAGCCGGCGGCCGCGTCGGCGCCGCTCGCGCCGCCCCCGGAGGCGGTGCGCCGGGCGGCGCGGACGAGTCCCCGGAACAGCGGCGGCACCTCGCCCTGGGGGCGCATGCCCCCGGCGGCCAGGCCCATCGGGATGACGAGGGGTTCGGCGGAGCCGAGGGCGGCCTCGAACAGGGCGAGGCCCTGCTCGACGGAGAGCGGCGGGATGCCGCCGGACTGCATGCGCCGCATGTCGGTCTCGCTGAGCTCGCTGGTCATGCCCGACTCCTGGGCCCACGGGCCCCAGGCGAGCGAGGTGCCGGCCAGCCCGAGGGACCTGCGGTGGTCGATCAGGGTGTCGAGGAAGGCGTTGGCCGCGGCGTAGTTGCCTTGGCCGGGGCTGCCCATGACGCCCGCGATGGACGAGAAGACGGCGAAGACGGCGAGGTCCAGGTGCCGGGTGAGCTCGTGCAGCTGCCAGACGGCGTCGACCTTGGGCCGCAGGACGGCGGACAGCCGCTCGGGGGTGAGGGCGGTGACGATGCCGTCGTCCAGCACGCCGGCCGTGTGGATGACGGCGGTGAGCGGGTGTTCAGCGGGGATGCCGGCGAGCAGGGCCTCGGTGGCGGCGCGGTCGGCGGTGTCGCAGGCGACGACGCGGGCCTCGGCGCCGAGGGCCCCCAGGTCGGCGAGGAGTTCGGCCGCGCCGGGCGCGTCCGGTCCACGGCGGCTGGTGAGCAGCAGGTGGCGGGCGCCGGTGACGGCGAGGCGGCGGGCGAGGTGGCGACCGAGGGCGCCGGTGCCGCCGGTGATCAGGACGGTGCCGTCGGGGTCGCGCTCCGCGGGCATCGTGAGGACGGTCCGGGTGGCGGACGCCTGGGCGGCGAGCGCGGTGCGGGCGTCGCGGATGTCGTGCGCCACGGTCGGGGGCGGGGTGAGCTCGCCGCTCTCCGCCAGGCCGAGGAGTTCCGCGAGGATCGCGGCGGTCTCGTCGGCGTCCGGTACGGGAAGTCGGGCGAAGGCGTCGCCGTCGAGGACGAGGTCGGTGCCCGACGCCGCGCGGTCGACGAGCCGCTCGGGCGGCAGGCCGTGGCCGAGCAGGGCGTCGCGCAGCCCGTCGGGCGCCGTGGCGGACACCTCGGCGCCCAGCCGCAGGGCGAGCTCGACGGCGGCGGTGGCCGGTCCGGCCGCGGTGGCGTGCACATGGACGGTCCGGCCGGCCGGTGCGCGACCGAGGGCCTGCCGGGCGGGAACGAAGTCAGCGGCCAGGGCGGCAGCAGCCTCGAACGACCAGCTGTCGGGCAGCGGGGCCAGCAGACGCCGGTCGGCGGCCGCCTTCGGCCCCGCGGGCAGCACGCCGAACACCCCGTCGCCCGGGCGCAGGTCCGATACGCCGTCACCGACCTCCGTCACCACCCCCGCCGCGCCGGTGCTGCCTCCGTGGACGGCGACCCGGACGGCGACGGCCACCTGCCCGGCCGCGGGCGGCCCGGCCGTCTCGGGGCAGGGCACGAGCGCCAGGCCGTCGGGAAGCAGGCCGTCCAGGACCCACGGCGTGCCCGCCGGGGGCAGCAGCCCCGCCGCGTCCACGAGCCGGGCCAGTCGGCCGACCCGCAGCGCGCCGCCGCGGACGGCGAACTGGGCCTCGCCGTCGGCCAGCAGTCCGGGCAGCAGCGGCAGCACCGCGGCCGCGTCCTCCGTCCGTTCGACGTCGAGCAGGGCGAAGCGGCCGGGGTGCTCGGAGTTCGCCGAGCGGACCAGGCCCCAGGCGGCGCCGCCGGGCAGGTCGCGGACGGTCTCGCCGTCGGCGGCCCGGACGGCGCCCCGGGTCACGAACACCAGCCGGGAGGCGGCGGCCCGGTCCTCGGCCAGCCAGTCCTGGATGAGCGCGAGCACCCGCGTGGTGTGGGCGTGAACGGCCTCCGGGACGTCACCGGCCGGGCTGTCCAGCGCGACCAGGACGAGGTCCGGCACCGGGCGCCCGAGGTCCGCGAGCGTGGCGGCCGAGGAGCCCGTGCCGTAGGCGTCCCGTCCGAGCGCCGTGCAGCTCGGCGCCGTGGCGGCGGGCGGCGTGGCCGGGGCGGGCACCCACTCGATCCGGAACAGCGGGTCACGGCCGGCGCGGGCGGCGGCAGTGGCGGTCTGCGGGGCGCGCAGGGCGACCGAGCCGACGGTCAGCACCGCGCCGCCCGCCGGGTCGGTGGCGGTGACGGACACGGTGTCCTCGCCCTCGCCGAGGCGGGCGACGCGCACCCGCAGGGCGGCCGCTCCCCCGGCGTGCAGGGCGACACCCTGCCAGGCCTGGGGCTGCGGCAGCTGCTCCTCGGTGCCGACGCCGATCAGCACGGCGGCGTGCAGGGCGGCGTCGAGCAGGGCCGGGTGGAGGCCGAAGTAGCGGGCGTCCTCACCGGGTTCGCCGTCCAGTTCGACCTCGGCGAACACCTCCTCGCCGCGCAGCCAGGCGGCGCGCAGGCCCCGGAACGCCGGGCCGCGCCCGGGCTCGCGGTAGAAGCCGTCCAGATCGACGGCGAGCGCGCCGGCCGGCGGCCAGGCCGCCTGGGCGTGGTCCGGCAGGTCGCTCTCCTGGGGCACGAGGGTGCCGGTGGCGCAGTGCGTCCACGGCTCGTCGGGAGCGGCGTCGCCGGGGCGGGCGTAGCAGGCCACCGGGCGGGCGCCGGTGTCGTCGGGGGCGCCGACGCGCACCTGCACGACGGGTTCGTCGTCCTCGGCGAGCGGCAGCGGGTCGCCGAGCGTGAGCTCCGCGATCCGGCCGCAGCCGACCTGGTCGCCGGCCCGGACGGCCAGTTCGACGAAGGCGGCGGCGGGGAAGGCCAGGTGGCCGCCGATCCGGTGGTCGAGCAGCCACGGGTGGACGCGCAGGGCGAGGCGGCTGGTGAACAGCACGCCGTCGGTGTCGTCGGCGAGCGGGACGGCGGCGCCGAGCAGCGGGTGCTCGGCCGAGACGAGGCCGACGGAGGTCACGTCGCCGGTGAGGGCGGCCGGGCGCGGCCAGTAGCGGCGGTGGTCGAAGGCGTAGGTGGGCAGGTCGACCCGGCGGGCGCCGGTGCCGGCGAACGGGGCCGCCCAGTCGACCGGAACGCCGGCCGTGTGGAGCACGGCGAGGGCGGTCAGCAGGGAGCGCTCCTCGGCGCGGTCCTTGCGCAGGGCGGCGGCCCGCACGCAGTCCGCCGCGTCGTCCCCGAGGCTCTGCTCGGCGAGGGCGGTGAGGACGCCGTCGGGGCCGAGTTCGAGGAAGGCGGTGGCCCCGGCCTCGCGCAGGGCGCGGACGCCGTCGGCGAAGCGGACGGCCTCGCGGACGTGGCGCACCCAGTAGTCGGGGGTGGTGAAGTCCTCGCCGAGGGCGCCGGTGAGGTTGGAGACCAGCGGAATCGAAGGGGCCTGGTAGGTCAGCCCGTTCAGGACCTCGCGGAAGTCCGCCAGCATCGGTTCCATCAGCGGCGAGTGGAAGGCGTGGGACACCCGCAGCCGCGTGGTCCGGCGGTCGGCGAAGTGCTCCTCGATCGCCGCGACGGCCTCCTCCGTCCCCGAGACGACGACCGAACTCGGACCGTTGACGGCGGCGATCGACACGAACTCGTCTAGCAGGGGCAGGACTTCGTCCTCCGTCGCCTGCACCGCCAGCATCGCGCCACCCGCCGGAAGCGCCTGCATCAGCCGGCCGCGCGCAGCCACCAGGGCACAGGCGTCACCGAGCGAGAACACGCCCGCGACGTAGGCCGCGGCGATCTCGCCGATCGAGTGGCCCGCGACGAACTCCGGCCGCACGCCCAGCGATTCGACGAGCCGGTACAGCGCCACCTCGACGGCGAACAACCCGGCCTGGGCGTACGCAGTCCGGTTCAGCAGCTCCGCGTCCTCGCCCCACACGACCGTGCGCAGGGGCTGGTCCAGGTGCTCGTCCAGCACCGCGCACACCGCGTCGAAGGCGTCCGCGAAGACCGGGAAGCGCGGGTACAGCTCCCGGCCCGTGCCGAGGCGCTGCGAGCCCTGCCCGGAGAACAGGAAGGCCGTCGAGCGGTCCGCCGCGACGCCTCGGGCGACCTCCGTCAGCCCCTCACCGCACGCGAGCAGCACGGCCCGGTACTCGAAGGCGGAGCGCCCGGTGGCGAGCGAGAACCCGATGTCCAGCGGGGAGAGTTCGAGCGCGGAGGCGCGAGCGAGGTGGGTCTCCAGCGCCTCCTCGGAGCGGCCGGAGAGCACCCACGGGACGACGGCCGGCAGCACGCGCTGGTGCTCGGTGCACTCGGTCACCAGGGGGGCCTGTTCGAGGATCACATGCGCGTTGGTGCCGCTGATCCCGAACGAGGACACCCCGGCGCGCCGGGCCCGGTCGACCTCGGGCCAGGGCCGGGCCTCGGTGAGCAGGTCGATCGAGCCCGCCGTCCAGTCCACGACGGTGGACGGCCGGTCGATGTGCAGGGACTTCGGCAGCACGCCGTGCCGCATGGCGAGCACGGTCTTGATCACCCCGGCGACGCCGGAGGCGGCCTGGGTGTGGCCGATGTTGGACTTCAGCGAGCCGAGCAGGAGCGGCCGTTCGCGGTGGCGGCCGTACGTGGCGAGGAGCGCCTGGGCCTCGATCGGGTCGCCGAGGGCGGTGCCGGTGCCGTGGCCCTCGACGGCGTCGACGTCGGCGGGCGTCAGGCCGGCGCTCGCCAGGGCCTGGCGGATGACGCGCTGCTGGGACGGGCCGTTGGGCGCGGTGATGCCGTTGGAGGCGCCGTCCTGGTTGACGGCGCTGCCGCGCACGATCGCGAGCACCTCGTGGCCGTTGCGGCGTGCGTCGGACAGCCGCTCCAGGACGACCATGCCGACGCCCTCGGACCAGTTGGTGCCGTCGGCGGCGTCCGAGTAGGCCTTGCAGCGGCCGTCGGCGGCGAGGCCGTTCTGGACGGTGAATCCGGCGAAGCTCACCGGGGTGGTCATCACCGTCACGCCGCCCGCGAGGGCGAGTCCGCACTCGCCGTTGCGCAGCGCCTGGGCGGCCCAGTGCAGGGCGACCAGGGACGACGAGCACGCGGTGTCGACGGTGACGGCCGGGCCCTCCAGGCCGAGGGTGTAGGAGATGCGCCCGGACAGCACGCTCGACGCGAGGCCGGTGCCGGCGTGGCCGCCGATGTCCTCGCGCGAGTTCATCATGAGCGTCGCGTAGTCGAGGCCGTTGGTGCCGACGAAGACGCCGGTGCGGCTGCCGCCGAGCTTCTGCGGGTCGACCCCGGCGCGCTCCAGCGCCTCCCAGGAGGTCTCCAGGAGGAGGCGCTGCTGGGGGTCCATGGCGAGGGCCTCGCGCGGCGAGATGCCGAAGAAGGAGGCGTCGAAGTCGGCGACGGCGTCGATGAAGCCGCCTTCCAGGGTGGTGCTGCGGCCGCGGCCGTCGCGGTCGCCGACGAGGAGGGTCCGCAGGTCCCAGCCACGGTCCCTGGGGAAGCCGGCGATGCCGTCGCCGCCCTCGGAGACCAGGCGCCACAGCTCGTCGGGCGAGGTGACGCCGCCGGGCAGGCGGCAGGCCATGCCGACGATCGCGATCGGGTCGGTGTCGTCGGCCGCGGCCCGCACGGCGGGCGGCAGCGGGTCGGCGGGGGTGTCGAGGAGCTCGGCGAGGAGGTGCTCGGCGAGGGCCTGGGCGGTCGGGTAGTCGTAGACGGAGGTGGCGGGCAGCTTGAGGCCGGTGGCCGCGCCGAGCCGGGCGGGCAGCTCGACGGCCGTCAGCGAGTCGAAGCCGAGGTCGCGGAACTTGCGGTCCGGGGCGACGGCGGACTTGTCGGCGTAGCCGAGCACGGAGGCGACGTGGGTGCGGACGAGATCGGTGAGGAGGGTGGTCCGCTCGGCCGGAGTGAGCGCGCGCAGGCGTCCGGTGAGCTCGGAGGCGGCGGTCGCGTAGTCGCGGCGGGCCGCGGCGGCGGCCTCCAGGACGGGCCCGGCGGCGGGGAGGTCGCGCAGCAGCGGGTTGCCGCGCAGGCCGACGAGGCTCTCCAGGACCTGCGGCTGCGTCAGGTCGAGCAGCACGAGCGCCGGGGCCGGGCGGGTGACGGCCTGGCGCAGCGCGGCCAGGGCGAGGTCGGGGTGCAGGGCGGGTACGGCGGCGCGCTGGGTCCGTCCGTCGTCCTCGGCCGGGGCGGCCGGGTCGATGCCGGTGTACTCGGCGCCGACCCAGGCGCCCCAGGCCACGGAGGTGGCGGGCAGGCCCTCGGCGCGGCGGCGCTGGGCGAGTGCGTCCAGGACGGCGGTCGGGGCGGCGAGGGTGGCCCGGCCGGGGGTGCCGACGGCGCCGGCGACGGAGGAGCAGAGCACGAAGGCGGTCAGGTCGAGGCCGCGGGTCAGCTCGTCCAGGTGGAGGGCGGCCTCGGCGCGGACGCGGTGGACGGCGGCGAGGCGCTCGGGCGTCAGGTCGTCGAGGACGCCGTCGTCGACCGTGCCCGCCGCGTGGACGACGGCGGTCAGTGGGGCGTCGGCGGGGATCGCGGCCAGCAGGGCGGTGAGGGCCTCGCGGTCGGCGACGTCGCAGGAGGCGATCGTCACGACGGCGCCCAGGCCGCTCAGTTCCTCGGCGAGGTCGGCGGCGCCGGGGGCGTTCGGCCCGCGGCGGCTCGCCAGCAGCAGGTGGCTCGCGCCCGCGGCGGCGAGCTGCCGGGCCACGGCGGCGCCCCGGCCGCCGGTGCCGCCGGTGATCAGCACGGTGCCCGGGGTGTCCCCCGGCGTCCAGCCCGCGTCCTGCGCGCCGGCCGGGGCCGGGACGAGGCGGCGGGCGTGGACGGCGGCGGTGCGGATCGCGATCTGGTCCTCGCCGTCCGCACCGGCGAGCACGGCGGCCAGGCGGCGCACGGCGGACTGGTCCGGTGTCTCGGGCAGGTCCACGGCGCCGCCCCACTGCTGGGGGTGCTCCAGCGCGGCAACCCGGCCCAGGCCCCACACGGCGGCCTGTTCGGGTGCGGTGGGCGCCTCGGTACGGGCCACGGCGACCGCGCCGCGCGTCAGGCACCAAAGCGGCGCGGTGACGTCGGCGTCGCGCAGCGCCTGCACCAGGGCGAGGGTCGCGGCGGCCGGCCCGGCGCCCCGGCCGAGCGCGAGGAGGGACAGGACTCCGGTGAACGGGCGCCCGGTCGAGGGCAGTTCGCGCAGCAGCGTGGCGAGCTCGGCGCGCGCCGGGGTGGGGACGGACAGGCACAGCACGTCCGGTCCGACGGCCTCGCAGGCCACCTCGGCCCACGCCTCGTCGCCGCCCTCGGCCGGTGCCACCACCAGCCACGGGCCGGACGGCCGGGCCGTGGAGCCGCCCGGCAGGGCGCGCCAGGACTCGTGGAAGCGCAGCGCGTCCAGCAGGGACTGGTCCCGGTGGTGGCGCCGCCAAGCGGACAGCGCGGGGAGCACCGCGCCGAGCGCGTCGCCGTCCACGGCGAGGTCGGCGGCGAGCGCGTCCAGGTCCTCGCCCTCGACGGCGGCCCAGAAGCGGGCGTCCAACGGGTCGTCCGGCGCGGCGGCGCCGGGGCGTCCGGCCGGGGCGTGCGTCTGCGGCCAGTAGCGTTCGCGCTGGAAGGCGTAGGTCGGCAGGCCGGTGCGGCGGGCACCGGTGCCGTCGAACACTCGTGTCCAGTCGACGGGCACGCCGACGACGTGGAGGCGGGCGAGGGCGGTCAGCAGGGCGGTCTCTTCGGGGCGGCCGCGGCGGCCGGCCGGCTCGACGACCGCCGCCGGGGCGTCGTCGAGCGTCTGGCGGACGGCCGGGGACAGGGCCGCGTCGGGGCCGAGTTCGAGGAAGGCGGTGGCCCCGGCCTCGCGCAGGGCGCGGACGCCGTCGGCGAAGCGGACGGCCTCGCGGACGTGGCGCACCCAGTAGTCGGGGGTGGTGAAGTCCTCGCCGAGGGCGCCGCTGAGGTTGGAGACCAGCGGAATCGAAGGCGCCTGGTAGGTCAGCCCGTTCAGGACCTCGCGGAAGTCCTCCAGTATCGGGTCCATCAGCGGCGAGTGGAAGGCGTGGGACACGCGCAGCCGCGTCGTCCGGCGGTCGGCGAAGTGCTCCTCGATCGCCGCGACGGCCTCCTCCGTCCCCGAGACGACGACCGAACTCGGACCGTTGACGGCGGCGATCGACACGAACTCGTCTAGCAGGGGCAGGACTTCGTCCTCCGTCGCCTGCACGGCGAGCATCGCGCCACCCGCCGGAAGCGCCTGCATCAGCCGGCCCCGGGCGGCGACCAGCGCGCAGGCGTCCTCCAGCGAGAACACCCCGGCGACGTGCGCCGCCGCGACCTCACCGATCGAATGGCCCGCGACGAACTCCGGCCGCACGCCCAGCGATTCGACCAGCCGGTACAGCGCCACCTCGACGGCGAACAACCCGGCCTGGGCGTACTCCGTCCGGTTCAGCAGCTCCGCGTCCGAACCCCACACCACCTCGCGCAAGGCCGGGTCGAACTGCGCACAGACCGCATCGAAGGCCTCGGCGAACACCGCGAAGCGGGCATACAACTCCCGTCCCATGCCAAGCCGTTGGGATCCCTGTCCGGAGAAGAGCAGCGTTGTCCTGCACTCGCCGTCGGCGACGCCCCGGGCCACCTCGGCGCCGTCCAGCAGCACCGCCCGGTGCGCGAACCGCGACCGCCCGGCGGCCAGTGAGAGGCCGACGTCGACAGGCGAGGCGTCCAGCCCGGCGAGCCGTGCGAGCTGCGCGTCCAGCGCCGCCTCCGACTTGCCCGCCAGCACCCACGGCACCACGCCCGGCACCACGTCCGGCGCCGCTCCCGCCTCCTCGACCCGATCCATCATGGGAGCCTGCTCGACGATCACGTGCGCGTTGGTGCCGCTGATCCCGAAGGCCGAGACGCCCGCGCGGCGCGGTCGGCCGGTCTCCGGCCACTCCTCGGCCCGCGTGAGCAGCCGGATGTCACCGGCCGTCCAGTCGACGTGCGAGGACGGCGCGTCCACGTGCAGCGTGCGGGGCAGCACGCCGTGCTGCATCGACAGCACGGCCTTGATCACGCCGGCCGCACCGGCGGCGGCCTGGGTGTGGCCGATGTTGGACTTCAACGAGCCGAGCAGCAACGGGCGTTCGCGCTCCTGCCCGTAGGTGGCGAGGAGCGCCTGGGCCTCGATCGGGTCGCCCAGGGTGGTGCCCGTGCCGTGGCCCTCGACGAAGTCGACCTCCGCCGCCGAGAGGCGCGCGTTGGCGAGGGCCTGGCGGATGACGCGCTGCTGGGACGGGCCGTTGGGGGCCGTCAGACCGTTCGAGGCGCCGTCCTGGTTGACGGCGGAGCCGCGCACGACGGCGAGCACCGGATGCCCGTTGCGGCGCGCGTCCGAGAGCCGCTCCAGCACCAGGACGCCCGCGCCCTCGGACCACCCGGTGCCGTCGGCACCGTCCGCGAACGCCTTGCAGCGGCCGTCCGGGGCCAGTCCGCCCTGCCGGGTGAAGCCGGGGAAGCCGAGCGAGGACGACATCACGGTGACGCCGCCGGCCAGCGCCAGCGTGCACTCGCCGCTGCGCAGGGACTGCGAGGCCAGGTGCATCGCCACGAGCGAGGAGGAGCACGCCGTGTCGACGGTGACCGCCGGGCCCTCCAGGCCGAAGGTGTAGGAGATCCGGCCGGAGACCACGCTCGCGGCCAGGCCGGTGCTCGCGTGGCCCTCGATGTCCTCCCTGGCGTTCATGACGAGCGTCAGGTAGTCCTGGCCGCCCGTGCCGACGAAGACGCCGGTCCGGCTGCCGCGCAGCGTCGTCGGGTCGATCCCGGCGCGCTCGACGGCCTCCCAGGACGTCTCCAGCAGGAGCCGCTGCTGCGGGTCCATCGCGAGGGCCTCACGCGGCGAGATGCCGAAGAAGGCCGCGTCGAAGTCGGCCACCCCGTACAGGAAGCCGCCCTTCGCGGTGGCGCTGCGCCCCCGGTCGTCGGGGCCGCCGCCGAGCAGGGTGTCGAGGTCCCAGCCGCGGTCGGTCGGGAAGTCGGAGATGCCCTCGCGGCCCTCGGCGACCAGTGTCCACAGCTCCTCGGGCGTGCCGATCCCGCCGGGCAGGCGGCAGGCCATGCCGACGATCGCGATCGGGTCGTCGGCGGTGGCGGCGGCCGCCGCGGCCGGGGCGAGCGGCTCGTCGTGCCGCCCGAGCACCTCCGCGAGGACGAGTTCGGCGATCGCGGCGGGCGTCGGGTGGTCGAAGACCAGCGTTGCCGGGAGGCGCAGGCCGGTGACGGCGGTCAGGCGGTTGCGCAGTTCGAGTGCCGTGAGGGAGTCGATGCCGAGGTCGTGGAAGTCGCGATCGGCGGCGACGGCCTGCGGCGAGGCGTGGCCGAGGACGGCGGCGGCCTCGGTACGGACGAGGTCCACGACGTGGCGCAGCCGCTCGCTCTCGCGCAGCTCGTGGAGGCGGGCGGCGAGGGCCGTCACGGCGGCGGCGCCGGTGCCGGTGGCGGAGGCGGTGCGGCGCCCTGCGGGCAGGAGGGCGCGGAACATCGTGGGTACCTCGCCGCGCGGGCGGGTGCCGGCGGCCATGCGCCCGGTCGCGACCAGGTACGGCTCGTCGACGGCCATGGCGGCGTCGAGCAGAGCGAGACCGTCCTCCTCGGTGAGGGGCGGGACGCCGGAGGCGTGGATGCGGTGCAGGTCGGCTTCCGAAAGGGTCCCGGTCATGCCGGCCGTCGGCATCCAGGCGCCCCAGCCCAACGACTGGGCGGGCAGGCCCTGTTGGCGGCGCCGGTGCGCGAGCGCGTCGAGGTAGACGTTGGCCGCCGCGTAGTTGCCCTGACCGGCGCTGCCCATGACGCCCGAGATGGAGGAGAACAGGACGAAGGCCGTGAGGTCCTGGTCCTTGGTCAGCTCGTGCAGGTTCCAGGCGGCATCGACCTTGGGGCGCAGGACGGTCGACAGCCGCTCGGGCGTCAGCGCGCTCACGACGCCGTCGTCCAGCACACCCGCCGCGTGCACGACGCCCGTGATCCTCCGGCCGTGCAGGGCCTGCGCGAGCGCCTCCCGGTCGGCGGCGTCACAGGCCACGACCTCGGCGCGGGCGCCCAGCTCCGCCAGCGCGTCCACCAGCTCGGAGGCGCCCCCGCGCCGACTCAGCAACAGCAGCTCCCGAACGCCGTGTTCGGTGACGAGATGGCGTGCGACGAGACGGCCCAGGCCGCCGGTGCCACCGGTGACGACCACGGTGCCCGTGCCCCAGCCGGACGAGGGTTCGTCGGCAAGCGCGGCACGGGTCAGTCGGCCCACCCGGACGACGCCGTCGCGCACCACCACCTGCGGCTCGCCCACGGCCAGCACCGCGTCCAGCGGGAGCTCACCGTCCGCGTCCACGAGGACGAACCGGCCCGGGTTCTCCGACTCGGCCGCCCGCACCAGGCCCCACACGGCGGCGCCGACGAGGTCCTCGCCACCCGCCATGGCTCCCCGGGTGACGAACACCAGGCGCGCGTCAGCGAACCGCGACTCGGCCAGCCACTCCTGCACCAGGCCCAGCGCCCACACCGTCACCTCGTGCACCGCCTCGGGCGACGAACCGCCCGCCACGGGCACGATCACGACGTCCGGCACCTCGCCGAGCGACGCCAGGTCCTCCCCCAGCGTCACCGCCGTCACGGGCTCACCCGCACGCGAGGGCGCGGGCACCCACTCCAGTCGCAGCAGCGACCCGGCCGTCCCATGAACGGCCACCGCCGCCGGCTCGGCCAGCGTCAGAGCCTCGGCCGACAGCACCGGCTCCCCGGCAGCGTCCACGAGGGCGAGCGCGAGCGTCTCCGCGCCCGTGCGCACGAGCCGCGCCCGCACCACGGACGCACCCGAGGCGTGCAGCGACACCCCGGACCACGCCACCGGCACCAGCCCCCGGCCGTCCGCCCGCAGGACGGCCGCCAGCAGGGCCGGGTGCACACCGAACCCCCCGGCCTCACCGGCCGCCTCGCCCGGCAGGACCGCATCGATGAAAATCTCCTCGCCGCGCCGCCAGACCGACCGCAGCCCGTCGAAGACCGGGCCCAGGTCCGCCTCCTCCCGGAGCCCGGTGAGCTCCGCGACGACCGCGCCCTTCGGCGGCCACACCGAGGCGTCGAACCCGGCCGTGCGCTCGCCTCGGACGAGCTCGCCCGAGGCGTGCTCCGTCCACGCGCCGTCGGCGTCGGCGTCCGGGCGGGAGAAGATCCGCACCGGGCGGGCGCCGGAGGCCACCGGCGCGTCCACCTGGATCTGCACGACGACCGCGCCGTCCTCGGGCAGGACGAGCGGCTCAGCGAGGGTCAGCCGCTCGACCCGGTCGCAGGCCACCTGGTCACCGGCCCGGACGGCCAGTTCCAGGAACCCGGTCGGCGGGAAGACGGCCACACCGCCCACCCGGTGGTCGCCCAGCCACGGCTGCGCCTTCAGCGACAGGCGACCGGTCAGCAGCGTGCCCTCGGCGTTCGCGAGCGCGACGCTCGCGCCCAGCAGCGGGTGCTCGGCGGGCGACAGGCCCGCGCCGGTCACGTCCCCGATCCGACGGGCCGGGCGCGGCCAGTAGCGCTCGTGTTGGAAGGCGTAGGTGGGCAGGTCGACGCGCCGGGCGCCGGTGCCGTCGAACAGCCGCGCCCAGTCGACGGGGACGCCGGCGACGTGCAGCCGGGCGAGCGCGGTGACCAGGGTGTGTTCCTCGGGCCGGTCGCGGCGCAGCAGCGGGAGTGCGGGGGTGTCCGGGTCCTGTTGGGCGAGGGCGGCGAGGACGCCGTCGGGGCCGAGCTCGACGAAGGCGGTGGCCCCGGCCTCGCGCAGGGCGCGGACGCCGTCGGCGAAGCGGACGGCCTCGCGGGCGTGGCGCACCCAGTAGTCGGGGGTGGTGAAGTCCTCGCCGAGGGCGCCGCTGAGGTTGGAGACCAGCGGAATCGAAGGCGCCTGGTAGGTCAGCCCGTTCAGGACCTCGCGGAAGTCCGCCAGCATCGGGTCCATCAGCGGCGAGTGGAACGCGTGCGAGACCCTCAGCCGCGTGGTCTTGCAGTCGGCGAAGTGCGCCTCGATCGCCGCGACGGCCTCCTCCGTGCCCGACACGACGACCGACGACGGGCCGTTGACGGCCGCAATCGACACGAAATCGCCCAGCAGCGGCAGGACTTCGTCCTCCGTCGCCTGCACGGCGAGCATCGCGCCACCCGCCGGAAGCGCCTGCATCAGCCGGCCCCGGGCGGCGACCAGCGCGCACGCGTCCTCCAGCGAGAACACCCCGGCCACATGCGCCGCCGCGATCTCACCGATCGAATGCCCGGCCACGAACTCCGGCTCCACACCCAACGATTCGACCAGCCGGTACAGCGCCACCTCGACCGCGAACAACCCCGCCTGGGCGAACTCCGTCCGGTTCAGCAGCTCCGCGTCCTCGCCCCACACCACCTCGCGCAAGCCCGGGTCGAACTCGGCGCACACCGCGTCGAACGCCTCCGCGAACACCGGGAACCGGGCGTACAACTCCCGCCCCATCCCCAGCCGCTGCGACCCCTGCCCCGAGAACAGGAACGCCGTCGACCGCTCCCCCGCCACCCCACGCGCGACCTCGGCCCCGTCCACCAGCACCGCCCGGTGCCGGAACCGCGAGCGCCCCGCCAACGACAGCCCCACGTCCACCGGCGAACCGGCCGAGCCGCCCACCCCCGTGAGCCGCTCCAGCTGCGCGCTCAGCGCCGCCTCCGACTTCGCCGAGACCACCCACGGCACCACACCCGGCGCGACCGAGGGATCCGCCCCGGAAGCATCCTCCTCGATCGCCTCCTCGACGATCACGTGCGCGTTCGTCCCGCTGATCCCGAAGGCGGAGACGCCCGCGCGGTGCGGTCGGTCCACCTCCGGCCAGGCCCGGGCCTCGGTGAGCAGCTCGACGGCCCCCGCCGACCAGTCCACCTCGGCGGACGGCGCGTCGACGTGCAGCGTCCTCGGCAGCACGCCGTGCCGCAGCGCCATCACCGTCTTGATCACGCCGGCCGCGCCGGCCGCCGCCTGGGTGTGGCCGATGTTGGACTTCAACGAGCCGAGCAGCAGCGGCTGTTCCCGCTCCTGCCCATAGGTCGCGAGGAGCGCCTGGGCCTCGATCGGGTCACCCAGAGGCGTCCCCGTGCCGTGGCCCTCGACGGCGTCGACCTCGCCGGCCGACAGCCCGGCGGCGGCCAGCGCCTGGCGGATGACGCGCTGCTGGGACGGACCGTTGGGCGCCGTCAGACCGTTCGACGCGCCGTCCTGGTTGACGGCGCTGCCGCGCAGGACGGCCAGCACCGGATGCCCGTTGCGGCGGGCGTCCGAGAGCCGCTCCAGCACCAGGACGCCCGCGCCCTCGGCCCAGCCCGTCCCGTCCGCCGCGTCCGCGAACGCCTTGCAGCGCCCGTCCGGCGCGAGCCCGCCCTGCCGGGAGAACCCGGCGAAGCTCATCGGCGTCGACAGCACGGTGACGCCGCCCGCGAGGGCCAGCGTGCACTCACCGGCCCGCAGCGCCTGCGACGCCAGGTGCATCGCCACCAGCGAGGACGAGCACGCGGTGTCGACGGTGACGGCCGGGCCCTCCAGGCCGAAGGTGTACGACACCCGGCCGGACAGCACGCTCGCCGTCAGGCCGGTGGTCGCGTGGCCCTCCATGTCCTCGTCCGAGTTCATCACCACGCCGACGTAGTCGACGCCCGCGGTGCCGACGAACACGCCGGTGCGGGTGCCACGCAGGCCCGCCGGGTCGATGCCCGCCCGCTCGAACGCCTCCCAGGACGTCTCCAGCAGGAGCCGCTGCTGCGGGTCCATCGCGAGGGCCTCGCGCGGCGAGATCCCGAAGAAGCCCGCGTCGAACTCACCGGCCGCGACGAACCCGCCCTCGATCGAGGCGCTGCTGCCGCTGCCCTCGCCGAGCAGCGCCGCCATGTCCCACCCGCGGTCGGCGGGGAACCCGGTGATGCCGTCCCGCCCGTCCGCGACCAGCCGCCAGAGCTCCTCGGGGGTGGTCACCCCGCCCGGCAGGCGGCACGCCATGGCGACGATGGCGATCGGCTCGTGCCGGCCTGACTCGGCCTCCAGCAGTCGTTGGCGTGTCTGGTGCAGGTCGGCCGTGACCCACTTGAGGTAGTCAACGAGCTTGCTGTCGTTCGACATGGGGGGTGGTGCCTTCCTGTGTTGAGGCGGGTCTCTCGGCGTTTCTCGGCGCTTCTCGGCGGGTCCTCAGCGGTCCTCAGCGGTCGCTCAGACGGCCGAGCTCGTTGTCGATGAAGGCGAGGACCTCGTCCGCGCTCGCCGCTTCGAGCCGCTCCGCAATGGCGTCCTCGGCATTCTGCGCGTCCTGGTTTCGCAATTTCTCCAGCATTCGGCGCAGCCGGAGGGAGACCGCGTTGCGGGTCGCCTCGTCGGTGTCCGGGTCCGCCAGGGCCGTGTCCAGACGGTCGAGTTGGCCGAACAGCGCGGCGCCGTCCGCGGCGTCCTGCTCGTCCAGGAGCACGCCGAGCAGGTGTGCGCCGAGGACGGCGGACGTCGGGTGGTCGAAGACCAGGGTCGCGGGCAGGCGCAGGCCGGTGACGGCGGTCAGGCGGTTGCGCAGTTCGAGTGCCGTGAGGGAGTCCACGCCGAGGTCGTGGAAGTCCCGGTCAGCGGCGACGGCCTGCGGCGAGGCGTGGCCGAGGACGGCGGCGGCCTCGGCGCGGACGAGGTCCACGACGTGGCGCAGCCGGTCGGCCTCGCGCAGCTCGGTCAGGCGGGCGGCGAGCGCGGCCACCGCGCCGGTGCGCCCGCCGGTGGACTCGGCCGCGCGGCGGGCGCCGCGGACGAGTCCGCGCAGCAGCGCGGGCACCGTGCCGGGCATCCGGGCCGGGCCGGTGGCGCGGCCGATGGGGACGAGGTACGGCTCGTCGACGCCCATGGCGGCGTCGAGCAGGGCGAGGCCCTGGTCCTCAGTGAGGGGCGGGACGCCGGTGGCGCGGATGCGGTGCAGGTCGGCTTCGGTGAGCGTGCCCGTCATACCGGCCGTGGGCACCCAGGCGCCCCAGCCCAACGACTGTGCGGCCAGGCCCTGTTGGCGGCGCCAGATCGCCAGCGCGTCGAGGTAGACGTTGGCCGCCGCGTAGTTGCCCTGACCGGCGCTGCCCATGACACCGGAGATGGAGGAGAACAGGACGAAGGCCGTGAGGTCCTGGTCCTTGGTCAGCTCGTGCAGGTTCCAGGCGGCATCGACCTTGGGGCGCAGGACGGTCGACAGCCGCTCGGGCGTCAGCGCGCTCACGACGCCGTCGTCCAGCACACCCGCCGCGTGCACGACGCCCGTGATCCTCCGGCCGTGCAGAGCCTGCGCGAGCGCCTCCCGGTCGGCGGCGTCACAGGCGACCACCTCGACGTGAGCGCCCGACGCTCGCAACTCGTCCACCAGCTCGGAGGCGCCCCCGCGCCGACTCAGCAACAGCAGGTCGTGGACACCGTGTTCGGTCACCAGGTGCCGTGCGACGAGCCGGCCCAGACCGCCGGTGCCACCGGTGATGACCACGGTGCCCGAGCCCCAGCCCTTCGAGGGTTCGCCGGCCATGTCGGCCCTGGCCAGCCGGCCCACCCGGACGGCTCCGGCACGGGCGCTGAACTGGAAGTCCCCACCCTCCAGTCGGGCGGCGAGGACGGGCAGCGCCGCCTCCACGTCCGACTCGCGCTCGACGTCGAGCAGGGCGAACCGGCCCGGGTTCTCCGCCTCCGCCGCCCGGACGAGACCCCAGACCGCGCCGCCGACGAGGTCCGTGACCTCACCGCCCGGCACCGCCCCCCGGGTGGTGAACACCAGGCGCGCGTCAGCGAACCGCGGCTCGGCCAGCCACTCCTGCACCAGGCCCAGCGCCCACGCCGTCACCTCGTGCACCGCCTCGGGCGACGAACCGCCCGCCACAGGAACGAGCACGACATCCGGCACCTCGCCGAGCGACGCCAGGTCCTCCCCCAGCGTCACCGCCCGCACGGGCCCGCCCGCACGCTCCGGCGCGTCCACCCAGTCCAGCCGCAGCAGCGCCCCGGCCAGTCCGGCCCGCTCCGCCACGGCCGTCGGCTCGCCCAGTGTCAGCGATCCCGCCGACAGCACGGGCCCGCCCGCCGCGTCCGCCACCTCGACGGACACCGCGTCCGTCCCCGTCCTGGCGACCCGCATCCTGACCACGGCCGCGCCGGTCGCGTGCAGCACCACCTCGTGCCAGTCCGTGGGCACCAGCCGCGCGCCCTCGTCCGCGCCGGTCAGGGCGGCGATCTGGACGGCCGCCTCCAGCAGCGCCGGGTGCAGCCCGTACGGCGCCGCGTCCTCGGCCCGGCCCGGCAGGACGGCCTCGGCGAACACCTCGTCGCCCCGCCTCCACACCGCTTGCAGCGTGCGGAACGCCGGGCCGTGGTCCAGCGAGTCGTGGCACAACGCCGGATCCACGGCCTCCGCGTCCGCCGGGGGCCACGCGGAGGCGTCGAGGCTGACCTCGCGCTCGCCGATGGCCAGCATGCCGGTGGCGTGGCAGGTCCACGGACCGTCCGCCGCGTCCTCCGGCCGGGCGTAGCAGCTCAGCGGGCGCGTCCCGGTCTCGTCCGGGGCTCCGGCCACCAACTGGACGACGACGGCGCCGTCCTCGGGCAGCCCGAGCGGCTCGGCGAGGGTCAGCCGCTCGACCCGGTCGCAGCCCACCTGGTCGGCGGCCCGGACGGCCAGCTCCAGGAACCCGGTCGCCGGGAAGACGGCCGCGCCGCCCACCCGGTGGTCGCCCAGCCACGGCTGCGCCTTCAGCGACAGCCGGCCGGTCAGCAGCACGCTGCCCGAGTCGGCCGGGGAGACCACCGCGCCCAGCAGCGGATGCTCGGCCGGCCGCAGACCCGCGCCGGTCACGTCGCCGGTGCGCGCGGCCCGGGCGGGCCAGTAGCGCTCGCGCTGGAAGGCGTAGGTCGGCAGGTCGACGCGCCGGGCGCCGGTGCCGTCGAAGACCCGGGCCCAGTCGACGGGGACGCCGACGACGTGGAGGCGGGCGAGCGCGGTCAGCAGGGCGCCCTCCTCCGGCCGGTCGGCGCGCAACGCCGGGGCCGCGACGTGGTCGGCGCCCTCGTCGAGGTTCTGCGCGGCGAGGGCGGTGAGGACGCCACCGGGGCCGAGCTCCAGGTAGTCCGTCGCACCGGCGGCGTCGAGGGCGCGGACGCCGTCGGCGAAGCGGACGGCCTCGCGGACGTGGCGCACCCAGTAGTCGGGGGTGGTGAAGTCCTCGCCGAGGACGCCGCTGAGGTTGGAGACCAGCGGAATCGAAGGCGCCTGGTAGGTCAGCCCGTTCAGGACCTCGCGGAAGTCCTCCAGCATCGGGTCCATCAGCGGCGAGTGGAACGCGTGCGAGACCCTCAGCCGCGTCGTCTTGCGATCGGCGAAGTGCTCCTCGATCGCCGCGACGGCCTCCTCCGTGCCCGAGACGACGACCGACGACGGGCCGTTGACGGCCGCGATCGACACGAACTCGCCCAGCAGCGGCAGGACTTCGTCCTCCGTCGCCTGCACCGCCAGCATCGCGCCACCCGCCGGAAGCGCCTGCATCAAGCGGCCCCGGGCCGCGACCAGCTTGCACGCGTCCTCCAGCGAGAACACCCCGGCCACATGCGCCGCCGCGATCTCACCGATCGAATGCCCGGCCACGAACTCCGGCTCCACACCCAACGATTCGACCAGCCGGTACAGCGCCACCTCGACCGCGAACAACCCCGCCTGGGCGAACTCCGTCCGGTTCAACAGCTCCGCATCCGCTCCCCAGACCACGTCGCGCAGGGGCGGGTCGAACTCCGAACACACCGCGTCGAACGCCTCCGCGAAGACAGCGAAGCGCTCATACAACTCCCTTCCCATCCCGAGCCGTTGCGAGCCCTGCCCGGAGGACAGCAGCGCGAGCCTCCGCTCCCCCGCCGCGCCGCGCGCCACCTCGGCACCGTCCAGCAGCACCGCCCGGTGCCCGAACCGCGACCGCCCGGCCAGCGACAGCCCGACGTCCACCGGCGAGCCGTCCAGTCCGGCGAGCCCGGCCAGTTGCGCGTCCAGCGCGGCCTCCGACGCGCCCGAGACCACCCACGGCACGACGCCCGGCCCGACGCCGGGCGCCACACCCGCTGCCGCGGCCCGATCCGCCGCCGGCGCCTGCTCGACGATCACATGCGCGTTCGTCCCGCTGATGCCGAACGACGAGACCCCTGCCCGCCGGGGGTGCCCGGCCTCCGGCCACTCACGTGCCTCCGTCAGGAGCTCCACCGAGCCCGCCGACCAGTCGACGTGCGAGGACGGCGCGTCGACGTACAGCGTCTTCGGCAGCACGCCCGCCCGCATCGCCTGCACCGTCTTGATCACACCCGCGACACCGGCCGCCGCCTGGGTGTGCCCGAGGTTGGACTTCACCGAGCCGAGGAACAGCGGGAGTTCGCGGTCCTGGCCGTAGGTCGCAAGCAGCGCCTGGGCCTCGATCGGGTCACCCAGAGGCGTCCCCGTGCCGTGCGCCTCGACGGCGTCGACCTCGGCGGCCGACAGCCCGGCGTTGGCGAGGGCCTGGCGGATCACCCGCTGCTGGGACGGGCCGTTGGGCGCCGTCAGCCCGTTGCTGGCACCGTCCTGGTTGACGGCGGAACCGCGCACGACGGCCAGGACCGGGTGCCCGTTGCGGCGGGCGTCCGAGAGCCGCTCCAGGACCAGCACACCGGCGCCCTCCGACCAGCCCGTCCCGTCGGCACCGTCCGCGAACGCCTTGCAGCGGCCGTCCGTGGCCAGTCCGCCCTGGCGGGTGAAGCCGAGGAAGCTCATCGGCGTGGACAGGACGGTCACCCCGCCGGCCAGCGCCAGGGTGCACTCACCGCTGGTGAGGGACTGCGCGGCCAGGTGCATCGCCACCAGCGAGGAGGAGCACGCGGTGTCGATCGTGAGCGCGGGGCCCTCCAGGCCGAAGCAGTACGACACCCGGCCCGAGATCACGCTGTTGGCCAGCCCGGTGCTCGCGTGGCCCTCCACCTCCTCCCGCGAGTTCATCACCAGCGAGGCGTAATCCTGTCCCGTCGTGCCGACGAAGACGCCGGTCCGGCTGCCGCGCAGCGCCGTCGGGTCGATGCCCGCCCGTTCGAACGCCTCCCAGGAGGTCTCCAGCAGCAGGCGCTGCTGCGGGTCCATGGCGAGGGCCTCGCGCGGCGAGATGCCGAAGAAGCCGGCGTCGAAGTCCCCGAGGCCGGCGACGAACCCGCCCCGGCGGGTGGCGCTCACGCCGTGGCCGGTGCCGAAGAGCGCGTCGAGGTCCCAGCCCCGGTCGGTCGGGAAGTCGGTGATGCCGTCGCGGCCCTCGCTCAGCAGCCTCCAGAGGTCCTCGGGTGTCCGCACGCCGCCGGGCAGGCGGCAGGCCATGCCGACGATCGCGATCGGCTCCCCGGCGTCGGCGCGGGTGGCGGCCTCCGGAGCCACCAGGTCGTGCTCCTCGCCGAGGAGTTCCCCCCTCAGGTGCGCGGCGAGGGCGTGCGGGGTCGGGTAGTCGAAGACCATGGTCGCCGGGAGCCGGAGCCCGGTGACGTCGGCGAGGCGGTTGCGCAGCTCGATCGCGGTGAGGGAGTCGAACCCGAGGTCCCGGAACTCCCGTCCGGGGTCGACCGCCTGGCCCGAGGCGTGGCCGAGGACGCCGGCCGCCTCCGTGCGGACGAGGTCGACGAGGTGACGTGAGCGGTCGCCCTCGCGCAGCTCGTACAGGCGCGCGGCGAAGGCCGTGCCGGTGGTGCTGACCGCCGTACGCCGCCCGGCGGGCAGGAGGGCGCGGAACAGCGTCGGCACCTCGCCGCGCGGGCGGGCGCCGACGGCCATCCGGCCGGTCGCGACCAGGGAGGGCGCGTCGACGGCCATGGCGGCGTCCAGCAGGGCGAGCCCGTCCTCCTCGGTGAGGGGCGGCACTCCGGTGGCGCGGATGCGGTGCAGGTCGGCCTCGGAGAGGGTCCCGGTCATGCCGGCGGCGGGCACCCAGGCGCCCCAGCCCAAGGACTGGGCCGGCAGGCCCTGCCGGCGGCGCCAGTGCGCCAGCGCGTCCAGGTAGACGTTGGCCGCCGCATAGTTGCCCTGACCGGCGCTGCCCAGCACACCGGAGATCGACGAGAACAGGACGAAGGCCCTGAGATCCTGGCCCTTGGTCAGCTCGTGCAGGTTCCACGCCGCGTCCACCTTCGGGCGCAGGACGGCCGACAGGCGCTCGGGCGTCAACGCCGTCACCACACCGTCGTCCAGCACACCGGCCGCGTGCACGACACCCGTGACCGTCCGGCCGCGCAGCGCCTCCGCGAGCGCCTCCCGGTCCGCCGCGTCACAGGCCACCACCTCGACGTCGGCGCCCAGCTCCCGCAGCTCCTCCAGCCACGCGCCGGCGCCCCCGCGCCGGCTCAGCAACACCAGCTCCCGCACGCCGTGTTCCGCCACCAGGTGGCGCGCGACGAGCCGGCCCAGACCACCGGTGCCACCCGTGATCACCACCGTCCCCGCGCCCCACCCCGCAGGTGACCCGTCACCCGCAGCGCGGGTCAGCCGAGCGACCCGCACGGCGCCCGCGCGGACCAGCACCTGCGACTCGCCGGTCGCCAGCACCGCGTCCAGCGGCAGTCCACCGTCCGGGTCCGGGTCCGCGTCCACGAGGACGAACCGGCCCGGGTTCTCCGACTCGGCCGCCCGCACCAGGCCCCACACGGCGGCGCCGACGAGGTCGGACACCTCGCCGCCCGCCATGGCACCGCGCGTGACGAGGACGAGGCGCGCGTCCGAGAACCGTGGCTCGGCCAGCCACTCCTGCACCAGGCCCAACGCCCACGCCGTCACCTCGTGCACGGCCTCCGGCGTCGAACCACCCGCCACCGGGACCACCACGACACCCGGCACCTCACCGCCGAGCTCCGCAAGCTCGGCGACCTCCGCGAACGGGACGCTCACCGGCCGGGCGGGCGCAGCGGCGACCCACTCCAGCCGCAGCAGCGACCCGTTCACCCCGTGCGCAGCGGCGGCCGGCTCGCCCAGCTCCACGGACTCCGCCGACAGCACGGGCTCGCCCGCCGCGTCGGCGAGGACCAGCGACAGCGTGTCCGCGCCCGTCCGCGCCAGCCGGGCCCGCACCACCGTGGCACCCGTGGCGTGCAGCGACACCCCGGACCACGCCACCGGCACGAGCCCTCGGCCGTCCGCCCGCAGGACGGCGGCCGGCAACGCCGGATGCAGACCGAACCCGGCGGCCGAGCCCGCCAGTTCGGCCGGGAGCCCGGCCTCGACGAAGGTCTCCTCACCACGCCGCCAGACACCGGCGCCGTCCTCGACCGCGCCGACCGGCGGCCAGACCGCCGCGTCGAAGTCGGCGGCGCGGGCTCCCGTGGTCAGCACCCCGGTGGCGTGCTCGGTCCAGGGCTCGTCCAGCCCGCCGTCGGGGCGCGAGAAGAACGTCACCGTCCGCGCGCCCGACTCGTCCGGCGCGCCCGCCCGGACCTGGAGCATCGTGCCGCCGCCCGCGCCGGCCAGGGCGAGCGGCCGGGTGACGGCGAGCCGCTCGACCCGGTCGCAGCCGACGTGGTCGCCGACCCGGATCGCCAGTTCCAGGAATCCGGCCGCCGGGAAGACATCCGCGTCACCCTCCCACGCAGCCGTGCCGAGCGAGAGCCGGCCGGTGAAGACGACGCTGTCCGTGCCCGCGAGCGGCACGGCCGCCCCGAGCAGCGGGTGGTCCGCCGCGAGCAGACCGGCGGAGGCGACGTCGCCGACAGCACTGCCCAGGGCCGGCCAGTAGGGCTCGTGTTGGAAGGCGTACGTCGGCAGGTCGACGCGCCGGGCGCCGGTGCCGTCGAACAGCCGCGCCCAGTCGACGGGGACGCCGGCGACGTGCAGCCGGGCGAGCGCGGTGACCAGGGTGTGTTCCTCGGGCCGGTCGCGGCGCAGCAGCGGGAGTGCGGGGGTGTCCGGGTCCTGTTGGGCGAGGGCGGCGAGGACGCCGTCGGGGCCGAGCTCGACGAAGGCGATGGCCCCGGCCTCGCGCAGGGCGCGGATGCCGTCGGCGAAGCGGACGGCATCGCGGACGTGGCGCACCCAGTAGTCGGGGGTGGTGAAGTCCTCGCCGAGGGCGCCGCTGAGGTTGGAGACCAGCGGAATCGAAGGGGCCTGGTACGTCAGCCCGTTCAGGACCTCGCGGAAGTCCTCCAGCATCGGGTCCATCAGCGGCGAGTGGAACGCATGGGACACCCTCAGCCGCGTGGTCTTGCGATCGGCGAAGTGCGCCTCGATCGCCGCGACGGCCTCCTCCGTGCCCGAGACGACGACCGAACTCGGACCGTTGACGGCGGCGATCGACACGAAGTCGGTGAGCAGCGGCAGGACTTCGTCCTCCGTCGCCTGCACGGCGAGCATCGCGCCACCCGCCGGAAGCGCCTGCATCAAGCGGCCCCGGGCCGCGACCAGCTTGCACGCGTCCTCCAGCGAGAACACCCCGGCCACATGC
The DNA here is from genome assembly GCF_055560495.1 of Kitasatospora sp. NPDC023176. NCBI lineage: Bacteria > Bacillati > Actinomycetota > Actinomycetes > Kitasatosporales > Streptomycetaceae > Kitasatospora > Kitasatospora sp. NPDC023176. The sequence goes on along the minus strand of NZ_JBVHIP010000034.1, from coordinate 62,632 downwards.
GCCGCCGCGATCTCACCGATCGAATGCCCGGCCACGAACTCCGGCTCCACACCCAACGATTGCAGCAGCCGGAACAGCGCGACCTCGACCGCGAACAACCCGGCCTGGGCGTACGCAGTCCGGTTCAGCAGCTCCGCGTCCTCGCCCCACACCACCTCGCGCAAGCCCGGGTCGAACTCGGCGCACACCGCGTCGAACGCCTCGGCGAACACCGGGAACCGGGCGTACAACTCCCGCCCCATCCCCAGCCGCTGCGACCCCTGCCCCGAGAACAGGAACGCCGTCGACCGCTCCCCCGCCACCCCACGCGCGACCTCGCCCCCGTCCACCAGCACCGCCCGGTGCCGGAACCGCGAGCGCCCCGCCAACGACAGCCCCACGTCCACCGGCGAACCGGCCGAGCCGCCTACCCCCGTGAGCCGCTCCAGCTGCGCGCTCAGCGCGGCCTCCGACTTCGCCGAGACCACCCACGGCACCACACCCGGCGCGACCGAGGGATCCGCCCCGGAAGCATCCTCCGCCGGAGCCTCCTCGACGATCACGTGCGCGTTCGTGCCGCTGATCCCGAACGAGGACACCCCCGCCCGTCGTGGCCGCTCGCCCCCCGGCCACTCGCGCGCCTCCGCCAGCAGCCGCACCGCGCCCGCCGACCAGTCCACGCGCGAGGACGGCGTGTCGGCGTGCAGCGTCTTCGGCAGCACACCGTGCCGCAGCGCCTGCACCATCTTGATCACGCCCGCAACCCCGGCGGCCGCCTGGGCGTGGCCGATGTTGGACTTGACCGAGCCCAGCCACAGCGGCCGGCCGTCCTCCCGTCCCTGCCCGTAGGTGGCGAGCAGGGCCTGGGCCTCGATCGGGTCGCCGAGCGGCGTGCCCGTCCCGTGGCCGTCGACGGCGTCGACGTCGGCGGGCGACAGCCCGGCGCTGGCGAGCGCCTGGCGGATCACCCGCTGCTGCGAGGGGCCGTTGGGCGCGGTGAAGCCGTTGGACGCGCCGTCCTGGTTCACCGCCGAGCCCCGGACGACCGCGAGCACGCGGTGCCCGTTGCGGCGGGCGTCCGAGAGCCGCTCCAGCACCAGGACGCCGACGCCCTCGGCCCAGCCCGTCCCGTCCGCCGCGTCCGCGAACGCCTTGCAGCGCCCGTCAGCGGCCAGTCCGCCCTGCCGGGAGAACTCCATCAGCGAGCCGGGTGTCGCCATCACGTTGACGCCGCCCGCGACCGCCAGCGTGCACTCGCCGGCCCGCAGTGCCTGGACCGCCCAGTGCAGGGCGACCAGGGACGACGAGCACGCGGTGTCGACCGTCACCGCCGGGCCCTCCAGCCCGAGGGTGTAGGAGAGGCGGCCGGAGAGGGCCGAGGCGGCGATGCCGGTGCCGATGTCACCGGTGGCGTCGGCCAGGGAGCGCACCAGCAGGTACGCGTAGTCCTGGCCGTTGGTGCCGAGGAAGACGCCGGTGCTGCTCCCGCGAAGTGCCGTCGGGTCGAGGCCGGCCCGCTCGAACGCCTCCCACGAGGTCTCCAGCAGCAGGCGCTGCTGGGGATCGGTGGAGACGGCCTCACGGGGCGAGATGCCGAAGAAGTCGGCGTCGAAGCCGGACACCGAGTCGAGGAAGCCACCGCGCCGGGAGACGCGGGTGCCGCGCTCGTCGACGCCGGCGTCCGCCAGGGCGCCGAGGTCCCAGCCGCGGTCGGCCGGGTAGCCTCCGGTGGCGTCGGTGCCGCCCGCCACGAGGTCCCAGAGGTCCTCGGGCGAGGCGACGCCGCCGGGGTAGCGGCAGCCCATGCCGATGACGGCGACGGGTTCGGCGGCCGCGGCGAGCAGCTGCCGGTTCTGGTGGCGCAGCCGTTCGGTCTCCTTCATCGAGGACCGGAGAGCGGCGACTACCTTGTCGTGGGGCGTGGTCATCTCTGCTCCGTCAGTCCTGGGCGTGGTCGGGGTCGTTGCGCAGGGCGGCCTGCACCAGGTCGTCCAGGTCCATCGCGTCGATGGCGTCGGCGTCCTCGTCGTCGTCGGCGTCTTGGGCGGGCGCGCCGTCGGCGAGCCTCAGCAGCGCGTCCAGGACGCCGCTGCGCCGTAGCCGGTCCAGCGGGACGGATTCGACCAGCGCCCGCAGCCGGGCCCGCTCGGGATCCGCGGCCGCGGCGCCGTCGCCCTCGTCGACGAGGAGGCCCAGCAGGTGCTCGGCGAGCTCGGTCGGGCTCGGGTGGTCGAAGACTAGCGTCGGGGACAGGTCGAGGCCGGTGGCGGCGCCGAGCCGGTTGCGCAGTTCGATCGCGCCGAGCGAGTCGAATCCGAGGTCGCGGAAGGCCTTCTCGGGGCCGACGGCCTCGGGGCCGGGCAGTCCGAGCACCTCGGCCGCGCGGCCGCGCACCAGCCCGAGGAGGGCGGCGGAGCGGCGGGCCGGACTGAGCGGGGCCAGTTCGGCCCGCAGCTCGCGGCCGTTCGCGTCGCCCTCGCCGGAGCCCTGCGGGTCGGCGTAGCCGGGGAGGTCGGCGAGCAGCCGGCTCGGGCGGAGGGCGGTGAAGGCCCGGACGAAGCGCTCCGGGTCGACGTCGGCGACCAGGGTGGTCGGGGCGGTGTCCAGGACGGCGCGGCGCAGCGCGGCGACCGCGACGGCCGGGTCGAGCGGCTTGATGCCGGTGCGGCGGGCGGCCTCGCCGGCCCGGGCGTCGGCGGCCATGCCGCCGCCGGCCCAGGCGCCCCAGGAGAGGGACGTGGCGGTGAGTCCGTCGGCGCGGCGGCGTTCGGCGAGGGCGTCGAGGACGGCGTTGGCGGCCGCGTAGTTGCCCTGGCCGGGGTTGCCGACGGCCGCGGAGGCGGAGGAGAACAGGGCGAAGACGGCGAGGTCGTGGTCCCTGGTCAGCTCGTCGAGCAGGAGGGCCGAGGTGGCCTTGGCCCGGTAGACCGCTTCGAAGCGGTCGGGGGTGAGGCCGTCGATCACGCCGTCGTCGAGCACGCCGGCGGCGTGGACGACGGCCGTCAGCGGGTGCTCGGCGGGCACGGCGGCCAGGACGGCGGCGAGCGCCTGCCGGTCGGCCGCGTCGCAGGCCGCGATGGTGACGGCGGCGCCGGCAGCGGCGAGTTCCGCGCGGAGCCCGGCTGTGCCGGGGGCGTCGGGGCCGCGGCGGCTGAGCAGCACCAGGTGCCGGGCCCCTGCGGCGGCGAGGCCGCGGGCGACCTCGGCGCCGAGCGCGCCGGTGCCACCGGTGATCAGGACGGTGCCGGTCGGGTCCCAGTCGGTCTGGTCGCCGCCGGATCCGCCCGGCGTCGCGGCCAGGCGCCGGCCGAGGAGCCCGGTGGGCCGGACGGCCAGCTGGTCCTCCCCGTCCGGGTCGGCGAGGACGGCGGCCAGCAGCGTGCCGGTGCGCCGGTCGAGGCTCGCGGGCAGGTCGATCAGGCCGCCCCAGCGCTGCGGGAGTTCGAGCGCGGCGACCCGGCCGAGTCCCCAGACGGCTGCCTGGGCCAGGCCGGTGACGCGGTCGCCGGGGGCGGCCGCGACGGCATCCCGGGTGAGGCACCACAGGGGTGCGCCGATCCGGGCGTCGCCGAGGGCCTGCACCAGGGCGGCGGTGCGGGCGAGCCCGGCAGGGACGCTGCCGTCCGCCGACTCGTCGAGCGCCAGGAGGGAGACCACGGCGGTGATCTCTCCGGCTGCGTCCGGGAGTTCGGCGAGCTGCTTGGCGAGGCCGGCGCGGTCGGCGCCGGCCTCGACGGTCAGCCGGACGGTGTCCGCGCCGAGCGCGGCGAGGACGGCGTCCGTCCAGGCCGGGTCGCCGTGACCGGCGGGCACGACGGCGAGCCGGGTGCCGGCCGGGGCCGCGGTCCGGGGCCGGTCGAGCGGCTTCCAGACGATCCGTCGGCGGTGTGCGTCCACGGCGGCCTGCTCCTCGCGCCGGTCGTGCCAGTCGCGCAGCGCCGGGAGCACCTGGGCGAGGGCGTCGCCGTCGACGTCCAGGGTGCCGGCGAGCGCGTCGTAGGACGCGGTGCGCAGCGCCGTCCAGAACTCCCCGTCGGACGGCCGGTCCGCGGCGAACGACTGCTCGGGCCAGTAGCGCTGCCGCTGGAACGGGTAGGTGGGCAGGTCGACCCGCCGGGCGCCGGTGCCGGCGAACACCGCGGACCAGTCCGGCGCGAGCCCGTCGGTGTGCAGGCGGGCGACGGCGGCGAGCAGGGTGGTGCACTCGTCGCGGCCGTGGCGCAGCGCGGTGGCGGTGACCACCGGGCGGGCCGGGTCGGCGTCCTCCCCGGTGCCGGCCTGGACGAGGGCGGACAGCACGCCGTCCGGGCCGAGTTCGAGGTGACGGCGCACACCGCGGGCGGTGAGGGCGGCGACGCCGTCGGCGAAGCGCACGGCCTCGCGGACATGGCGCACCCAGTACGCCGCCCCGGTGTCGCCGGTGACGACGTCGCCGGTCAGGTTGGACACGAGCGGGATGCGCGGGGCGGTGTAGGCGATGCCCCGGGCGGTCCGCTCGAAGTCGTCGAGCATGGCGTCCATGTGTACGGAGTGAAACGCATGGCTCACCCGCAAACGCCTAGTCCTGCGCCCGTCGGCGGCGAATCCGGCGGCGACGCGTTCCACGGCGTCCGCGTCTCCGGAGAGGACGACGGCGCGCGGGCCGTTGACGGCGGCGATCGAGACGCCGTCCGTCAGCAGCGGCAGCACCTCCGCCTCCGCCGCCTCGACGGACACCATCGCTCCCCCGCCCGGCAGTTCGGACATCAGCCGGGCCCGGGCCGCGACCAGCGTGCAGGCGTCCTCCAACGAGAACACCCCCGCCACATGAGCCGCCGCGATCTCACCGATCGAATGACCCACCACGAAGTCCGGCCGCAGACCCCACGACTCCACCAGCCGGAACAGTGCCACCTCCAGCGCGAACAACGCCGGCTGCGCATACCCCGTGTCGTCCAGCAGCACGGCCTCCGCCGAACCCTCCGGCGCGAACAGCACCGGGCGCAGTGGCCCGGCCAGTCGTCCCTCGAAGCCCGCGAGGGCGGCGTCCAGCGCGTCGGCGAACACCGGGTGGGCGGCGTACAGCTCCCGCCCGGCGCCGGGGCGCTGCGAGCCCTGGCCGGGGAAGAGGAAGGCGGTCTTCCCGCCCAGGGCCGCGCCCTGGACCAGGTTGGGCGCGGCCTGCCCGTCGGCGAGGGCGCGCAGGCCCTGTGCCAGCTCGTCGCGGTCGGCGGCGAGGACGGCGGCGCGGTGGTCGAGCAGTGTGCGGGTGGTGGCCAGCGAGTGGCCGAGGTCGCGGACCGTCAGCTCCGGGTCCGCGGCCAGGCGGCCGAGCAGCAGCTCGGCCTGCTCGCGCAGCGCTCCGGGTGTCGCGGCGGAGAGCGGGACGGGCAGCGGCCGGTCGTCCGGACGCGCCTCGGCGGGCTCGGCCGCGGGCGGCGCCTCGACGATCACATGGGCGTTGGTGCCGCTCGCGCCGAAGGCGGAGACGCCCGCCCGGCGGGGGTGGCCGGTGGCCGGCCAGGCGGTCTCCTCGGTGAGGAGCTCGGCGGCGCCGGCCGTCCAGTCGACGTGCCGGGAGGGCGCGTCGACGTGGAGGGTGCGCGGCAGCAGGCCGTGCCGCATGGCGAGGACCATCTTGATCACGCCGGCCACGCCGGAGGCGGCCTGGGTGTGGCCCAGGTTGGACTTCAGCGCGCCGATGAGGACGGGCCGTTCGCGGTCCTGGCCGTAGGTCGCGAGGAGCGCCTGGGCCTCGATCGGGTCGCCGAGCGTCGTGCCCGTGCCGTGCGCCTCGACGGCGTCGACCTCCGTGGCTGCCAGGCCCGCGTTGGCCAGGGCGCGCCGGATGACGCGCTGCTGGGACGGGCCGTTGGGCGCGGTGATGCCGTTGGAGGCGCCGTCCTGGTTGATCGCGGAGCCGCGCAGGACGGCGAGCGCCCGGTGGCCGCGGCGCTCGGCGTCCGACAGCCGCTCGACCACCAGGACGCCGACGCCCTCGGACCACGCGGTGCCGCCGGCGGCGTCGGAGAACGTCCGGCAGCGCCCGTCCGGGGACAGCGCCCCCATCTCGCCGAACTCGACGAACCCGACCGGGCTCGACATCACCGTCACGCCGCCCGCCAGGGCCAGCGAGCACTCGCCGGAGCGCAGCGCCTGGGCGGCCAGGTGCAGGGCCACCAGGGACGAGGAGCACGCGGTGTCCACGCTGACCGAGGGGCCCTCCAGCCCGAGGGTGTAGGAGAGCCGGCCGGAGAGCAGGCTCGCGGACTGTGCGGTCTCGACGTGGCCGAGCTGGCCGATGGACGGCCGGTAGTCGCCGCTGCCGCCGCCGATGAACACGCCGGTGTCGCCGCCGCGCAGGCCGGCCGGGTCGATCCCGGCACGCTCCAGCGCCTCCCAGGCGGTCTCCAGGACCAGCCGCTGCTGCGGGTCGACAACCATCGCCTCGCGCGGGGAGACCCCGAAGAAGGCCGCGTCGAACTCGCCCGCGTCGTACAGGAACCCGCCCTGCTGGGTGACGCTGCGCCCGCGCCCGTCGCGGTCGCCGTGGGCGAGCCGGTCGAGGTCCCAGCCGCGGTCGACCGGGAACGGGCCGATGGCGTCGGTTCCCTCCCGCAGCAACCGCCAGAGGTCCTCGGGCGAGCGGACGCCGCCGGGGTAGCGGCAGCCCATGCCGACGATCACGATCGGGTCGTCCGTGTCGGCCACGGCGGCCGAGTGCTCCGTCTCCCGTTCCTCGTCGAAGAGTTCGCCCCGCAGGTGGGCGGCGAGGGCCGCCGGGGTCGGATAGTCGAACACCAGGGTGGCCGGCAGGCGCAGACCGGTCGCGGTGGTGAGCCGGTTGCGCAGGTCGACGGCGGTCAGCGAGTCGAAGCCGAGGTCCTTGAACGGGTGCCCGGACGGCACGTCGTCGGCGTCGGCGTGGCCGAGCACGGCGGCCGACTCGGCCCGCACGATCGTCAGCAGCGCCTCGGTGCGCTCGGCCGCCGACCGCTCACGCAGGTCCGCTCGGAGCGTGTCGGCGCGGCCGGAGCCGCCGCCCGCCTCCGCCGGCTCCGCGGTGGCGCGGGCCTCGGGCAGGTCGGCGAACAGGCGCGTCGCCCGGTCCTGCGCGAAGGCGGGCGCGAAGCGCTCCCACGCCACGTCGGCGACGGTGACGGCGGGGCCGTCCAGGGCGGTGGCGAGGGCCGTGAGGGCGCGGTCGGGGGCGAGGGGCGGCAGCCCGTTGGCCCGCAGGTGCGCGGCCAGGGAATCGGGCGTGCTGCCCGCCCAGGCGCCCCACGAGACGGCGGTGCCGGCTCGCCCGGCGGCACGGCGGCCCTGGGCGACGGCATCGAGGAGGGCACTCGCGGCGGCCTCGTCGGCCCGCCCCTTCACGCCCCAGGTGCCGGCGATCGACCCGAACAGCACATAGGCGTCGAGCTCCCGGTCCGCGAGCGCCTCGTCCAGCGCCCCGAGGTCGGCGAGCAGCCCGGCGAGGTGGTCGGCAGGCTCGCCGGCCCGGCCCGTGTAGAGGACGGCGGAGAGCTCGGGGAGCCCGAGGACGGAGGCGACGGCCTCCGGGTCGCCGGGCGTGCCGGTGACGAGCGTCAGCTCGGCGCCGTGCTCGGCGAGCTCGGCGCGCAGGCGGTCGACGGCCTGGCCGTCGACGCCGGTGAGCAGCACCACCTGCCGGGCGCCCGCGTGGGCCAGCCAGCGGGCGGTGGGGGCCGCGTGGCCCTCCGCGTCGCCGACCACCAGGACCGTTCCGCGCGGGGTCCACGGGCGTGCGGTGTCGGCCGTGGTGGCGCGCACGAGGCGGCGGGCGAAGGCTCCGGCGGGACGCAGCACCAGCTGGTCCTCACCGTCTCCGGCCGTCAGCAGGGCGCGCAGACGGGCCGACGTGCGCGCGTCGGGGGCCTCGGGCAGGTCGATCAACCCGCCCCAGTGCCGCGGGTGTTCGAGGGCGGCCACCCGGCCGATGCCCCAGACGGCCGCCTGTGCGGCGTCCTGCGGGGCCTCGGTGTCGCCGACGGCGACGGCGCCGCGGGTGAGGCACCACAGCGGGGCCTCGACGCCGGCCTCACCGAGGGCGGCGAGCAGGGCGTCCGGCCGGGCGGGCCCGGTGGGCACGCCGTCCGAGGCGGCGAGCAGGGACACCACGCCCGTGACCGGTCCGCCGAGCGCAGCGAGCCGCTCGACCAGGTCCCCGTCGGTCGCGACCCGGAGCGCCTCCGCGCCCAGCGCCGCGAGCACGGCGGACGTCCAGGCGTCGTCCAGGCCCTCCGGGACGATGGCCAGCCACCTGCCCGGCAGGGCGTCCGGCCCGGCCGGGGCCGGGTACGGCTTCCAGACGGCCCGGTAGCGCAGCCGGTCGGCGTCCGTCCGCTCGCTCCGGCGGCGGCGCCACGCCGAGAGGGCGGGGAGCAGCGCGCTGAGCGAGGTGTCGTCGTCGAGTCCGAGGGTCGTGCCGAGGGCGGCGGTGTCGGCGCGCTCGACGGCGGACCAGAACGCGGCGTCCGCCGGGTCGCCGGCCGCGACGGCCTCGGGTGCGCGCTCGGGCCAGTACAGCTCACGCTGGAACGGGTAGGTGGGCAGGTCGACCCGGCGGGCGCCGGTGCCGGCGAGCAGCGCGGTCCAGTCGACCGCCACGCCCGCGACGTGCAGCCGGGCCAACGCGGTGACCAGGGTGTGCTCCTCCGGCCGGTCGCGGCGGAGGGTGGCGGCGGTCACGCTCTCCGCGCCGAGACGCCGCTCGGCGAGGGCGGCGAGGACGCCGTCCGGGCCGAGCTCCAGGAAGGCGGTGGCACCCGCCTCCTCCAGTGCGCGGATGCCGTCGGCGAAGCGGACGGTCTCGCGGACGTGGCGCACCCAGTAGTCGGGGGTGCAGAGGTCCGAGCCCAGTTCACCGGTCAGGTTGGAGACCAGCGGGATCGAAGGCGCCCCGTACGCGAGCCCGTTGAGGACGGCCCGGAAGTCGTCCAGCATCGGCTCCATCAGCGGCGAGTGGAAGGCGTGCGAGACCCGCAGGCGCGTGGTCCGCCGGTCGGCGAAGTGCGCCCCGATCGCCGCAACGGCGTCGGCAGTGCCCGAAACCACCACCGACGTCGGCCCGTTCACCGCCGCGATCGACACGGACTCGCCCAGCTGTGGCAGGACTTCACTCTCCTCGGCCTCCACCGCGAGCATCGCGCCACCGGACGGCAGGGCCTGCATCAGCCGGCCACGGGCGGCCACCAGCGTGCACGCGTCCTCCAGCGAGAACACCCCGGCGACGTGCGCCGCAGTCACCTCACCGATCGAGTGTCCGGCCACGAACTCCGGCCGCACACCGAGCGATTCGACGAGCCGGAACAGCGCTACCCCGACGGCGAAGAGCCCGGCCTGGGCGTACTCCGTCCTCTCCGACAACTCAGCGTCCGCTCCCCACACCACGTCTCGCAGCGGCCGGTCCAACAGCTGGTCCAGCCGTGCGCAGACGCCGTCGAAGGCCTCGGCGAACACCGGGAAGCGGGCGTACAACTCCCGTCCCATGCCGAGCCGTTGCGAGCCCTGCCCGGAGAACAGGAACGCCGTCGAGCGCTCGGCGGCCACGCCGCGCGCGATCTCGGCGCCGTCCAGCAGCACCGCCCGGTGCCCGAGCGAGGCCCGCCCGACGGCCAGCGAGTGCGCGACGTCCAGCGCGGACGCACCCGCCACGGAGGCGAGGCGCCCGAGCGAAGCGTCCAGCGCGGCCTCGGACTTGGCGGAGACCACCCACGGCGCGGCGCTCGCCACCACCTCGGTGTCGTCCGAGGCCTCCGGCGCCTGCTCCAGCAGGACGTGCGCGTTGGTCCCGCTGACGCCGAAGGCGGAGACGCCGGCCCGGCGCGGGCGGCCGGTCTCCGGCCAGTCGCGGGGCTCGGTCAGCAGCTCCACCGCGCCGGCCGTCCAGTCGACGTGCCGGGAGGGCGCGTCGACGTGCAGCGACTTCGGCAGCTCCCCGTGCTGCATCGCGAGGACCGTCTTGATCACGCCCGCGGCGCCCGCGGCGGCCTGGGTGTGGCCGAGGTTGGACTTCACCGAGCCGAGGAGGAGCGGGAGTTCGCGGTCCCGCCCGTAGGCGGCCAGCAGGGCGTGCGCCTCGATCGGGTCGCCGAGGGCGGTGCCGGTGCCGTGGGCCTCGACGGCGTCGACGTCGGCGGCGGCCAGGCCCGCGTCGGCGAGGGCCGCGCGGATCACCCGCTGCTGGGCGCGCCCGTTGGGGGCCGTCAGCCCGTTCGAGGCGCCGTCCTGGTTGACGGCGCTGCCGCGCACGACCGCCAGCACCGGGTGCCCGAGCCGCCGGGCGTCGGAGAGCCGCTCCAGCACGAGCACGCCCGCGCCCTCGGACCACGCGGTGCCGTCGGCGGCGTCGGCGAAGGGCTTGCAGCGGCCGTCGGCGGCGAGGCCGCCCTGCGCGGTGAACTCGACGAAGGCGTCCGGGCTGGACATCACCGAGGCGCCGCCGGCCAGGGCCAGCGAGCACTCCCCGGCGCGCAGCGCCCGGGCGGCCAGGTGGAGCGAGACGAGGGCGGAGGAGCACGCGGTGTCGACGGTGACGGCCGGGCCCTCCAGGCCGAGGGTGTAGGAGAGGCGGCCGGACAGGACGCTCGCGGTGTTGCCGGTGGCGGCGTGGCCTCGGACGTCGGCGGTGCCGCGGCGCAGCACGGTCAGGTAGTCCTGGCCGTTGGTGCCGACGAAGACGCCGGTGTCGCTGCCGCGCAGGCGGTCGGGGGCGATGCCGGAGCGCTCCAGGGCCTCCCAGGAGGTCTCCAGCAGGAGGCGCTGCTGGGGGTCCATGGCGAGGGCTTCGCGGGGCGAGATGCCGAAGAAGCGGGCGTCGAAGCGGCCGACGCCGTCGAGGAAGCCGCCGTGGAGGGTGGCGGAGCCGCCCCGGCCGAGGGCGTCGAGGTCCCAGCCGCGGTCGGTGGGGAACGGGCGGACGGCGTCGGCGCCGTCGCCGAGCAGGCGCCAGAGGTCCTCGGGCGTCTCGATGCCGCCGGGGAAGCGGCAGGCCATGCCGACGATCACGACCGGGTCGTCCGAAACGTCCCGCAGGGCCGGGGCCCGGTCGGGCTCGGACAGCGTGCCGAGGAGTTCGGCGAGTAGGTGGGCGGCCAGGTCGGCCGGGGTCGGGTGGTCGTAGACCAGGGTGGCGGGCAGGGTCAGGCCGGTGGCGGCGGTGAGGGCGTTGCGCAGTTCGACGGTGGTGAGGGAGTCCATGCCGAGGTCGGTGAAGGGCTGGTCGGCGCCGACGCGCTCGCCGCCCGCGTGGCCGAGGACGGCCGCGACGCGGGTGCGCACGAAGTCGAGGACGAACCGTTCCCGGGCCCGCTCGGAGAGCTCGGCGAGGCGCTGTCGCAGCCCGGGGTCCGGGGCGGTCGCCGACGGCCGGCCGGCCGGCCCGGCCAGCGGGGCGATCAGCGGGACGGGCCGCTGCGCGGTGAACACGGCGGCGAAGCGCTGCCAGTCGATGTCGGCGACGGTGAGCGCGGTGTCGTCGTGGTCGAGGGCGTGCCCGAGGGCGGTCAGGGCGCGCTCGGGCGCCATCGGGCTGTAGCCGCCCCGGCGCACCCGCTGCTCCACTCCGGCCCCGGCCATGCCGTCGCCGGCCCACGGGCCCCACGCGATCGCGGTGGCCGGGCGGCCGTCGGCGCGCCGCTGCTCGGCGAGGGCGTCGAGATGGGCGTTGGCGGCGGCGTAGTTGGCCTGTCCGGCCGCACCGATGGTGCCGGCGGTGGAGGTGAACAGGACGAAGGCGGCGAGGTCGGTGTCGCGGGTCAGCTCGTCGAGGTGGCGCGCGGCGTCGACCTTGGGGCGGAACACCTCGGCGAACCGGTCGGCCGTCAGCGTGTCGAGGGTGCCGTCGGCGACGACCCCGGCGGTGTGGAACACGGCGGTGAGCGGCCGGTCGGCGGGGACGGCGGCGAGGACGGCCGCGAGGGCGTCCCGGTCGGCGGCGTCGCAGGCGGCCAGGGTGACGTCGGCGCCGAGGGCGGTGAGGTCCGCGCGCAGCTGCTCGGCGCCGGGGGCGTCCGCGCCGCGGCGGCTGACCAGCAGCAGGTGCGCGGCGCCCTGGGCGGCGAGGCTACGGGCGAGCTGCCCGCCGAGGCCGCCGGTGCCGCCGGTGATCAGGACGGTACCGGCGGGCGTGTACGGCCGGGCGGCCGGGCGCTCGCCCGGCGAGTGAGCCGGCAGGTGACCCAGCGGGTGGCGCACGAGGCGCCGGGCGAAGATGCCGGAGGCGCGGACGGCGAGCTGGTCCTCGCCGTCGGTGCGGGCGAGCGCGGCGGCCAGGCGGCGCAGCGCGGCGTCGTCGAGCTGCTCCGGCAGGTCGATCAACCCGCCCCAGCGGGTGGGCAGTTCGATGGCGGCGGAGCGGCCGAGGCCCCAGACGGCGGCCTGCCGGGGGTCGGCGGGCCGGTCGGAGCGGCCGGTGGCGACGGCGCCGCGGGTGAGGCACCACAGCGGTGCTTCCAGCCCGGCGTCGCCGAGGGCCTGGACGGCGGTGACGGTGGCCGCGAGCGGGTCGTCGCCGAGGGCGAGGAGGGACAGGACTCCGGTGAACTCCCCTGCGTCCCGCAGCTGCGCGGCGAGCGCGGCCCGGTCGGCCGCGGCCCGGAGGGTCACCCCGTCGACCAGTCCGTCCGCCCACGCCGCGTCGTCGGACGCGAGCACCAGCCAGCGGCCGGACGGCCGGGCCGCCGTGCCCGCCGTGCCCGCCGCGTCGAGCGGCGTCCAGGCGGCGCGGTAGCGCCAGGCGTCGACGGTGGAGCGCTCGCGGCGGGCGCGGCGCCACGTGGACAGCGCGGCCACGGCGTCCCGGTCGAGGTCCAGCCCGGTGTCGAGTGCGGCGAGGTCGCCGCGCTCGACGGCGGCCCAGAACGCGGCGTCCACCGGGTCGGAGCCGACCGGCGCGACGGAGCGCGCCTCGGGCCAGTAGCGCTCACGCTGGAACGGGTAGGTGGGCAGGTCGGCGCGGCGGGCACCGGTGCCGGCGAAGACGGCAGCCCAGTCCGGGCGCAGGCCGCCGACGGCCAGCCGGGCGAGCGCGGCCGTCAGGGTCGGGACGCCGGGTCGACCACGGCGCAGCGCGGGCACGCCGACGAGGCGGTCGCCGTCGCCGAGGGTGTCGCGGGCGGCGGCGGTGAGGACGCCGTCCGGGCCGAGTTCGAGGAAGGTGGCGGCGCCGTGGCCCGCGAGGGCGTGGACGGCGTCGGCGAAGCGGACGGTGCCGCGCACCTGCCGGGCCCAGTAGTCGGGCGCGGCGAGCTCGTCGGCGGTGGCGGGCGCGCCGGTGACGGTGGAGATCAGCGGGATCGCCGGGGTGTCGTAGGTGAGCGTGGCGGCGACGCGGGTGTAGGCGTCGAGCATCGGCTCCATGTGCGGCGAGTGGAAGGCGTGCGAGACGCGCAGCCGCTTGGTGCGTCGCCCGTTGACTCCGAACTCCCGTGCTATACGCAGGACTTCGTCCTCGTCGCCCGCGAGGACGAGCGAGGCGGGCCCGTTGACGGCCGCGATCGAGACGCCGTCCGTCAGCAGCGGCAGCACCTCCGCCTCCGCCGCCTCGACGGACACCATCGCTCCCCCGCCCGGCAGTTCGGACATCAGCCGGGCCCGGGCCGCGACCAGCGTGCAGGCGTCCTCCAACGAGAACACCCCCGCCACATGAGCCGCCGCGATCTCACCGATCGAATGACCCACTACGAAGTCCGGCCGCAGACCCCAGGACTCCACCAGCCGGAACAACGCCACCTCCAGCGCGAACAACGCCGGCTGCGCATACCCCGTGTCGTCCAGCAGCACGGCCTCCGCCGAACCCTCCGGCGCGAACAGGACGTCCCGGACGGGCCGTTCGTAGCCGAGGTCGAAGCGGGCGAGCACGGCGTCCAGCGCCTCCGCGTACACCGGGTACCGGTCGTACAACTCGCGGCCCATGGCCGGGTACTGGCTGCCCTGGCCGGTGAAGAGGAACGCCAGGCCGCCCCCGGCCGGTCGGCTGGTGACCAGGGCGGCGTCCGGCAGCCCGTCCCGCAGCGCGGCGAGGGCGCGCTCCAGCTCGGCGCGGTCGCCGGTGGTGACGGCGGCGCGGCGGTCGAGCGCGGTCCGGGTGGTGGCGAGGGAGAACGCCAGGTCGGTGAGCGGCAGTTCGGGCTGCTCGTCGAGCGCGGTGAGCAGCCGCGAGGCCTGGGCGCGCAGGGCCTCGTCGGTACGGGCGGACAGCGTGAAGGGCACGGTGTCGCCGTCCGTCGGGGCAGGAGCGGCGGGCGGGACCGGCACCTGTTCGAGGATCACGTGCGCGTTGGTGCCGCTGAGTCCGAAGGACGAGACGGCGGCCCGGCGAGGCCGCCCGGTCTCGGGCCAGTCGCGCGCCTCGGCGAGCAGCTCGATGGCGCCCTCCGTCCAGTCGACGTGCGTGGACGGCCGGTCGATGTGCAGGCTGGCCGGGAGCACGCCGCTGCGCAGCGCGAGCACGGTCTTGATGACGCCGGCCACGCCGGAGGCCATCTGGGTGTGGCCGATGTTGGACTTCACCGAGCCGAGCAGCAGCGGAAGTTCGCGGTCCTGGCCGTAGGTGGCGAGGAGCGCCTGGGCCTCGATCGGGTCGCCGAGCCTGGTGCCGGTGCCGTGGCCCTCGACGGCGTCGACCTCGCCCGGGGCGAGCCGGGCGTTGGCGAGCGCGGCGCGGATCACGCGCTGCTGCGCGGGCCCGTTGGGGGCGGTGAGCCCGTTGGAGGCGCCGTCCTGGTTGACGGCGGAGCCGCGCAGGACGGCCAGCACCGGGTGGCCGAGCCGCTCGGCGTCGGAGAGCCGCTCGACCAGGACGAGCCCGACGCCCTCGGCGAGGCTCATGCCGTCGGCGGCCTCGGCGTAGGCCTTGCAGCGGCCGTCCACGGCCATCGCGCGCTGGCGGCTGAAGCCGACGAACGCGTTGGGCGTGGCCATCACGCTGACGCCGCCGGCCAGGGCGAGGGAGCTCTCCCCGTTGCGCAGCGACTGGCAGGCCAGGTGCAGCGCGACGAGCGAGGACGAGCAGGCGGTGTCGAGGGTGACGGCCGGGCCCTCGAAACCGAAGGTGTAGGAGAGGCGCCCGGACAGCACGCTCGGGATGGTGCCGGTGACGAGGTGGCCCTCGGCGCCGTCCTGGGCGGAGTCGCCGGGGCTGTAGTCCTGGTAGCTGGCGCCGATGAAGGTGCCGGTCAGGCTGCCGCGCAGGGTGGACGGGTCGAGGCCGGCGCGTTCCATGGCCTCCCAGGCGGTCTCCAGCAGGAGCCGCTGCTGCGGGTCCATGGCGAGGGCCTCGCGCGGGGAGATGCCGAAGAACGCGGCGTCGAAGTCGGCGACGTCCTGCAGGAACCCGCCGCGCACCGAGTAGGTGCGGCCGGGCGCGTCCGGGTCCGGGTCGTAGAGCCCCTCGGTGTCCCAGCCGCGGTCCGCCGGGAACTCGGTGATGGCGTCGCCGCCCGAGGTGACGAGCCGCCAGAGGTCCTCGGGTGAGGCGATGCCGCCGGGGTAGCGGCAGCTCATGCCGATGATGGCGATCGGCTCGTCGAGCGCGACACCCGCCGCCGCCGGGGCGGAGCCGGCGACCGCGGCGCCGGCGATCTTCTCGCGCAGGAAGCGCACCAGGGCCGGCGGGTTCGGGTGGTCGAACACCAGGGTGCTGGGCAGCGTGAGCCCGGTCGCGGCGGCCAGCCGGTTGCGCAGGTCGACGGCGGTCAGCGAGTCGAAGCCGACGTCGCGGAAGGCCCGCTGCTCGGACAGCACGTCGGGCGAGGCGTGGCCGAGCGTGGTGGCCGCCTCGGCGCGGACCAGGTCCAGTAGCCGGCGTTCCTGCTCGGCGGCCGGCAGGGCGCGCAGTCGGGCGGCGAACTCGCCGTCCCCGGCCGGGCGTTCGGCTGCCTCGGCGAGTCGGCGCACCTCGGGGACGTCCTCGAACAGGGCGCTCGGGCGGCCGGAGGTGAAGACGGGGTGGTAGCGCTCCCAGTCGACGTCGGCGATCGCGAGCACCTGCTCGTCGGCGTCCAGGGCCTGGCGCAGGCCGTCCAGGGCGAGCGACGGGTCCATGAAGACCAGGCCGCTGCGCCGGATCTGGCCGGGGTCGACGCGGCCGAGTTTCAGGTCGTCGGCCCAGATGCCCCAGGAGATGGCGGTGGCCCGGCCGCCGCGGACGCGGCGGTGCTCGGCGAGCGCGTTGAGGTAGGCGTTGCCGGCGACGTAGGCGGCGTGCCGGCCGCTGCCCCACATGCCGGCGGTGGAGGAGTACAGCACGAACGCGTCGAGCTGGTCGTCGGGCAGGAGTTCGTCGAGGTGGCGGGCGCCGGCGGTCTTGGCGTGCAGGACCTTGGCGAAGGCCTCGTGGGTGGTCTCCTCGACCGACAGCAGCTCGATGACGGCGGCGGTGTGCACGACGGTGCGCACCTCGTGGCCGGCGGCGGCGAGGTCGGCGAGCATCCGCGCGACGGCGTCGCGGTCGGTGAGGTCGCAGGCCGCCATCTCGGCCGCGCAGCCCGCGGCGGCGAGTTCGGCGAGCAGTTCGGCGGCGCCGGGCGCGGTGGCGCCGCGGCGGCTGGTGAGCACGATCCGCTCGGCGCCCTCGGCGGCGAGGCGGCGCGCCAGGTGCGGGGCGAGGGTGCCGGTGCCGCCGGTGATGAGGACGGTGCCGCGCAGTGGCCGGGCCTCCCGGCGGGTGGCGGTCTCGGCGCGGACGATGCGGCGGGCGTAGGCGCCGGAGGGGCGGATCGCCACCTGGTCCTCGTCGCGGGCGGCCAGCACGGCGGCCAGCCGCTCGCCGCCGCGCCGGTCGAGCTCCTCGGGCAGGTCGACGACGCCGCCGAAGCGCTGCGGGTGCTCCAGGGCGGCCGTCCAGCCGAGGCCGTGGACCTGCGCCTGGACCGGGTTGGCGATCCGGTCGGTGCGCCCGGCGGCGACGGCGCCGCGGGTGAGGCACCACAGCGGCGCGTCCTGGCCGGTGTCGCCGAGGGCCTGGATCAGCGCGAGGGTGAGCGCGACGCCTTCGGGCAGGGCGGGGTGGCGCTGGCTCGGGTGCTCGGCGGTGGCGAGCAGCGAGACGATGCCGCTCGGTTCACCCGGGTCGAGCAGCCCGGCGAGCCGCTGCCGGTCGGTGCAGGTGTCGTCCAGGACGAGCCGCTCGACCGTGGCGCCGTGCGCGGTCAGCGCCTCGGCGACGTCCTCCCCCTCCCCGTCCACGGCGGTGACGAGCAGCCAGGTGCCGTCCAGGCGGGCGGAGGTGACGGGCACCGGCTTCCACGTCGCCCGGTAGCGCCAGGAGTCGAGCGTCGAGCGCTCCCGCCGGCGGCGGTGCCAGTCGGAGAGCGCGGGCAGCACCGGCGCGAGCGCGCCGCTGTCGATGCGCAGCCGGGCGGCCAGCGCCTCGACGTCGGCCTCCTCGACCGCGCTCCAGAACTCGCCGTCCTCCGGCTCCCCGCCGGGGCGCGGCGCGACGGCCCAGAGGTGCTCGTGCTGGAAGGCGTAGGTGGGCAGCGGCACGCGGCGCCCGCCGGCCGTACGGGCGGACCAGTCGGCCCGTCCGCCGCGGACGAAGGCCTCGGCGAGCGAGGCGAGGAAGCGGTCGGTGCCGCCCTTGTCGCGGCGCAGGGTGCCGACGGCGGTGGCGCGCCCGCCGAGGTCCTCGGCGGTGGCCTCGATCGCCATGGTGAGCACCGTGTGCGGGCTGACCTCGACGAACAGGCCGTGGCCCTGGGCCGTCAGCTCCCGCACGGCCGGGTCGAAGCGCACCGGGTTGCGCAGGTTGCGGTACCAGTAGCCGGCGTCCATGGCGGTGGTGTCGAGCCAGTCGCCGGTGACGGTGGAGAAGAACGGCACCTCGGCGGTGCGCGGGCGCACGGGGGCGAGGGCGGTCAGCAGGTCGTCCCTGAGGAGTTCGACCTGGGCGGAGTGCGAGCCGTAGTCGACACTGATCCGCCGGGCGCGCAGGCCCTCGGCCTCGAACTCGGCCATCAGCTCGTCGAGTTCGCCGGCCGGACCGGCGACGACGACGGTCCGCGGCCCGTTCACGGCGGCGACGGCGAGCCCGCCGCCGCGCGAGCGCAGCCGCTCCTCGGCCTCCTCGGCGGACAGCGGCACGGAGACCATCCCGCCGGAGCCCGCGAGGACGCGGCCGATGAGCCGGCTGCGCAGCGCGGCCACGCGGGCGCCGTCCTCCAGGGAGAGCGCCCCGGCGACGACGGCCGCGGCGATCTCGCCCTGCGAGTGGCCCACCACGGCATCCGGCTGGATCCCGTGGGCGCGCCACAGCTCGGCGAGGGCCACCATGACGGCGAAGGTCGCGGGCTGGACGACGTCGACGCGGTCCAGCGCGGGCGCGCCCTCGGCCTGGCGCAGCACGTCGGGCAGCGACCAGTCGACGTGCGCGGACAGGGCCGCCGCGCACTCGGCGATCCGCGCGGCGAACACCGGCGACTCGTCGAGCAGTCGGGCGCCCATGCCGGCCCACTGGGAGCCCTGGCCGGGGAAGACGAAGACGGTGCGGCCGCCGTCCTCGGCGAGGCCGTGGACCGCGTTGGGCGCGGACGCGCCGGCGGCGAGCGCGGCGAGGCCCTCGCGCAGTTCGGCGGTGTCGGCGCCGAGCACGACGGCGCGGTGCTCGAAGAGGGCGCGGGTGGTCAGCAGGGTGTGCGCGACGTCGTGCGGGCGCAGGTCCGGCTCGACGTCGAGGTGGTCGGCCAGACGCGAGGCCTGGGCGCGCAGGGCGGCGGGGGTACGGGCGGACAGCACCCAGGGCACGACGCCGTCGGACGGATCGGCGACCGGGGCCTCGGCAAGGGCGGGCGCCTCCTCCAGCACGACGTGCGCGTTGGTGCCGCTGATGCCGAAGGAGGAGACCGCGCAGCGGCGGGTCCGCTCGCCGGCCGGCCAGGGCGTGGCCTCGTTGAGCAGGGCGACGGTGCCCGGGGTCCAGTCGATGTGCGAGGACGGCTCGCCGGCGTGCAGGGTGGCCGGGAGCACGCCGTGGCGCAGCGCCTGGACCATCTTGATCACGCCGGCGACACCGGCCGCCGACTGGGTGTGGCCGATGTTGGACTTGACCGAGCCGAGCAGCAGCGGGCGCTGCGGGTCGCGGTCGCGCCCGTACGCGGCCTGGAGCGCCTGGGCCTCGATCGGGTCGCCGAGGGCGGTGCCGGTGCCGTGCGCCTCGATGGCGTCGACGTCGTCGGGGGTGAGGCCCGCGTTGTGCAGGGCCTGGCGGATGACGCGCTGCTGGGACGGCCCGTTGGGCGCGGTGAGCCCGTTGGAGGCACCGTCCTGGTTGATCGCGGAGCCGCGGATGACGGCGAGCACCTGGTGGCCGTTGCGCTCGGCGTCGGAGAGCCGCTCCAGGACGACGACGCCGACGCCCTCGGCGAGGGTCATGCCGTCGGCGGCCTCGGAGAAGGCCTTGCAGCGGCCGTCGGCGGCCAGGGCGCGCTGGCGGCTGAAGGCGATGAAGGCGTTCGGGTTGGTCATGACGGTGGCGCCGCCGGCGAGCGCGAGGGAGCTCTCGCCGCCGCGCAGCGACTGGCAGGCCAGGTGCAGCGCGACGAGCGACGAGGAGCACGCGGTGTCGACGGTGACGGCCGGACCCTCCAGGCCGAACAGGTAGGCGAGGCGGCCGGAGAGCACACTCGGGCTGGTGCCGGTGACGGCGTGCCCGGCGGAGCTGTCGTCCATGCCGAGCCCGTACTCCTGGTACGTGGAGCCGATGAACGTGCCGGTCGCACTGCCGTGCACGGAGGTCGGGTCGATGCCCGCGGATTCGAGGGCCTCCCAGGTGGTCTCCAGCAGCAGGCGCTGCTGCGGGTCCATGGCGAGGGCCTCGCGCGGGGAGATGCCGAAGAACGCGGCGTCGAACTCGCCGGCCTCGTGCAGGAACCCGCCCTGGGTGGAGTAGGTGCGGCCGGGGGTGTCCGGGTCCGGGTCGTAGAGGCCGGTGTCCCAGCCGCGGTTGTCCGGGAACTCGGAGACGGCGTCGGTGCCCTCGGTGACGAGCTGCCACAGCCGGTCGGGGCTGCCCGCGCCGCCGGGGAAGCGGCAGCCCATGCCGACGATGGCGATCGGCTCGTCCGGGTCGGCGGCGGCGGCCGGCGGCGCCGTCACGTCCTGCGGTCCGTCGAGCAGTTCGCCGCGCAGGAAGGCGGCGAGCGCGACCGGCGTCGGGTGGTCGAAGGCCATCGTGCTGGGCAGCGGCAGGCCGGTCAGCGCGGCGAGCCGCTTGCGCAGCTCGACGGCGGTCAGCGAGTCGAAGCCGGCGTCCCGGAAGGCGCGCTTCTCGGGCACGCCGTCGACGGAGCCGTGGCCGAGGACGGCGGCGGCCTCGCGGCGCACCAGGTCGACGAGCAGGCGGTCGCGCTCGGCCTCGGACAGGCCGCGCAGGCGGCGGACGAGGTCGGAGGCGGCGCCCGCGTCGGCCGCGGCGCCGCGGGCGAGGGCGCGGACCTCGGGGAGCTCGTCGAACAGGACGCTCGGCCGGGCGGCGGTGAAGACGGGGACGTAGCGCTCCCAGTCGACGTCCGCGACGGTCACCGTGACGTCCTCGTGGACGATCGCGCGGCGCAGCTCGGTGAGGGCGGTCTCCGGGGTGAGGAAGCGCAGGCCCTGGCGCCGCAGGCCGTCGGAGACGGCCTCGTGGGCGGCCATGCCGGCGCCGGCCCACGGGCCCCAGGCGATCGAGGTGGCGGTCAGCCCGCGGGCGCGGCGGTTCTCGGCGAGGGCGTCGAGGTAGGCGTTGGCGGCGGCGTAGGCGCTCTGGCCCGCGCCGCCCCAGACGCCGGCGACGGAGGAGAAGAGGACGAAGAAGTCCAGGTCGTGGTCGGTGAGGAGGGCGTCGAGGTGGGCGGCGCCGTGGAGCTTGGCGGCGGTGAGCGCGGCGACCTCGGCGACCGGGGTGTCCGCGAGCGGGGCGGCCTGGCCGACACCGGCGGCGTGCACGACGCCGGTCAGCGGGTGCGCGGCCGGGATCGCGGCGAGGACGGCGGTGAGCGCGTCGCGGTCGGCGACGTCGCAGGCCACGACGGCCGCGGTGGCGCCGAGCTCGGCGAGTTCGGCGACGAGTCCGCCGGCGCCGGGGGCGTCCGGGCCGCGGCGCCCGGTGAGCACGAGGTGCCGGGCGCCGCTGCGGGCCAGCCAGCGGGCCACCTCGGCGCCGAGCGCGCCGGTGCCGCCGGTGACGAGGACGGTGCCGTCGGCGGTGAACTCCTCGGCGCGGGGCAGCTCGTCGACGGCGTACCGCACCAGGCGGCGGCCGTACGCGGCGGTGCCGCGCAGCGCGACCTGGTCCTCGCCGCCGCGGCCACCGGCCGCGAGGAGGCCGACCAGGCCCTGCACGGTCGGCGCGTCCAGCACCGGTGGCAGGTCGACCAGCCCGCCCGGCGCCTGCGGGCGCTCCAGGGCGGCGACCCGGCCGAGACCCCACGCGGCGGCCTGGACGGGGTTGGTGAGCGGGTCGGCGGGCCCGGTGGAGACGGCGCCGCGGGTGAGGGTCCACAGCGGCGCGGCGGAGCGCAGGTCGCCGAGGGCCTGGGCGAGGACGGCGCCGAGCGCGACGCCCTCCGGCAGGCCTGGCCCGGGGACGGGCCGGTCGGCCAGCGCGACGAGCGACAGGATGCCGCTCAGCTCGCCGAAGTCCGCGATCCGGCGCGCGAGTTCGGCGCGGTCGCGGCAGGCCTCGTCGAGCGCCAGCCGCTCCAGGCGGGCGCCGTGGCCGCGCAGGGCGTCGAGGAGCTCGGTGTCGTCGACGGCGTCGGTGGTGACGACCAGCCAGGTGCGGTCCAGCACGGGCGCGGCCGCCGGGCGGACGGGCCGCCAGTGGACGCGGTAGCGGGCCGCGTCGAGCTGCGCCTTCTCGTGCCGGGTGCGACGCCAGTCGGCGAGGGCGGGCAGGAGGGCGTAGAGGCCGGCGTGCTGTTCGTCGCGCAGGCCGAGCAGGCCGGCGAGTTCGGCGGCGCTGCCGCGCTCGACGGCGCCCCACAGGGCGGAGTCGCCGGGGTCGGCGGCCGGGGCGGCGATGCCGGCCTCGGCCTCGGGCCAGTAGCGCTCGTGCTGGAACGCGTAGGTGGGCAGGTCGGTGCGGCGGGCACCGGTGCCCGTGTGCAGCGCGGCCCAGTCGAGGGCGTGGCCGCGCACGTGCAGCGCGGCCAGGGCCAGGGCGGTGGTGCGCTCCTCGGGGCGTGCGGCGCGCAGCAGCGGGACGGCCGTCACCGCGGCGGCGTCCGCCGGGTCGTCCTGGGTCAGGATGTCCTCGGTCAGCGCGGACAGCACGCTGTCGGGGCCGAGTTCGAGGAAGGTGGCGGCGCCGGCCGCGCGGGCGGCCCGGACGCCGTCGGCGAAGCGCACGGCCCGGCGGACGTGCTCGACCCAGTGGTCCGGGGAGCACAGCTCGGCCTCGGTGGCGAGCTCGCCGGTGGTGTCGGAGACGATCGGGACGGTCGGCGCGCGGAACTCCAGCTCCGCGACGGTGCGCCGGAACTCCTCCAGCATCGGGTCCATCAGCGGCGAGTGGAAGGCGTGCGAGACGCGCAGCCGCTTGGTCCGGCGGCCGTCGGCCGCGAACTCCCCGGCGATGCGCAGCACTTCGTCCTCCAGACCGGAAACGACCACGGCCCGGGGCCCGTTGACCGCCGCGACGCAGACGCCGGGCGCCAGGCGCGGCAGCACCTCGTCCTCGGTGGCCTCGACGGAGACCATGGCGCCGCCCTCGGGAAGCGCGTCCATCAGCCGGGCCCGCGCGGCGACGAGTGCGCACGCGTCGGCGAGCGAGAGCACCCCGGCGCAGTGCGCGGCGGCGATCTCGCCGACGGAGTGGCCGAGCAGCACGTCGGGGCGCACGCCGAGCGAGGTGACCAGGCGGAACAGCGCGACCTCGACGGCGAAGATCGCGGGCTGCGCCCAGCCGGTGCGGTTCAGCAGTTCCTCGTCCTCGCCCCACAGCACGTCGCGCAGCGGGCGGTCCAGACGGGGGCCGAACTCGCGCAGCACCGCCTCCAGCGCCTCGGCGAACACCGGGAAGCGCTGGGCGAGTTCGCGTCCGGCGCCGAGGCGCTGGGCGCCCTGGCCGGCGAACAGCAGGGCGAGTTTGCCGGCGCCGGTCTCGCCCGTGACCAGCCCTGCGGCGGGCTCGCCCGCGGCGAGGGCGGTCAGGGCCGCGAGCAGTTCGTCACGGTCGCCGCCGACGGCCACGGTGCGGTGGTCGAAGGCGGAGCGGGTGGTGGCGAGCGAGAGGCCGACGTCCGCGAGGCTCGACTCGGGGCTCGCGCCGGCGAAGGCGCGCAGGCGAGCGGCCTGGTCGCGCAGGGCGGCCTGGCTACGGCCGGCCAGCGGCCAGAGCAGGACGGGCTCCGCAACCGCCGGAGTCCGGGCGTGCACCACCGCTGGGGGGGCCTGTTCGAGGATGACGTGGGCGTTGGTGCCGCTGAAGCCGAACGACGACACACCGGCCCGGCGCGGCCGGCCGGTGTCCGGCCAGTCCGCTTCCTCGGTCAGCAGTTCCACCGCGCCCTCGTCCCAGTCCACGTGGGAGGACGGCTCGGCGGCGTGCAGGGTGCGGGGCACGACGCCGTGACGCATCGCCAGCACCATCTTGATCACGCCCGCGACGCCCGCGGCGGCCTGGGTGTGGCCGAGGTTCGACTTCACCGAGCCGAGCAGCAGCGGGAGTTCGCGGTCCTGGCCGTAGGTGGCCAGCAGTGCCTGGGCTTCGATCGGGTCGCCCAGGGAGGTACCGGTGCCGTGCGCCTCGACCACGTCGACGTCGGCCGTCGCGAGCCCGGCGGTCGCCAGGGCCTGGCGGATGACGCGCTGCTGAGACGGCCCGTTGGGCGCGGTGAGCCCGTTGGAGGCGCCGTCCTGGTTGACGGCGGAGCCGCGGACGACGGCCAGCACCGGGTGCCCGTGGCGACGCGCGTCGGACAGGCGCTCCAGGGCGATCACGCCGACGCCCTCGGCCCAGCCGACCCCGTCGGCCCGGTCGGAGAACGCCTTGCAGCGCCCGTCCGGGGCGAGGCCGCGCTGCCGGGAGAACTCGACCAGCGAGGTCGGGGTGGACATCACGGTGACACCGCCGGCCAGCGCGAGCGTGCACTCGCCGGCGCGCAGGGCCTGCATGGCCCAGTGCATGGCGACGAGCGACGACGAGCACGCGGTGTCGACGGTGACGGCCGGGCCCTCCAGGCCGAGGGTGTAGGAGACGCGGCCGGAGGCGATGCTGGGCGAGGTCCCGCTGCCCTGGTGGCCCTCGAAGCGGCCCCCGGCGAGCAGCGCGGAGTAGTCGTTGTACATCACGCCGGCGAACACGCCGGTACGGCTGCCGCGCAGTGACACCGGGTCGATCCCGGCCCGCTCGACCGCCTCCCAGCAGGCCTCCAGCAGCAGGCGCTGCTGGGCGTCGGTGGCCAGCGCCTCGCGCGGGCTCATGCCGAAGAAGCCCGGGTCGAAGTCGGCGGCCCGGTGCAGGAAGCCACCGAAGCGGGTGTAGCTGGTGCCGAGGTGGTCCGGGTCCGGGTGGTAGAGCGCGTCGATGTCCCAGCCGCGGTCGGTGGGCAGGCCGGAGATGGCGTCGGTGCCCTCGCGCAGCAGGCGCCACAGGTCCTCGGGCGAGGCGACGCCGCCGGGGTAGCGGCAGCTCATGCCGACGATGACGATCGGGTCGTCGTCGGCCGCGGCCCGCACGGGGGCCGCGGCGGTGGGCGCCTGGGCGCCCGTGAGCTCCTCCAGGACGTGCCCGGCCAGGGCGGTGACGGTCGGGTAGTCGAACACGACGGTGGCCGAGGTGCGCAGACCGGTGGCGGCGCTCAGCCGGTTGCGCAGCTCCACGGCGGTGAGCGAGTCGAAGCCGAGGTCCTGGAACGGGCGGTGGGCGTCGACCTCGGACGGGTCGGCGTGCCGCAGCACGGCGGCCACCTGGGCGCGGACCAGCTCGACGACGGCCTCCGTGCGGCCGCGCTCGTCCAGCCCGGCCAGCCGGCGGGCGAGGGCGCCGGCCGCCTCGGAGGCCGTCACGGCGGCGCGCCGGGCGGGGGTGCGGATCAGACCGCGCAGCAGCGGCGGCACCTCGCCCTGGGCGCGCAGCGCCGGGAGGTCCAGCCGGACGGGGAGGAGGACGGCCTCGGGGTGTGCGAGGGCGGCGTCGAACAGCGCGGTGCCGTCGGCTTCGGAGAGGGCCGGCGTGCCGAGCCGGGCCAGCCGGTCGAGGTCGGTGTCGGTGAGTCCGCCGGTCATGCCACCGACCGGTGCCCACGGGCCCCAGCCGAGCGACTGTCCGGGCAGCCCGGCGGCGCGGCGGGTGCGGACGAGCGCGTCCGCGAAGGCGTTGGCGGCGGCGTAGTTGCCCTGGCCGCCCGCACCGGCCGTACCGGAGAAGGACGAGAAGACGACGAACGCGCCGAGGTCGAGCGCGCGGGTGGCCTGGTGCAGGTGCCACAGGGCGTCGGCCTTGGGCCGCAGCACGGCGGCGAGCCGTTCGGGGGTGAGCGATTCGATGACGCCGTCGTCGAGCACACCGGCGGCGTGCACCACGGCGGTCAGGGGGTGCTCGGCCGGGATGCCGGCGATCAGCCGCTCGACGGCGGCACGATCGGTGAGGTCGCACGCCTCGACGGCGACGACGGCGCCCAGCGCGGTGAGCTGCGCCGCCAGGTCGGCGGCGCCCTCGGCCTCGGCGCCCCGGCGGCTCGCGAGCAGCAGCCGCCGGACGCCGTGCTCGGCGACCAGGTGCCGGGCGAGAACGGCGCCGAGCCCACCGGTGCCGCCGGTGATCAGGACGGTCCCGTCCCGGTCCCACGCGCGGCCGGTGGCGGCCACCGCGCCCGCTCGGGCCAGCCGGGCCGCGAGGACGTCGCCGGCGCGCACGGCCAGTTGCGGCTCGTCACCGCTGAGCGCCCGCCCGGGCAGCGGGCCGCCGGCCGGGTCCAGGTCGACGAGCCCGAAGCGGCCCGGATGCTCGGCCTGCGCGGAGCGCACCAGGCCCCAGACGGCGGCCGCCGCCGGGTCGGTGACCTCGTCGTCCGCGCCGGTGGCGACGGCGCCTCGGGTCACGAAGACCAGCCGGCCGTCGTGCGGGTCGTCGGCGAGCCACTCCTGGAGCCGGGCCAGGGCCCGGGCCGTCAGGGTGTGGGCCGAGCCGACCGGGTCGGCCGGGTCGCCCGCGAGCGGCACCAACACCACCTGGGCCGGGCCGTCGCCCGTCGGCAGCGCGCCGAGTCCGAGCGGGTCCTCGCCCCGGACGGTCACCGCGGCGGGCGCCGACGCGCCGCCGCGCGGCCGGGACCAGCGCAGCTCGAACATCGCGTCCCGCAGCGGCCCGACGGCGGTGGCGGGGAGGCCCGGGAGCGCCCGCAGCAGCAGCGAGCCGACCGAGGCGACCGGGCCGCCCGCCGCGTCGGCGACCTCGACCGCCACCGCGTCGTCACCGGAGGCGGACAGCCGCACTCGCACGACGGACGCCCCGGTGGCGTGCAGGCTGACGTCCTGCCAGGAGAACGGCACCCCACCGAGCCCCAGGAACGCGGTGGCGTGCAGTGCGGCGTCCAGCAGCGCCGGGTGGATCCCGAACGCGCCCGCCTCGCCGCTCACGCCCTCGTCGAGCGCGACCTCGGCGAACACGTCCTCGCCGCGCCGCCAGGCCGCGCGCAGGCCGCGGAAGGCCGGGCCGTAGCGGAAGCCCGCGGCGGCCAGCCGCCCGTCCAGGCCGTCCAGGTCCAGCGGTTCGGCACCGGCCGGCGGCCACACCGTGAACTCCTTGACGGTGGCCGGGTTCTCATCTGCCGTGAGGACACCGTCGGCGTGCTGCGTCCACGGGGCGTCCTCGTCGCCCTCGGGGCGGGCGTAGACGCCCACGGTGCGCCGCCCGCTCGTGTCGGCCCGCCCGGCCCACACCTGTACCTGGACGCCGCCCTGCTCGGGCAGCGCCAGCGGCGCGGTGAGCGTCAGTTCCTCGACGCGGTCGCAGCCGACCTCGCCGCCGGCGTGCACGGCGAGCTCCAGGAAGGCCGTACCGGGCAGCAGCACGGTGCCGTCGACGGTGTGGTCGGCCAGCCAGGGGTGGGTGCGCAGCGAGAGCCGGCCGGTCAGCAGCAGGCCGTCGGTGTTGGCGAGCGAGACGGCGGCGGCGAGCAGCGGGTGGTTGGCCGAGCCGAGCCCGGCGGCGCGGACGTCGCCGGTGCGGGCGAGCGCGCTCTTCGGCCAGTAGCGCCGGTGCTGGAACGCGTAGGTGGGCAGGTCGACGGGGCGGGCACCGGTGCCCGCGAAGTAGGCGTCCCAGCGCACCGGGACGCCCCGCACGTGCAGGCCGGCCAGGGCCTCGGTGAGCACCTCGGCCTCGTCGCGGCCGGGGCGCAGCGCGGCGAGGGCGCTGCGACCGTCGCCGGCCGGGTCGTCGAGGCCGGCCTGGGCGAGTGCGGCGAGGGCGCCGTCCGGGCCGAGTTCGAGGAACAGCCCGGTGCCGTGGCCGCCGAGCCAGGCGACGGCGTCGGCGAAGCGGACGGCCTGCCGGGCCTGGTCGGCCCAGTAGTCGGCGGAGGTGAGCTGCTCGACGGTGGCGAGCGTGCCCGTGAGCGTCGAGACGACCGGGATCGCGGGCGCCTGCGGGTTCAGTCCGGCGACGACGGCGCGGAACTCGTCGAGCATCGGGTCCATGAGGGGCGAGTGGAAGGCGTGCGAGACGCGCAACCGCCGCACCTTGCGGCCGAGTTCGGCGAAGTGCGCGGTGACGGCCTCGGCCGCCGCGCTCTCGCCCGCGACGACCACGGCCGTCGGCCCGTTGACGGCGGCCAGCGAGACGCCCTGGCCGAGCAGCGGGACGACCTCGGCCTCGCTCGCCTCCAGCGCGACCATGGCGCCACCGGTCGGCAGGGCCTGCATCAGCCGGGCCCGGGCGGAGACCAGCGCGCACGCGTCGGCGAGTGAGAACACCCCGGCCACGTGCGCGGCGGCGATCTCGCCGACCGAGTGGCCGGCCACGAAGTCCGGCCGCACGCCCCAGGACTCCAGCAGCCGGTACAGCGCGACCTCGACGGCGAACAGCGCGGGCTGGGCGTGGCCGGTGCGGTTCAGCGATTCCTCGTCGGCGCCCCACAGCACGCCGCGCAGCGGCGCGTCCGGCCGCCCGTCGAGCTCGCCGAGCACCTCGTCCAGCGCGGCAGCGAACACCGGGAAGCGGGCGGCCAGTCGGCGGCCCATGCCGAGGCGCTGCGAGCCCTGCCCGGCGAACAGGAAGGCGAGCTTGCCCCGGCCCTGGGTGGTGCCCAGCACCGCCCGGCCGTCGCCCTGCCCGTCCGCGAGCGCGGCGAGCGCGGCGGCGGCCTCGGCGCGGCCGCCGGCGGTGACCACGGCGCGGTGCTCCAGGGCCGCGCGGGTGGTGGCGAGCGCGTGGGTGAGGTCGGCGTCGGTGCCCTCGGCGTCCGTCTCCAGGAAGGCGACGAGTTGCCGCGCCTGGGCGCGCAGCGCCTCAGGGGTGCGGCCGGAGACCAGCCAGGGCAGCGCGCCCGGCTCGACCGGCTCGGCCTCGGGGATCTCCTCGGACGCCGGGGCCTCCTCGATGATGGCGTGCGCGTTGGTGCCACTGAGGCCGAAGGAGGAGACGCCTGCCCGGCGCGGCTCGGCGCGCTGCGGCCACGGCGTCGCCTCGGTGAGCAGCCGGACGGCACCGGATTCCCAGTCGACGTGCGAGGACGGCTCGTCCACGTGCAGGGTGCGCGGCAGCAGTTCGTGCCGC
Source organism: Kitasatospora sp. NPDC023176 (assembly GCF_055560495.1). NCBI lineage: Bacteria > Bacillati > Actinomycetota > Actinomycetes > Kitasatosporales > Streptomycetaceae > Kitasatospora > Kitasatospora sp. NPDC023176. The sequence goes on along the minus strand of NZ_JBVHIP010000034.1, from coordinate 33,945 downwards.
AGCGCCAGCACCGTCTTGATCACCCCGGCCATGCCGGCCGCGGCCTGGGTGTGGCTGAGGTTCGACTTGACCGAGCCGAGCAACAGCGGGGTTTCACGGTTCCGTCCGTAGGTGGCGAGCAGCGCCTGGGCCTCCACCGGGTCGCCGAGCACGGTGCCGGTGCCGTGGGCCTCGACCGCGTCGACCTGGTCGGTCGAGAGCCGGGCGTTACGCAGCGCCTGCTCGATCACCCGCTGCTGGGACGGCCCGTTGGGGGCGGTGAGCCCGTTGGAGGCGCCGTCCTGGTTGACGGCGGTGCCGCGCACCACGGCCAGCACCCGGCGGCCGTTGCGCCGCGCCACCGACAGCCGCTCCAGCACGAGCACACCGACGCCCTCGGCCCACCCGGTGCCGTCCGCGGCATCGGCGAAGGAGCGGCAGCGGCCGTCCGAGGCCAGCCCGCCCTGCCGGGCGAACTCGACGAACGTGGTGGGGGTCGACATCACGGTGACGCCGGCGGCGAGCGCCAGGCCGCACTCGCCCGCCCGCAAGGACTGGGCGGCCAGGTGCAGGGCGACCAGCGAGGAGGAGCAGGCGGTGTCCACGGTGACGGCCGGGCCGACGGCGCCGAACACGTACGAGAGCCGGCCGGAGATGACGCTCGTGGCGTTGCCGGTCAGCACGAAGCCCTGGACGTCGTCGTCCGGGCCGGTGCGGTAGTCCTGCGGCATCGCGCCGACGAAGACACCGGTGCGGGTGCCGCGGATGCCACTGGGGTCGATGCCGGCCCGCTCGAAGGCCTCCCAGGAGGCCTCCAGCAGGACGCGCTGCTGCGGGTCCATCGAGAGTGCTTCGCGGGGCGATATGCCGAAGAAGCCGGGGTCGAAGTCGGCGGCGCCCCGCAGGAATCCGCCCCGGACGTCGACCGGCCCGTCCGCCGGGTCGAGCTCCCAGCCGCGGTCGGCCGGCAGGCCCGTGATGCCGTCCTCGCCGGCCACCAGCATGGCCCAGAGGTCCTCCGGGCTCGCCACCCCGCCGGGGAAGCGGCAGCTCATGCCCACGATGGCGATCGGCTCCCGGGCGGCCGCCTCCAGCTCGTCCACCCGCTGCCGGGAGCGCTGGAGGTCCGCGCTGGCCCGCTTGAGGTAGTCCCGGAGCTTCTGTTCCTTGTCCATCATCGACGCAACCCATCTGGAAGACCGGCGAACGGCAGGGGGCCCGCTGTGGACGGCCCGCGTGCCCCGCACCCGCGGCGCTCGCATTCCCGCACTCCGCGATCAGTCTCGGTCCGCCCGGCGCGGGAAATCCCTAGGGTCTTCGGGGCCTCCCGCAACCGCGCGCGGAGTCTAGGGATTTGCCGGGCGTTCGGGCTGGATCGTCGGATGCGCGTGCCAGGGGTACGGTCCGTCGGGCGAGGCCACGGGCCATCGACGTCGACGAGGATCACCGCCATGCCCGAAACCGTCCCGTACGGCGACCTGCCGAGACCGCCGCGAGCCACCGCGGGCGCCGCGCACGAGGCGGCGGAGGAGCTCAGCGAACTCGACGAGCAGCTGATCGCCCAGCTGGTCCTGCGGATCCGGCTGGGCCGGGGCCACCAACTGAGCCGGCGCGCGGCCGGGTTGCCGACGACCAGCCTGGCCCAGGAGAACGCGATGCTGCGCCGGTACGTGGCCCGGCTCGGCGATCCCGGTGCCGGGATCGCCCTGGCGATCCTGGAGCTCTCCCGTCCGCCGTCCGCGCCGACCGCCGAACAGCCGTAGGGCGGTGGGGCCGGGCCTCCCCCGTCCCCACCGCCCCGTCAGCCCGCGGGCGCCGTCACCAGTGCCCGCCCGCCAGCACGTCGCCGTAGTCGCGGGCCAGCCGGGCCTGTTCGAGGTCGGACTCGACCATCATCCGCATGAGTTCGGGGAAGTCCACCGTCGGCTCCCAGCCCAGCGTGCGACGCGCGTTGTCCGCGTCGGCACAGAGCGTCTCCACCTCCGCGGGACGCACCAGCGCGGGGTCGACGGTGACGTGCTCCTCCCAGTTCAGCCCCACGCAGTCGAAGGCGATCCGGGCCGCGTCGCGGACCGAGTGCATCCGGCCGGTGCCGATGACGTAGTCGCCCGGGTCGTCCTGCTGGAGCATCAGGTGCATCGCCCGGACGTAGTCCCCGGCGAAGCCCCAGTCGCGGACGGCGTCGAGGTTGCCGAGCAGCAGCCGGTCCTGCAGGCCGAGCTTGATCTGCGCGACCGCGAGGGAGATCTTCCTGGTCACGAACTCCGCGCCGCGGCGCGGGGACTCGTGGTTGAACAGGATCCCGGATACGCCGTACATCCCGTACGACTCGCGGTAGTTGCGGGTGATGTAGTGCCCGTAGGTCTTCACCACGCCGTACGGGCTGCGCGGGTGGAACCGGGTGGACTCGTGTTGCGGAGCCTCGGCGACCATGCCGAACATCTCGGAGCTGGAGGCCTGGTAGAACCTGATCTGCCCGGCACCTCCGCTGGTCGCGGCCGGCCGGTTGATCCCGCTGACCATCCGGATCGCCTCCAGCACCCGCAGCACACCGGTGCCGTTGACCTCGGTGACGAGCTCCGGCTGACGCCAGGACATCGGCACGAAGGAGATCGCCCCGAGGTTGTACACCTCGTCGGGCTGGATCGTGTCGACCGCGGAGACCAGGCTGCTCTGGTCCATCAGGTCGCCGTCGACGAAGCGCAGCTCCGGGATCAGCCGGCTGACCCGGTCCTTCCGCGGATTCGCCTGCCCCCTGGTGAGGCCCCACACCTGGTACCCCAGGGAGATCAGGTGCTCGGCCAGGTATGACCCGTCCTGGCCGGTCACCCCGGTGATCAGTGCACGCTTGGACATCCGTTCCCCTTCAGCCACTGCTCGCGGACCGCTCTCGGCCCAGCCAGCGAACCACTGACGCGGCTAAGGAATTCACCCGTCCTCGGGCCGGAGCACGGAGGTCACCGCCCGTACGCAGCCGAGCAGCGAGTCCGCCGAGTCCCACCCGCCGGAGAACGGACAGGCCTGGCACTTCCTCGACGGCGAGATCGACCAGGTCCTGACGTCGCTGCGCGCTTCGCACCCGGACAAGGCCACCGAGGTCCAGGCGCTCAACACCTTCCTCACCTCGCTCGGCTGACCGGACTCGACTGCCGCCCACGCCAGACGCTCGGCTGGGAAACCCCAGCCGAGCGTCTGGCTGAACTCCTCGCGGCCCAACCAACCGACCACGTGTTGCGACGACCGCCAGAAACCGCCGGCGTGAGGCCGGAACTGGCCACAACCCGGCACGGAGGGGCCTGTTCCGCCCCTGGCGCAGGCCGTCGCCTTCCGGTCGGCGGCTGCGGACGGGCTCAGCCCAGGAGCTTCGTCAGCACCCGGTCGAGCGCGCGGATGTCCTCCGACGGCAGCGCGAGCAGGGCGTCCGGCGGGGTCATGAGGATTCCGGTGGCGAGCGCGGCCTTCGCCTCGCCCTCCTCGGTGAGGTGGACCAGCTTGGAGCGCCGGTCGGCGGGGTTGGTGATGCGCTCGGCGAGGCCGCGCCGCACCAGGTCGTCCACGATCACGGTGGTGTACGGCGGATCGGCGGTCAGGCGTTCGGCCAGTTCCCGCAGGGTGATCGGGCCGCCGGCGAGGCGGCGCAGGGCCCGGACCCGGTTGAAGCTCATGCCGAGGGCGTCGGCGACGGCCTTGCGGCGGTTGTAGCGCTCCAGCACCAGCGTGCCCATCCCCTGCCAGACCCTGGCCGCCCTCTCGCGGTCGGCCTCGTCCGCCTCCGGATGTCCGCCGGTGTGCGTGCGCTCCATCAGGTGCCCACCCTCTCCTTCACCGTCCTGGTTCCCTCGCCGGCCTCCTCGGCGGCGAGCCGCTGCGCCGTGCGCTCGGCCGTCGCCCGGGCCCAGCGGCCGGAAGTGAGCGTACCGGTGACCAGGACGGCGGCACCGCAGCCGGCGACGATCCACCAGGCCGTCCGCGCCGCGCCGGTGAAGGCCGCCGGGTCGGAGTGGGCCGCGCCGGCCATCAGGGCGCCGATCACGGCCACGCCCAGCGACTGGCCGACCTGTCGGCTGGTGGAGGCGACGGCCGCCGCCACGCCGGCCTGCGAGCGGGGCATCCCGGACACGGCGGTGTTGGTGATGGGCGCGTTGACCAGGCCGAATCCGATGCCGAACAGCAGGAAGGCGAGCACCAGCAGGCCCGTCGGCAGGTGCTCGGAGTAGCTGACCGCCTGGAGCACAGCGCTGGCGCTCAGGGCCGTCCCGGCCAGCAGCAGCGGCGTGCGCGGCCCCCGTGCCGCCACCATCCGGCCGGACAGCGGCCCGGCCACCAGCGCCATGACGGCCATCGGCAGCATGAACAGCCCGGCGTGCAGCGGGTCGAGCTTCCGGACGTCCTGGAGGTAGAGCGAGCTGACGAACAGGAAGCCACCGAGACCGGCGAAGGCGGCGACCGCGATCACGGTGGCGCCCGAGAACGGCGCGGAGCGGAAGAACCGCAGGTCGATCAGCGGGTCCGGGCGCCGGGGCTCGTACCGGAGCAGGCCCAGCAGCGCGGCCACGGCCGCCGTCGTGCAGCCGAGTACCACCGGCGAGGTCCAGCCGCGCTGCGGCGACTCGATGATCGCGTACGTCAGCCCGGCGAGCAGCACGACGACCAGCAGCTGGCCGACCGGGTCCACCCGGCGGGCGCGGGCCGCCCGCGACTCCGGGACGTACCGGCCGGTCAGGAAGAGCGCGGCGAGGCCGACCGGGACGTTGATCCAGAAGATCGCCCGCCAGCCGGCCGACTCCACCAGCGCCCCGCCGATGATCGGCCCGGCGGCCATGCTGATGCCCACGACCCCGCCCCAGATGCCGATGGCGCGGGCGCGCTGGCGGGAGTCGGTGAAGGTGTTGCTGATGATCGACATGGCGACGGGATTGAGCATCGACCCGCCGACCGCCTGGAGCATCCGCGCCGCGATCAGCCAGCCGAGCCCGGGGGCCAGGCTGCACAGCAGGGAGGCCGCGCTGAACACCACCAGCCCGATCCGGAACACCCGGCGCCGCCCGATCCGGTCGGCGGTCGAGCCGGAGAGCATCAGCAGGCTCGCCAGCACCAGGGTGTAGGCGTCGACCGTCCACTGCAGCCCGGACACCGAGGTGTGCAGATCGCTCCGGATCGCGGGCAGGGCCACGTTCAGGATGGTGACGTCGAGGCTGACCATCAGCAGGCTCATGCAGCAGATGGCGAGCACGAGCCAGGGCCGCGGCCGCGCGGTGTCGGGCATGACGGACACTCCCAAGATTAATTGTGTTGGTGCAATCATTGTGGCCACACAACTAACCTGGAGGCAAGCGACGACCCGGCGGGCGTCCAGGCCCCGCACCCCGACGAGAGCCCGACGAAGGCGACGGCCCCCACACGAGCGATGGCCCCGACGCCGGCTCCGGCAACGCCCGGTCGCGCAGGCGCAGTGCGCAGCCGAGCGCGACCACCAGCACCCCGAGCACCAGGACGAGGACGGTCCGCAGGCCCTGGGCGTCCGCCGGCCCGCCGAGCAGCCGCCCGGCGGAGGGCATCGGTCGGCGGGAGTGAGGAGTCCCGGTGCCGAGCCGGAATCCCCAACTCCCGGGCGGGCGAGTCCGGATGCGGTCTCCTCCTCCGCCCCGGCTCCCGATATAACGGGGACGAAGGGGACCGAGGAGGTTGCAGCATGCAGGCGAGGAACCAGCGGGAGAGAGCCGGACACTCCCATCAGGACACGAGCCCGACCCGGACCGGCGCCCGGGAGAGACCGACGGCCCGGGCCGTGCCCCCGCAGTCCGCCGCGGACCTGCAGAGCACCCTCGGCAACGCGGCGACCGGCCGGGCGCTCCAGCGCGCGGCGGGCGACCGGGCCGCCGGCCGGCCGGTGGTGCAGCGGGTGCTGGACGAGAACAACGTGGAGGCCGCCTGCGCGGCCGGCGCCTTCGACGGACGGACCGTCACCCCGGGCAAACGGGCGGGCGACCTGCGGAACATCGTCTGGCAGGACCACTGGGACGCGATCTCGGCGGTGTGCAAGAAGCACAAGTACACCATCGCCGTCCGGGAGACCGGGGAGTACTCGATCCGGCGGATCGCGGAGGGCGCCAAGGCCAAGCCGCACACCATCCTGGAGAAGTCGATCAAGCCCGCCTCCGTCGAGAAGAAGTACGGCACCGGGCCCGGCCAGGCCCCGGGCGATCCGGCGACGGTGCTGGCCTGGCTGGACGCCAACGACCTGAGCGGCTTCGTCGGCCACTGGGGCGCCCAGGGCCTGCTCGGTGTGCGGATCGACAACCCGCCCGGCACGCTCCCCGCCGGGATCGTGCAGAACGGCGCCAACGGTGAGCCGTACGTGCCGCTCGACATGGGGCAGGCCGGCGGTGGACCGGCACTGGTCGCCCTGAAGACCGACCCGAACTGGAAGCAGTACCTCTACACCGGGGACTACGACCTGCACGAGGTGTACTCCGCCCAGGGCGGCACCGGCGGCGGCCAGATCCCGGAGGCGACCATGGAGAAGGCCAAGCTGCTGAACCGGCTCAACGCGGGAATCGCCCGGAACGACCAGCAGGAGCCGGTGGCGCGCCACGGCACGGTGGCCCTGGAGCACGGCCGGCTGCACACCCAGGCCGGCTCCGACCACGCCATGTTCCAGCACGGCGACCAGGCCACCTACCGGATGAACCAGTACCTGGAGTCGGAGGTGGCCCGGCACGCGCAGCAACTGGTGCGGGCGGTGGCCACCGAGACCGACGAGCCGCTGGCCTGGTGCCGGATGGGCACGTGGTACGTGACCAGGAACCGCGAGGAGCACAAGGTGCTGCGCAAGCGCTGGAAGCTGGCGGTGCCCCACACCTGGGACGACGACAACGTGGACCGCACCGCCCAGGGCGGCTACCGCACGGCCCACTACACGGCCTGACCCCGCCACCGTCGTCGGCGCCCGGAGGCCCCCCTGACCGCAGAGCGGTCAGGGGGGCCTCCTACGATCGGTTCGCATTCCTCGACGGACGCCGGAGCCGGACCGGCCGGGCGCCCGCCGCCGCTCCACGTCCCGCACCACCCGACGCACGACCCCACGACTCCACCGACGGCGATGGAGCCGTGCACCGAGGAGGAACCTCCATGCAAGCCCGGAAGATCGGCGCGGCCGCCGCGACAGCGGTGGCGCTTCTGGCTGCCCGCGACCTCGTCCAGAAGAAGCACGCGCTGCTCCGGAACTTCCCGGTGCTCGGCCACGCCCGGTACCTGCTGGAGAAGATCGGGCCGGAGCTGCGGCAGTACATCGTGACCTCCAACGAGGAGGAGCGCCCCTTCAGCCGCGACCAGCGCAGCTGGATCTACGCGTCGGCGAAGGAGGAGAACAACTACTTCGGGTTCGGCACCGAGGTCGACGTCGAGCACGTCCAGGGCCACGCCTACGTCAAGCAGCGCACCTTCGCCGGGGCCATGCCCGACGCCCACGACCCGCAGGCCCCGCTGCCCTCCGCCAAGGTGCTGGGCGGGCCGCGCGGACGCGCCAAGGCCTTCCGCCCGGCGAGCGTGGTGAACGTCTCGGCGATGAGCTTCGGCTCGCTCTCCGGCGCGGCCATCACGGCACTCAACAAGGGCGCGGCGGAGGCCGGCGTCATGCACAACACCGGTGAGGGCGGCCTCTCGCCGTACCACCGCCAGGGCGGCGACCTCGTCCTCCAGCTCGGCACCGCCTACTTCGGCTGCCGCAACGAGGACGGCAGCTTCAACCTCGGGAAGCTCAAGGACGTCGTGGCCGGCGCCCCGGTCAAGGCGATAGAGATCAAGCTCTCCCAGGGCGCCAAGCCCGGGCTGGGCGGCATGCTGCCGGGCGCGAAGGTCACCCCGGAGATCGCCGCGATCCGCGGCATCCCGGTCGGCCAGGACTGCGCCTCGCCGTCCCGGCACACCGCGTTCGGCGACGTCGACTCGATGCTCGACTTCGTCGAGCTGATCGCCGCCGAGACCGGCGTGCCGGTCGGGGTCAAGAGCGCGGTCGGCGACCTGGGCTTCTGGCAGCAGCTGGCCGCGCTGATGGAACGCGGGGACCGCGGCGTCGACTTCGTGACGATCGACGGCGGCGAGGGCGGCACCGGCGCGGCACCGCGGATGTTCGCCGACTCGGTGTCGCTGCCGTTCCGGATGGGCTTCTCCCGGGTCTACGGCACCTTCGCCGAGCTGGGACTGACCGACGACCTCACCTTCATCGGCTCCGGCAAGCTCGGCCTGCCCGAGAACGCCGCGGTCGCCTTCGCCCTGGGCGTCGACATGATCAACGTGGCCCGCGAGGCGATGCTGTCGATCGGCTGCATCCAGGCGCAGAAGTGCCACACCGACAAGTGCCCCACCGGTATCGCCACCCAGAACCAGTGGCTGGCCCGCGGCCTCGACCCGGCCTCGAAGTCCACCCGCGCCGCCGTCTACCTGCGCACCCTGCGCAAGGAGCTGATGAAGGTCTCCTCGGCCGTCGGCGTCGCCCACCCGTCGCTCATCACCGCGAACGACATCGAGATCATGAACGGCGACTACGAGGCCCGCACCCTGGCCGGCGTCTACGGCTACAAGGAGGGCTGGGGCGAACTCGGCCCCGACCTGGCCAAGGAGATCACCGCCCTGGTCACCGCCAGGCCGACCGCCTGACCCGTCACCGGGCGGTCGGCGAGTCCGACCGCCCGGTGGTGTCCGCGGGCCGGCGCCGCGAGCGGCGGGCCGCCCCGGAACCGCCTCCCGCCCCTACCACCGCCGCCACCACCACCGCGGCGACCGCGCCCGCGCCGTCAGAACCCGGATGGCCCCGGCGGGGCGGACGGAACCGTCCGATCGGCCGCGTCCGCGACGAGGCGAGGCGAGGCGAGGCGAGGTCGTCGTCGAGCGGATCGCGGTCGGCGTCGAGCGGATCGCGGCGGCCCTTCCGAACGACAGGCCGACAACTGAGGTGAATCACAGGAGAATTACCCATGCACATGGGCTGTTCCGCACGCCCGCGCCGCCCCTAGACTGCGGCTGCCCGCCGACCACGTCCCGGCCGCGGGCGACACCGCAGCGCGCTCGGCCCGCCCGGCCGCGCGCCCGCACGAAGGAGGAACCGAGCATGGTCAAGCACTACCTCAAGTACGCCTTCAGCACCCTCACCGCCGCGATGTTCCTGCACATGGCCTGATCCGCACGACCCCGGCCAGGGCCGGGTGGCGTACCGTCCGACCCTGGCCCGGGGAGCCCGCTTGTTCGCGACCGCACTCAGCCAACTGCGCTACGGCGCGGCCATCCTGACGAACCGCCGGATACGTCCGGGCGACCTGGAGCGCCTCGCCCGCGACCTGGTCGCCACCATCGCCGAGTTCGGCGAGCCCGGCGAGGACTCCGCGCTGCTGCCCGGCCGGGCCGGGCACGTCGACCCCCAGCTGCGCCGCGAGGTGGCCCGGCGCAGTCTGCGCGCCACCGCCCGGGCCGCCGCCCGGCACACCGCCTACTACCGCCGGCAGTTCGCCGAACTCGACCTCGAACCCGCGAAGTTGGAGCCCGACGACTGGTCGCGCGTCCCGGTCACCCCCAAACAGGCGCTGCGCGCACTGCCCGCCGCCTTCGTCTCCGCCGCCTCCGCGCCCGCCCTGATGGCGCTCACCACCGGCACCAGCGGCACCCCCACCGCGGTGTGGTTCTCCCGCGCCGAGATCGAGAGCGCCATCGCGTTCAGCACCATCTCCGCCGTGCTCGGCCTCGGCCTGCGGCCCCGCCACACCGTGGCCTACGCCGGCTGCTCCCGCGCCACCCTGCCGCTGGTCTACGCCGAGGAGTCGACCACCCGCGCCGGCGCCGGCTTCGTCCAGTTCGGCACCATCGACCCGGCGCTCGCCCTCGACCGCCTCGCCGCCCCGCTCGGACTGCCCGGCAAGGACCCGCAGATCACCCACCTGACCACCTCCGCCTCGTACCTGGCCGCGCTCGTCCAGGAGGCCGAGCGACAGAAGTGGCAGCGCGCCGACTTCGGCCTGGCGTCGATCAGCGTCGGCGGCGAGGTGCTCTCCGCGCCGCTGCGCCGCCGGGCCGAGGCGGCGTTCGGCGCCGCGGTGTCCTCCGCGTACCTGATGACCGAGATCCTGCCCTCGGGCGCCACCCCCTGTGCCCGGGGCCATCTGCACCACACCACCGAGTTCGGGCACCTGGAGGTGCTCGACCCGGTCAGCGGGGAGCCGACCACGCCCGGCGCTATCGGCACCCTGGTGCACACCCCGTACGTGCCCTACCGCGACTGCACCCTGCTGCTGCGCTACGCCACCGGGGACCTGGTCCGCCTCCCGGACGGGCCGCCGGACTGCGAACTCGCCCACCTGCCGGCCACCTCGGAGATCCTCGGCCGCTGGTCCGGCCCGCCGAGCACGGCCGTCACCACCCGGGAGGTGCTCGACCTGGTGGAGGCCGAACCTGAGGTCCCGCTGCCCGCCCGCTACGCCCTCACCGAAGGGCCCGACGGCCCCGACGGCCCCGCCCGGCTGCACCTGCTGGTCCCCCGGCTGCCCGCGACCGCCCTGCTCGGCCGGCTGGAGGAGCGGGCCGGGGCGGCCGGGCTGCGGCTGTCCGCCATCGTGCCGCACGAGGACCGGGCCACCATGCCGCCGACCGCGCCCGTCCGCGCCGACCTGCGCGAACACAGCTTCGAGACGTCGGGCGCCGTGGGCCCCGGGAGGCCGTGAATGGACGTCAGCCCCCTCGCGCTCACCGCGCTGAGCGCCGCCGTGGCCGTCGAGATCGCCCTCGCGGCCCGCTACCTGGCCCGGATCCGGATGCCCCGGCCGCCGGTCGGGGTGTACACCGGGGGCGACATCGCCGTGCTGTGCGCCGGTGTGGTCGTCGCCCCGCTGCTGTACACCGCGTTGCCCGGGGCGGCCGTCTCCGCCGTGTTCGGCCTGGTCCTCTGCCTGGCCGTGCAGTTCACCCTCGCCCCGCTGCTCGCCGCCACCGGGCTGCGGGCCGGACCGTGGTCCTGGGCGGCCGCCCTGGCGGGCACCGCGGCCACCGGGCTCGCCGCCCTCACCGGCCACCCGGACGGTGCCCGGGCCGGCAGCGACCTGCTGATCGCCGTCGCGGTGGTCGGCGTCGCCAACCTGTGGACCCAGAGCGGCCTGCGGGCCGGCCACACCGCCGCGCTGGCCGCCGCGCTCACCGGGTACGACCTGGCGGCCACCACCCTCACCGACACCACCGCCCGCTTCTTCGAGCAGGTCCGCGACCGGCCGTTCGCCCCGATGCTGGCCCTCACCGGCGGGCCCCAGCCGGTCGCGGTCGGCCTCGGCGACCTGCTGCTGCTCGTCCTGTTCCCGCTGGTCGCCGCCAAGGCCTACGGCCGGACGGCGGCGTGGACCGCCGCCCTGGCCGGGCTGCTGGTGACCAGCGCCGTCAGCGCCTGCTTCGCCCTCGGGGTGCTGTCCACCGGCTTCCCGCTGCTCACCGCGCTCGGCCCGCTGATCGTCGCCCAGCACCTCCACTGGCGGCGGCGCTCGGGCGGTGAGCGCACCACCGCCCAGTGGCGCGAGGGCCGTTCCGCTCCGCTGCCGCCTGCCGGGGCCGGCCCCGGCGCCGAACTCGCCGCCGCCCTGGACGCCCCCGCGCCCGAGGGCACACCGCCGGGCAGTTGGCTGGCCCTCGGCGCCGGCCGGGTGCTGGGCACCGGCCCGACCCCGGGGCGGGCCCGCCGCGACGCCCGCCGCCAGGGGGCGGACTCCCCCACCACGGCCCGGATGGTCTGAGCGGGCGGCACCCGGGCGATGGTCCGCTGTGCCCCTGGCCGGGGGCCTGATCGCCGGGTCGGGCACGGCGCGGCGCCGGGCGAACGGGCACATCGCGCCAACGGGAACGGCGATTTCGAGCCAATCGAACAACCAGTGCGGTGCCGCCGCCCGACGAGCCGGACGCCGTCGGGCCCCCAGCGGCGAAGTCGTCCGACTCGATGTGACCGAGCCGTCCCTGATCCCTGATCAGCAGGGACATCCGGAGCTGCCGACCGGGGACGCACCCGGGCGGCGGCGCAGGGGTCGATCCCCCGGCCCCGGTACCGGGCCGCGGCCCGGCGCCTTCGCGCCCGAGCTATCCGGCCCGCCCCCTACGATGCGCCTCAAACGCAACGATCACCTGGGGGAAGTCATGTCCGCGATCACGGGATTGACGAAGCGTCAGCGTCGCTGGCCGGTCGCCGCGACCGCCGCCGCGCTCACCGTCGCCACACTCCTCACCGCCACCGGTGGCGCCGCCGAGGCCTCCGCCACCCCGCCCGGCGGGCTGCCGGGCTTCACGGACGGCTACGCGACCAGCGACGGTCTGCGGATCCACTACGCGGTGGCCGGGCACGGCCCGGCGCTGGTGCTGCTGCACGGCTGGCCGGAGACCTTGCAGACCTGGGAGCAGGTGGCGCCCGCGCTGACCGCGGACCACACCGTGATCGCGGTCGACCTGCGCGGCCTGGGCCGCTCGCAGCCCTCCGACAGCGACGCCTACGGCACCTACACCGCCCTCACCCTGGCCGCGGACGTGCACGCCGTGGTGGACCGGCTCGGCTTCGGCGACGCCCGGATCTCGGTGGCCGGCCACGACGTCGGCGGCGGGGTGGCGCTGGCCTACGCGGCCAAGTACCGCGACCGGGTGGACCACCTGGCGATCCTGGAGGCGCCGCCGACCACCTGGTACCTGCAGCTGGTCGCCGACCAGCCGAACTACCTGTGGTGGGACTCCTTCGTCAACGGCCAGAAGGCCGGCATGGCGGAGCAGTTGGTGGCAGGCCGGGAGAAGGTCTTCTACGGCTCGGTCCTCAACGGCGGCGCCCCGGGCGGGGCCCCGAGCGCCAAGAGCCAGAAGGAGTACATCGCCGCCTACAGCCGACCCGGTGCCACCCGTTCGGGTTTCGACTTCTTCCGCCAGCAGGACAAGGGCGAGCGAGAGGTGCAGGCGCTGCTCGACGACAACCCGCTGACCATGCCGGTGCTCGGCATCGGCGGCCAGCACAGCATGGGCGAGAAGGTCGGCGAGGATCTGAAGCACGTGGCCGTGCGCGCGAACGTGACCACCGCGGTGGTGCCGAACGCCAACCACTGGGTCACGGAGGAGAGCCCGCAGTTCGTCATCGACCAGCTGCGGCAGCTGCTGGCCCGCTGACCGGGCCCGCTGACCGGGGCCGCTGACGGCAACCCGTCGACGACCGCGCGCACCCAGGGCCGACCAACCCCGGGCCGCCGACCTGCAGTTCTGGACGGACGGGCCCGAAGCCGGCCTCCCGCTGGACAGTTGTCATGTCTGGCGGGACTTCAGACCGGGCATACGACCAGCAACCGGTTATGGGCCCGGCCGCAACTCCCCCACGAGTGCGACCGAGCCCCGACCGGTGACCGGGCCTGGGCGTGACTCCCCCCACGGAGCAACGGCCGGGCCCGATTGCTGTTCATCCGGCGACACGCAGCGTACATGTCATCTCTACCCAGCGCTACCTCGCGGTCGACGGAGTCGACGGAGCTGACGGAGCCGACGCCGCCCCGGGTCTTACCGAAGCGTGACACGCCCCCCGGATCACCCAATCGGCGGGGCCGCCGGCGGTAGCGTCGCCGGTCATGAGGATTCTGGTCACCGGCGGCGCCGGGTTCATCGGTTCGGCGGTCGTACGGGCCCTGGTGGCGGCGGGCCACGACGTGCTGGTCCTGGACGCGCTGCTGCCCGCCGTCCACCCCTCCGGAGCGGCCCCCGCGCTGCCGGACGGCGTCGACTTCCGGCACGGGGACGTCCGGGACGAGGCGGCGGTCGGCTCGGCGCTGGCCGGGGTGGACGCGGTCTGCCACCAGGCCGCCATGGTGGGCCTCGGCCTGGACCTGGACGACGCGCCCGCCTACGCGGGCTGCAACGACCTGGGCACGGCCGTCCTGCTCGCCGCGATGGCCCGGGCGGGAGTGCGCAGCCTCGTCCTCGGCGGGTCCATGGTGGTCTACGGCGAGGGCCGCTACCGCTGCCCGGAGCACGGCGAGGTCTCCCCCGGCCCCCGGCACCCCGGCGAGCTGGACGCCGGACGCTTCGAGCCGCCCTGCCCGGAGTGCGGCGCCGAGCTGCGCCCCGGCCTGGTCGCCGAGGACGCCCCGACCGACCCGCGCAACGTCTACGCGGCCACCAAGCTCGCCCAGGAGCACCTGGCCGGCGCCTGGGCCCGCGCCTGCGGCGGCCGGCTCCTGACGCTGCGCTACCACAACGTCTACGGCCCCGGGATGCCGCGCGACACCCCGTACGCCGGGGTGGCCTCGCTGTTCCGCTCGGCGCTGGCTCGGGGCGAGGCGCCGCGGGTGTTCGAGGACGGCGGGCAGCGCCGGGACTTCGTCCACGTCCGGGACGTCGCGGACGCCAACCTCGCCGCGCTCACGGCGGTCGGCGAGCGCCCGCCGGGCAGCGTCCGGGCGTACAACACGGGCAGCGGCGAGGTCCGTACGGTCGGCGAGATGGCCGGGGCGCTGGCCGCCGCCCACGGCGGGCCGGCCCCGGTGGTCACCGGCCAGTACCGGCTCGGCGACGTCCGGCACATCACCGCGGACTCCGCGCGGCTGCGCGCGGAGCTGGGCTGGCGGGCCCGGATGGCCTTCGCGGCGGGCATGACGGAGCTCGCGGCGGCGCCCCAGCGCGGGTGACCCTAGCCGCGCGCGGCCGGCAGGACGATCTCGAAGCAGCAGCCCCCGGCGACGTTGCGGACCCGGGCCCGCCCGGCGTGGGCCTCCACGATGCCCCGGACGATGGCCAGTCCGAGCCCGGCACCGCCCTCCCCCCGCTCCGGGGCGCCGCCCGGGTCGGCCGAGCGGGGCGTACGGGCGGCGCTGCCGCGCCAGCCCGTCTCGAACACCCGGGGCAGGTCCGGCTCCGGGATGCCGCCGCAGCCGTCGGTGACCGCGAGCACCACCTCGTCCGCCTCCCGGCGGGCGGAGACGGCGACCACGCCGTCCTCCGGGGTCGAACGGATCGCGTTCACCAGCAGGTTGCCGAGTACCCGGGTGATCTCCCCGGAGTCCACCTCCACCGGTTCGGCGGCGACCTGCCCGCCCTCCAGCCGCACCCCGCGCCGGCGGGCCAGCGGATGGGCCCCGGCGAGCGCCTCGTCGACCAGGTCGTACACCGAGACCCGGGACACCGACAGGGCGAGCGCGCCCGCCTGGATCCGGGAGAGCTCGAAGAGGTCGTCGACCATCCCGGTGAGCCGTTCGACCTCGGCGCGCATCCGCCGCAGATAGTCCTGCGGGTGCTCGGCGACGCCGTCCTCCAGGGCCTCCGCCATGGCGCGCAGGCCCGCCAGCGGGGTGCGCAGGTCGTGCGAGATCCAGGCGATCAGCTCGCGCCGGGAGGCGTCCAGAGCCTGGGTCCGGGCCCTGGACTCGGCCAGCCGGGCACTGGTGGCGGCGAGTTCGGCGCCGAGCTGGGCCAGCTCCAGGCCGAGCGGGCGCTCCGGCGGCGCGAACCCGGTGTCGCTGCCGACGGTCCGGGCGGCCGCGGTCAGCGCCCGGCTCCCGGCCACCACCTGGCGTCCGAGCAGCGCGGCGGTGGCCAGCGAGACCACGGCCGCCATCACCAGCACCGTGATCACCACACCGAGGTCGTGCCGGGACAGGAACATCGCCTGAGCCACCGCGAAGGTCCCGGAGGTGACCGCCAGCACGGTGACGGCGGCGACGCAGAACAGCGACAGCGCGAGCGAACGGCGCCGCAGCAGCCGCACGGCCACCCAGCCGAGCAGGCCCGCCCCGCCCGCGCCGAGCGCGGCGAACAGCGCGATCAGCAGCAGGTCCTTCACGCCGCCCCGCCCTCCTCGCCGGTCTGCGCGACCTCGGCCGGAGCCGGGTCGTAGCGGTAGCCGACGCCCCAGACCGTGGAGATCAGCCGCGGCGCCGCCGGGTCGTCCTCGATCTTCTCCCGCAGCCGGCGGACGTGGACGGTGACCGTGGAGAGGTCGCCGAAGTCCCAGCCCCACACCCGCTCCATCAGCTCCTGCCGGGCGAACACCGTCTGCGGGTGCCGCAGCAGGAACGCCAGCAGGTCGAACTCCCGCAGCGTCAGCGCCAGTTCACGCCCGCCCCGGTGCACCCGGCGGGCCTGGGGGTCGAGCGCGATGTCGCCCGAGCGCACCCGGCCGCCGACCGGTCCGGCCGGGCCGCCCGCGCGGGAGCGGCGCAGCACCGACTGCACCCGCAGGACGAGTTCACGCGGGCTGAACGGCTTGGTGACGTAGTCGTCCGCGCCCAGCTCCAGCCCGAGGATGCGGTCGGTCTCGTCGCCCTTGGCGGTGAGCAGCACGACCGGCAGCTCGGCGCCGTCCGGGTCGGCCCGCAGCCTGCGGAGGATCTCCAGTCCGTCGATGCCCGGGAGCATGAGGTCCAGGACCAGCAGGTCCGGCCGGCCGGTGCGGGCCAGGGCCAGCCCCTGGGGGCCGTCGGCGGCGCGGTCGACCTGGTGGCCGGCCCGGGTGAGGTAGCCGGCGACGACCTCGGCCACGGTGGGGTCGTCGTCGACCACCAGGATGCGGCCGGGCCGGGTCGGGCCGGCGGGCGTGGGCGGCGCTGCGGCGGGGGTGGGTGGCGCTCCGGCGGGGGTGGGGCTCTCGTTCACCTCGCCGAGGATACGAGCCGCCGGCCCCGACGGGCGGCCGGCGGCCCCCGCGTCCGATTTCCGTAAGAACCGCCCGACGGCGCCCGCGACCGCCGCGCGCTCCCCCGAACGGGCCGCGCCGCCCGGCCGTCGTACTTCCGTAAGGGCGCGGCTGGACCCTGGCGGGACCGGCCGCGGTTAGCGTGACCGGCGTGACTCCTCCCCTCCCTCCCGCAGCGGTCGTCGACGTCGTCCTGCCCTGCCTCGACGAGGCCGCCGCCCTGCCGTGGGTGCTCGGCCGCATCCCGGCGGGCTGGCGGGCCGTCGTCGTGGACAACGGTTCGCGCGACGGCTCCGCCGAGCTGGCCCGCTCCCTCGGCGCGACCGTGGTCGAGGAGCCCCGGCGCGGCTTCGGCGCCGCCTGCCACGCCGGGCTGCGCGCCGCCACCGCCGAGCTGGTCTGCTTCATGGACTGCGACGGCTCGCTCGACCCCGCCCAACTCCCCCGGGTCACGGGCCCGGTCCTGGCCGGCGCCGCCGACCTCGTGCTCGGCCGCCGCCGGCCCGCCACCGCCGGGGCCTGGCCGGTGCACGCCCGGCTCGCCAACGCCGTCCTCGCCCGCCGGCTGCGGGCCCGCACCGGCGCCCGGCTGCACGACCTCGGCCCGATGCGGGCCGCCCGCCGCGAGCGGCTGCTCGCCCTGGGCCTCGGCGACCGGCGCTCCGGCTACCCGCTGGAGATGGTGCTCGCGGCCTCCGCCGCCGGGCTGCGGATCGCCGAGACGCCCGTCGACTACCTGCCGCGCGCGGGCCGCTCCAAGGTCACCGGCACCCTGCGCGGTACCCGCCAGGCTGTCCGCGACATGCGCTCGGTGCTGGCCGCGCCGCCGCCCACCCTGCTGGTGATCGCCAAGGCGCCCGTCCCCGGCCGGGTGAAGACCCGGCTCACCCCGCCCTGCACCCCGGCCCAGGCGGCCGCCCTGGCCGAGGCGGCGCTGACCGACACCCTGCACACCCTGGGCGCGATGCCCGCCGGACGCCGCCTGCTGGTCCTGGACGGCGAGCCGGGCGGCTGGCTGCCGCCGGGCTGGGAGGTCCTCCCGCAGGGCGGCGGCGGTCTGGACCACCGGCTGGCCGCCGCCTTCGCCCACGCCGCCCGGCTGGCCCCGGACGCCCCCGCGCTGCTGGTCGGCATGGACACCCCTCAGCTGGACGCGGCCGCGCTGGCCGAGCCGCTGTCCGCCGCCCGGCGGCCGGGCCTGGACGCCTGGTACGGGCCGGCGGCCGACGGCGGGTTCTGGGCGCTCGGCCTGGCCCGGCCGACCGAGCGGCTGGCGGCGCGCCTGCTGCACGGGGTCCCGATGTCCACCCCGGACACCGGCGCGGCCCTGCTGCGGCGGCTGGCACAGGCCGGCCTGACCGTCCACCGGCTGCCCCGGCTGACCGACGTGGACACCATCCACGACGCCCGGCAGGTCGCCGAGGAGGCCCCGCACAGCCGCTTCGCCTCCCGGCTGCGCACTCTCGACGCCGTTCCGGAGGCGGCGAGTTGACCGTCACCGCACCCTGGGTCGACGACCCCTTCGCCGAGGCCGTCCGCACCGGCTTCGGCCCGCTCTGGCTGCGCCGCGAGGACGGCCGGCGGCTGCACCTGGACATCGAGCGCTGGTGCGCGCCGGCGGCCGGCGCCGACCACAGCCTGCTGCTGCGCTGTGCCAGGCCGGCCGCGCCCGTCCTCGACCTCGGCTGCGGCCCCGGCCGCCTGGTGGCCGCGCTGCTCGCCCTCGGGGTGCCCGCCCTCGGGGTGGACGTGACCAGGGCGGCGGTCGCCCGCACCGTGGGCCTGGGCGGCGCGGCGCTCTGCCGCTCGGTGTTCGACCGGCTGCCCGCCGAGGGCCGCTGGGGCGCCGCGCTGCTCGCGGACGGCAATCTCGGCATCGGCGGCGACCCGGACGCCCTGCTCCGCCGGGGCGCCGAACTCCTCGCCCCGGACGGGCTGTTGCTGGTGGAGGTGGAGCCGGAGGAGGTGGACGAGCGGGCCGTCGTCCGGGTGGAGGGGCCGGACGGCCGGCTCGGCCCGGCCTTCCCCTGGGCCCGCCTCGGGACGGCCGCCGCCCTGCGGCGGTCCCGCGCCGCCGGCCTGGTCGAGGCGGAGCGCTGGACTTCGCACGGCCGCCGCTTCCTCGCCCTGCGCAAGGGCTGAGCCGGCCCGGACCATGCGTCACACTGGTGCGCACCGTCCGGCAGACCGGGCGGCACGGCACGGGAGGGGGCTGCGGTGGGCACGGACACCGTCAGGGCGTTGCGGGCGGCACTCGGCTGCGAGGACGCGGCGGTGCGCCAGGTCGGCCCCGGCCACCACCGGCTGGCCGTCCCGGACGAGCACGGGAACGGAGACCGGGGCGAGCACCGGAACGGGCACGGGGCCGGGGCCGGCTTCACCGTGGACGTCCTCGGCGACGAGCGCACCGCACACCGGGTGCTCCACCTGCTGCCCGGCGGCGGCCTCAACGTCGACGCCGACTACTGCACCGCGCGGGGCCGCAGCCTGGCCCGCTACTTCGCCGACCACGGCTACCTGGTGATCGGCACCACCCCGCGCGAGGACGCGCTGACCCCCGAGCGGATCGGCCCCCGGTGCGCCGGCTGGGGCCTGGACGGGCACCGGGCGGACCTCGAACGGGTCATCGCCGCCGCCGAGTCCGCCACCGGCCTGCCGTACGAGCTGCTCGGCCACTCCGCCGGGGCCGCGCTCGCCCTGGCCACCGCCGCCCGGAGCGTCCGCGCGGGCCTGCGGCGGGTGCTCGTCCTGGACACCACCGGCCCCTACGACCCGCGGCGGGAACCGGAGTCGGTGGCCCGGGCCGAGGCGCTGACCGACCTGCTCCAGCAGCAGCTGGACGCCGGCGGGTGGACCGTCGACCCCGGGCTGAAGGGCCTGTTCGCCCGCGCCGCCGCCGACCCGGACGCCCCCAGCGGCCTGCCCCGACCGGTGGACGGGGCGGCGCCCTTCAGCAACCTCGGGCTGCTGCACTACGCGCTGACGAACACCCGGGACCTGCCCGGCCCGGCCAACTGGATCCACCACCGGGGGCACAGCACCGGCAGCTACCGCTTCGGCGCCACCCCCGCCGAGGACCGCTTCGCCCTGACCCACACGCCCCTGGCCGTCTGGCAGGAGGCCGTCGCCCGCCTCGGCAGCGGCCTCCAGCCGACCGCGCTGCTGCGCGACCTGGCGGCGGTCTGGGCCGGCCGGACGGAGACCCACGCGATCGAGTGGGCGGCGATCCGGGCCGATGTGGTCTGGCTGAACGCCGAGTTCGGGCGCGGGGACCACGGCCTCGGCGCCCGGCTGATCGGCCGGGGCGGCGCGAAGGTCGACTACCGGGTGGTGCCGGACTACGGGCACGGGGACGTCGTCTGGTCGGCCACGGCCGAGCGCGACGTGTGGGGGCTGCTGCTGCCCCCACGCTGAGGACCGACCGGCGGGGTGGCACAGCGCGAACGGTGCCCGGAGCGGGTCAACCCGCCAACCGGCCGAGCGGTACGGCCCGTTCCTCGGCCGCGCTGTCGGCCGCGCTGTCGGTCGCGCTGTCGGTCGCGGTCGCTGGGCGTTCGTCAGTCCGCCGCCTCGCCGGCGCCCGTCCGCACCGGCGCGGGCTCCTCGCCTTCCGGCCGCCACTGCGGGTGCTCGCGCTCGGCCCAGCTCCGCTCGACCAGTCCGGTGCGCATCCCCAGCCGCGACTCGCCGTCCCGCCAGGCCATCCGGACGTGCCCGGCGACCACCACGGCGATGGCGGCGGCCAGCCAGTCGTGCACGAAGGTCGCGCCGGTGCGCCAGGCCGGCGGGGCGAGGTGGGTGAGCCACATCAGCAGCCCGGTGCCGAGGATCACCAGCATCGAGCCGAGCGTCCACTGGGCGTACAGCTTCTGTCCGGCGTTGAACTTGCCGGCCGGCCGGTGCGCGGCCCGGGCCCGGAGGGCGCGCAGCCACTGCCGGTCCGCCGGGGTGAAGCGGCTCAGCCGGGAGAAGTCCGCCCGCAGCGCCCGGGTGGTGAGGCCGAGCAGCAGCGGCACCGGCAGCGCCAGGCCGCACCACACGTGCACGGTGACCACCAGCGGCCGGTTGCCGACGAGTTGGGCGAGCGGCGCCAGGTAGAGGCAGGCGGCGGTGGCCAGGCAGACGCCCATCAGGGCGGCGGTGGCGCGGTGCGCCCAGCGCTCGGCGCGGGTGAAGCGCGGGACCAGGTCAGCTCGTCGGCGCATCGTCCCGCCCGTTCGACCGGCCGACCCAGGCGTCGACGTCATAACCGTTGCCCTCCCAGTACCCCGGCTGCACCGCGTCGGTGACGGTGATGCCGGAGAGCCACTTCGCGGACTTGTAGAAGTACATCGGCGCGACGTACAGCCGCACCGGCCCGCCGTGCTGGTGGCCGATCGGCTGGTCCTGCAGCCGCAGCGCGACCAGCACGTCGTCCCGGCGGGCCTGGTCGAGGGTGAGGCTCTCGGTGTAGGCGCCGTCGAAGCAGCTGAACCGCACGGCCTTCGCGCCCGGCCGCACCCCGGCGGCGTCCAGCAGGTGCGCCAGCGGCACCCCCTCGAAGGGGGTGTCCGGCACCCGCCAGCCGGTGACGCACTGGACGTCCTTGACCAGCCGCCGCTGCGGCATGGCCTGGAGGTCGGCGAGCCGGTGGGTGGCGGGGCGGTCCACCAGTCCGTCCACGGTGAGCGTGTAGTCCGCCGCGCTCCGCTCGGGGACGGAGGTCACCACCGAGTAGTAGCGGAACCCGTTGTTGCCGGGCAGCAGCCCGGCGAGGCCGCTCGGGTCCCGCTGCGCCAGCCCGGACTCCACCCGCTGGAGGAACGGCCCGGCGGCGACGCCGGCGGCACCGAGGCCGAGCAGCCCGAGCACCACCCGGCGTCCGACCGGGGTGCCCCGGCCCTCTTCGTCTGTACTGTCCACGCGACGATTCGACCAGTTCGACCCGGTCCGGGGCCAGTCGCTGCGGCGTCCCGTCAGACTTTCGTCATCTCCTGGCGCGCGGTGCCCGCCGGCCGGACCGCCGCCCGGGTGGCCCCGGCCCGGACCAGCCCGCGCAGCAGCGGCACCACCAGCACGCAGGCCAGCGCGGCGCCGTACGCGGTGCGCTGGGCGTCCTCGCCGCCCGCCAGGTAGAGCACCTGCCCGGCCGCCGGGACGGCCAGCCACTCCCACCGGCCGTCCAGCGCGACCAGGGCCACCACCAGCAACCCGTACCAGGGGTAGCTGGGGGCGACCAGCAGCAGGGCCGTCCCGGTCACCAGCAGCGCGCCCCGCCAGGGCCGGCCGGGGTCACCGCGCCGCAGCACCCACAGCACCACCGCCGCCAGCACCAGGGCGGCCGCCCACGGGGCCCAGCGGTCCGGCAGCACCGCCCGCACCAGGCCGAACCGCTCCAGGTGGCCCTGCTCGTAGCCCTCCTCGCGCAGGTACCCGGGCAGGTACCCCAGGACGCCCACACCGGAGAGCGCGACGTACGGCAGGTAGGCCGCCGCGAAGGTGCCGAGGGCCGAGGCGAGCAGCACGACTCCGGCTCTGGTGGGCCGCCGGGCCAGCAGCCCCGAGAGCGCCCCGGGCAGGGCGAGGGCGGGCAGCAGCTTGGTGGCGACCGCCGCTCCGAGCAGGGCGCCGCCGGCCCCGGCCCGGCGGCGGGCCACACAGCCGAGCCCGGCGACCATGAGCAGCGCGCCGAGGGTGTCGACGTGGGCGTCGTTGACGGCCCACACCGTCACACCCGGGCACCAGCCCCACAGCGCCGCCCGCCGGCTGCGTCCGCCGCCCAGCAGCGCGCCGGTGGTGGCGACGGCCAGCAGGGCGCCGCCGGCCTGGACGCCGCGCACCCCGCCGCCGAAGGGGTGCACGGCCAGGAACCAGGCCTCGGCGACCGGCGGGTAGACGGTGTGCACGGCGGGCCGGTTGATCCGGGTGCAGTCCCCGGCGGCGGTCCGGTGCTCGTCCCAGGCCGTGCAGCCGCCCGCCGTGGGGAACAGGCCGGGGTCGCGCAGGGCGCGCAGGGCCGGGTCGTCCGGGGTGTGGGCGTACGGGGAGATGCCGGCCGCCTGGACCCTGCCGTCCCACACGTAGCGGTAGGCGTCGTCGCTGGTGCGCGGCGGCGCGAGCAGTCCGGCCGCGGCGACCAGGATGCTCCCGGCCAGGACGACCGGCACCACCTGGCGGTCGTCCACCCGCCGCAGCAGGAGCAGGGCGAGCGCGAAGAGGGCGGCGTCCAGGAGGTACCAGTCGTACAGCGGCGCCCGGTCGGCGAGCGTGCCGCCGCCGGTCACGGTCAGCGCGAGGGACGCGACCAGGGCGGCCAGGGCCGCGGCGCAGGGCAGGGTCCGGGTGAGCACCGGCCGCTCAGCGCCCCGGGACACCGGGCAGCCCGGTGGTGAGGCCGTCCAGGGCGTGCGGGCAGGGGCACTCCCGGAGCACGGGCAGGGCCTCCAGGGCCTTGAACAGCACCGTGCGCAGCCGGTCGACGTTGCCGGAGAAGACCTCCAGTACCTCGGTGTGGGTGACGCCGTCGCCGGTCTCGATGCCGGCGTCGTGGTCGGTGACCAGGGTCAGGGAGCTGTAGCAGAGGCCGAGTTCGCGGGCGAGGACGGCCTCGGGGTGGCCGGTCATGCCGACCACGGACCAGCCGTTGGCGGTGAACCAGCGGGATTCGGCGCGGGTGGAGAAGCGCGGGCCCTCGATCACCACCAGGGTGCCGCCGTCCACCGGCTCCCAGGCCGCCGAGCGCGCCGCCCCCAGCACCGCCCGCCGCCCGGCCGGGCAGTACGGGTCGGCCATCGACACGTGCACCACCCCGGGCAGCGAGCCGTCCGGCAGCGGCCGCCCGTCGTAGAAGGTCTGCACCCGCCCCGAAGTCCGGTCCACGAACTGGTCCGGCACCAGCAGCGTGCCCGGACCGTACTCCTCTCGCAACCCGCCCACCGCACACGGCCCCAACACCTGCCGCACCCCCAGCGAGTGCAACGCCCACAGGTTCGCCCGGTAGTTGATCCGGTGCGGCGGCACCCCGTGCCCACGCCCGTGCCGCGGCAGGAACGCCACCCGACGCCCGGCCACCTCCCCCACGAACACCGCATCGCTCGGCGGCCCGTACGGCGTCTCCACCCGCACCTCCACCACCTCCTCCAGCAACGCGTACAACCCCGAACCACCGATCACACCCAGCTCGGCCCGGGGGCCCTCCGGCATGTCCTGACGCAGCGTCATCTCAAGCACCTCTCCTCGGGAGTTCGATCCCGACCAATGTAGGAGCGGACGGGGACGGCCTCGGCGAAGCGCGTCCTTACGATTCCCGAACGCCACCGCCCCGGCGGCCTCCGCCCCGACGAGCGCCACCGCGCCGGGCACCGCGTGGACGGGCGCGGCGGAGCCTGACCGCGAGGGCGACGGCGGAGCCGCCGAACAGCACGGCGGTGATCGCGAGCCAGCGGCCGAGGTAGACCTCCTCCGACAGACCGGTGGCACCCGGATAGGGCACGGAGAGGCCGAGGATCAGCGGGAACCAGACGAGCAGCAGCAGGCCCGACAGGAACGCCGGTACGCGCAGGTGGTTGATCCAGGCCACGCCCGGCGGCCGTTCCGCGCGGTGGCGCAGCACCGACCGGGCCGAGAGGTCCGCGAGCGAGTAGAGCGGCAGCAGGATCAGGTCGTGGACGACGGCCGCGCCGACGAACCAGAGCGCCACCGCGAGCGGCCGTACGGCCACCAGGCGTTCGACCGCGTAGCCCGTCAGGGCGAGGGAGGCGAGGAGCGCCAGCAGGTGCAGCGGCCCGGCGCCGTACCAGCGGGCGAGACCACCGGGCTCCGGGTCGGCGGCATCCGCGGCATCGGTCGCATCGTTCGTGTCGCTCATGTCGGTCAGGTCCTGAAGGTGAGCCGGCCCACCCACTTGGTGTTGTTCACACCGGGGTTGGCCGGGACGATGATCCGGGCGGGGTAGCCGTGGTCGATCGAGAGCTCGGCGCCGTTGACGTGCAGGGCGAGCAGCGAGCGCGGGTCGCGGATCTGGTTGCCGCGCAGCACCACCGAGCTGTAGGGGCCGGGTGGTTGGACGGAGTCCACCAGCACGTTCGCGGCGTCGGGCAGGCCGGCCAGCGCGGCGAGGTCGGCCAGTCGCAGTCCGCTCCACTGCTGGTCCTCGGTGGACCAGCCCTCCACGCAGGCGATCGGCAGCCGGGCCGAGGACTGCGGCAGGGCGAGCAGTTGCTCCCGGGTGAACACCCGTACCGGCCCGGCGCCGTACAGTTCCAGCCGCCAGTCCGGCCCCACGCTCGCGGCCGAGATGCCCACGGCGGCGGCCGTCTTGTTGATCTGGAAGCCGTTCGGCCCGGACTCCGGGTCGCGGTTGTGCGGCGCCAGCAGTGCGGTGCCGCGCAGCCGGCCGCCGATGCTCTGCCCCGCGGTGACCAGCAGCAGCGCCAGGGAGCCCGCGCCGACCAGCGCGAGCGCCCCGCGCCGGGCGATCGTCGGCAGGGCGGGTTCGGGCGCCACCAGGCCGTCGGCGTCCGGCGGTTCGGGCCGGGTGCCGGCCCGGCCGGTGCGCAGTTCCACGAGCAGCGAGCGGGACCGCAGGGCGCGGAGCATCCTGCCGAACCTGAGGCCGACGTGGACGGCGAAGGCGGCGATGAACACCCATGCCCCGTAGAAGTGCAGGGTGTAGAAGGACCCCGGGAAGACGTAGTGGAGCTGGATGTTGAGGATCCCGGTCGCGAACTCGAAGACGGCCCCGCCGACCAGCATCAGCAGCGACAGCCGCTCCAGCGCGTGGGCCGCGCTGCGGGCCGGCGGCCACTCGAACAGCTTGGGGATCACCGACCACAGTTTGGCCAGCAGCACCGGGACCAGGACGACGCCGAGCGTCACGTGCACGCCCTGGGTGAGCCGGTAGAGCCAGGCCGGGCTGGTGGGCCAGTCGAACAGGTAGAAGCCCAGCACGCCCTTGTCCGGCGTCTGGTCGTTGAGCGGGCCGAGGTCGGGGTTGTAGGCGGCGTACGACAGGGCGCCGGTGACGAAGAGGACGGGGATTCCGACCAGCAGCACCAGCCCGAACACCGAGGTCAGCCAGGGCCCCCGGAGCGGGCTGCGCCAGAACCGGGGCCGGAACGGACCGGGCGGCGCGGGCAGCCGGCCGATCCCCGCCGCCAGCCCCCTCGCGAACCCCGCCGCCCTCGCGCCGGCCGCGCGGGCGCCGGCGAGCCGCCGGGGCCGCTTCCGCGCCGCGCCGTCGTCGTCGCCGCCGCCGTCGCCATCGCCGTCGTCGTTCCGTGCCGTGACCACCGACCACCTCCAGCCGCCCGGGGATCCTCCGGGCGCAGCCCGCGCGGGAGGCAACGGGCGGGCGCCGGTGCTCCGTTCGGCGGTGGAGGACCGGTCGGCCGCAGCCCGCCGGACAGCCAACCACCCGTGGGGAGCCGTCCCGGCGGAACCGCCCGGACCCGGCTCAAGCATCACCCGTACGGCTGCACCCCCGGGCCTCCGGCCGCACCCCCGAGCCTCCGGCTGCACCCCCGGACCTCCGGGCCCCGGCCGCACGGCTCACCTGGCGCCACGACGGAACGCCGGTCACCGTCCGGGACTTCACCATCGAACCGGACCGGACCGGGCGCCTCGCCGACCCGGCCGGCGTGGGCCCGCAGCGGGACGCGTCGGCCTTGTCGAGCGCCCGGTGCTGCGCGTGGACGGCCTCGGTCGCGGCAGTTCGAATACGGGTAGGGGTATATTTGCCGGGTCAGTCCATCCACCGGGGGGCCTTGAGAAGGGAGCGCGGCATGTGCCGCCGAATCGCCTGCCGTACCTGCGGGAAGCCGACCTACGCCGGGTGCGGGATGCACGTCGAACAGGTGCTGGCCGGGATCCCCGCGTCGCAGCGGTGTGCCTGTCCGCCGAAGGAGCGGGCCTCCGGCGGCTGGCTCGGGCGGCTGTTCGGCCGCCGCTGACGCCGGGCGCCCACCCCACGGAGAGTCCGTGGCCGCCCCGGCTCGGGTCCGGCACCGTCACGTTCCGGCCCTGGCCGCCGTCACCGCGAAGGCGAGCGCGCCCGTCAGCAGCGCACCGGCGAGCGTGAGGGCCGTCCACAGCCCGAGGGAGTCGACCTGCTCGCCGAGCCCGAGCAGTCGCCAGACGGTGTCCCGCAGTGCCAGTGAGACCGGCAGCGCCAACGCGCCCGCGGTGACCGCGACCCGGGCGGCCCGCCGCCTCCTCGACGCGGGAGGCGGCGCGGCGAACCGCAGGACGCTGTTGCAGATCATCACGAAGGCGAAGGTGCCGCCCGCGAACACGGCCGTCTCCACCGCGAAGAGCAGCGCCCCGGGCCAGCCCTCGCCGCGGGCCAGTCCCGTGGCGACCAGCAGACCGGCGGCGAGGGCGGCCACGGCGGCGAGCGGGGCGAAGCGCAGGCGCACGAACCCGAGCACGTCGCTGCGGCCGATCAGCGCGGCGAGCGCACGCCCCGTACGCCAGTGGGGGGCGACGAGCAGGTTCGCCAGCGGCGCGAGGTCGTCCAGCCAGTCCCCGCGCTCGGCCCCGCACTCGGCCCCGCGCGCCGGTTCCGGCAGCCGTCGGATCGCCTGGTGCTGGAACATCAGGCTCTCGGCCGCCACCCCGGTGAGCGGCAGCAGGGAGGCGATCAGCCAGGGGGTGCCGCCACCCCAGGCGGCGCGGTCCGCCCGCAGGACCACCGCCGCCCAGTCGGTGGCGAGCGTGGCGGCGACGAGCAGCGTGCAGACCCGTGCGGCCCGAAGTACCTGTTCGATCCGGTAGCGCGGCAGCGGCCGGTCACGACGGCACAGCAGCGCCCTCGCCGCGCCGAGCGCGCCGAGCAGGGGGACGAAGAACATGGTGAAGGTCACCACCGCGTCGTACGGGTCGTCCTGCCAGGGGCTGCCCGCCCGCACCACGCGGACCTGGGTCGTCAGGTAGGCGAACAGGGTGAAGGCGGCGGCGCCGGCGGCGGACGTCAGGAGCGCCGCGGTGGCGGCGGGCCGGGCGGGGTGCCCGACTTCCAGATGATCGATCGTCAAGTCATCGCGCATGGCGGCGATAGTACACACCGCGTACTACTTGGCGCGTACTTCGCGGCACGTAGTATGGTGCTCCGTCAGATCGGGAGGAGCGATATGCAAGCCAACGATGCCCAGACACTGGTGCTCTGCGCGCTGGCCGACGGGCCACTGCACGGATACGCCGTCAACACGGCGATCGAGGAGCTGACCGGGCAGCGACTGGGGCCCGGCAGCCTGTACGGGGCGCTGGCCAGGCTGGAGTCGAAGCGGCTGATCGAGCCGCTCGACGGACAGGGCCGCCAGCGCCCGGTGCAGCTCACACCCCTGGGCCGCGAGGTACTGGAACGCGAGCTGCGGGCCATGGCCCGGGTCGCGGACGCGGGACTGCGACGCCTGGGGGTGAACCCGGCGTGAACGAGCGCAGCGAGCGAACCGAGGGAACCGGGCGTTGTGCGAGAGCACGCGACGAGCGCAGCGAGGAGTGGGCATGAGTGCCGTCACCCGAAGCCTGGTCAGGCTCTACCCGGACGCCTTCCGCGAGCGCTGGGGTTCGATGGTGGAGGACGAGGCCCGGGGCGCGGGCTGGAAGTCCTGGCCCAACCTGATCGCGGGCATCGCGGACATGTGGCTGCACCCGGCCGTGTGGCCCGCCGACTCCCCGGCACAGCGGCAGCGGCGGGTGGCCACCATGGGCATCACGGTCGCCCTCGCCGCTTGGTTCCTCAGCCACCTGGCCGCCGAGCAGACCGGCCCGCTGCCCGCCGACGGCGTGCGGAACGGGGTCATGCACGGCTGCACCACCCTGCTGCTGCTCGGCATCGCCCTGGTCGCCCCCCGGCCCCGGCCCACGCCGGCCGCCGCGGTCACGCTGTCGGGCTGGGCGCTCCGCCGCCTCTCCGTACCGACGCTCCTCGGCACCGTCGTGGTCGTCCTGGTGCACAGCGGCGTCGACGCGGACGCCTCGCCGCCGACCCTGCGCAGCGCGGTGATCGCCGCCTGGTGGATCGCCCTCGGCCTCGGGACGATCCAGATCCCCCGGATCTTCACCGGCGTCGGCGCGGACACCGTCGTGCCGCCGGGCACCGGCCGTCTCCGGGCCGGCGTGTGGACGCTCGCCGGCGCCAGCGCCACCGGCGGCGCGACCATCCTCGGGGTCTCGCTCACCGGTGGCGGCTTCCACCCGCTCGGCGCGGGCATCGGCGTGAGCCTGCTCCTACTGACGGGGGTGTGCGCGGGCACCCTGCGCGACCTTCGCGACCTGCCATCGGCCGCGTAGCCGCGCGGCACCCACCCGACCAGGGCCCGCCCGAACCGGCGGGCCACCCCCACCCACTTGGACGGCGCTCATGCCCGACCTGCTCCGCTCCCTCTACACCCGCCGCCTGCGCCGCGAGGTCATGGCGGGCCCACGGCCCCGGCACGTCGGGCTGATCATGGACGGCAACCGCCGGTGGGCCCGGCAGGTGGGCATGGCCGACCCGAGCTTCGGACACAAGGCGGGCGCCGAGCACGTCGAAGAGGTGCTCGGCTGGTGCGAAGCCCTGGGGATCGACCACGTCACGGTCTTCGTGTGCTCGACCGAGAACCTCCAGCGCCGAGGCGACACCGAAGTCGCCTACCTGATGCGGCTGATCGAGCAGGTGGTCGCCGATCGCCTCACCCGCCCGGACGCCCACTGGCAGGTCCACCTTGCCGGACTGGCCGACGCCCTGCCCGACAGCACCGCCCGTACGCTCAGGGAGGCCGTCGAGGCCACCCGCACCTGCACCACCGGCGCCCACCTCACCCTGGCGGTCGGCTACGGCGGCCGGCAGGAGGTCGTCAACGCCATGCGCGACCTGATGTACGCGCGGGCCGAAGCGGGCGCGTCACTGACCGAGGTCGCCGACGCCCTGTCCGTCGACGACATCGCCCCGTACCTGTACACCGCCGGCCGACCGGACCCCGACCTCGTCATCCGCACCAGCGGCGAACAACGGCTGTCGAACTTCCTGCTCTGGCAGAGCGCCTACTCCGAGCTGTACTTCTGCGAGGCCTACTGGCCCGCGTTCCGCGAGGTCGACTTCCTGCGCGCCGTCCGCAGCTTCGCCGCCAGACAGCGGCGCTACGGCGGCTGAGCCGTCGCGCCTCGACCGACCCTCCGGCTTCTGCCGGGCCGCCCCAGCATGTCATCATCTGAAGACATCATTCGATGACATCGGTTGATGACATCCCTCGGTCACCTGTACCCCGGGGTGCCCGGGGGTCGGGTTCCCGCTCCCCGGTTCGGATTCTCGATCTGTGACAAGGGAGGGCGCGTCCATGGAGACCCGAACGGGCCTGTCGACGCGACGTGAGCGGGCCCTGGTGCCCGTGCTGGTGTTCCTCAGCGCCGTGGTGGCGGTGATCAGCAGCCTCGGCGCCCCGATGATCCCGACCATCGCCACCGTCAACCACGTCTCGCTCGCCGAGGCCCAGTGGTCGCTGACCGTCACCATGCTGGTCGGGGCGGTCTCCACCCCGGTGCTCGGGCGCCTCGGCGACGGGCCGGACCGCCGTACGGTCACCCTGGTGGCCGCCGCCGTGGTGGTGCTCGGCAGCGTGCTGGCCGCGCTGCCGCTCGGCTTCTGGTGGCTGATCGCCGGCCGGGCCCTGCAAGGCGTCGGGGTCGGCCTCACACCGCTGGCCATCGCCACCGCACGGGACGCCCTGCCGGCCGAGAAGTCCCGCTCGGCGGTCGCGCTGCTGTCGATCACCACCGTGGCCGGCGTCGGCCTGGGCTACCCGGTCACCGGGCTGATCGCCCAGTCCTTCGGCATCCACGCGGGCTTCTGGTTCGGCGCCGTGATCAGCGGTCTGGCCCTGGTGCTCGCCGCCCTCGTCCTGCCCCGCGCCACGCACCGCGAGCGGCGCCCGCTGGACGTGGTCGGCACCGTCCTGCTCAGCCTCGCCCTGGTCGGACTGCTGCTGGTGCTCAGCGAGGGCGAGAGCTGGGGCTGGGCCGGCGGCCGGCTGTGGACGGTCGCGGGGCTCTCGCTGCTGCTGCTCGCCGGCTGGATCCGGCACGAGCTGCGCACCCCCCACCCGCTGGTCGACCTGCGCAGCCTCGGCAACCCCATCGTGCTGACCGCCGACGTGGCCGGCCTGGTCGGCGGCATCGGGATGTACCTGCTGATCTCCCTGGTGATCCGCTACGTCCAGACCCCGACCAGCACCGGCTACGGCCTGGGCGCCTCGGTCGTCGTGGCCGGGCTGGTGCTGCTGCCCTTCTCCGCGGCCAGCCTGGCGTCCAGCAAGATGCTGCCGGTCCTCACCCGCCGCGCCTCCTCCGCCCTGGTCCTGCCGATCGGCTGCGCCGTCTCGCTGGGCTCGGTGCTGTTCTTCCTGCTCGCCCGCGACCAGCTGTGGGAGCACCTGGTCGTGATGGCGCTCGCCGGCCTCGGGGTCGGCTGCACCTTCGCGGTGATGCCGGGGCTGATCGTCACCGCGGTGCCCGCCCACGAGGTCGGCAGCGCCGTCAGCTTCAACCAGCTGCTGCGCACCATCGGCTACTCCACCGGCAGCGCGCTGTGCGGCGCCGTGCTCCAGGCGCACACCGCGCCGGGGCGGCTGCTGCCCGCCGACAGCGGCTACCGGGACGCGGCACTGATCGGCTGCGTGGTCTGGGTGGTGATCGGCGTGACTACGATCGTCCTGCCACGGCTCAGTGCCGCGGGCGCCGCCCGGAACAACGGTGTGCGAGTGGACGAGGAGCTGATGGTGGAAGAGAGCATCGCCGACGCCGTGGCCGGCGAGAGCGAGGTACCCGTGCTGCGGGCGGAGTCCGACCGGTGAGCGCGCCGGCCGACGGGACCGCCGGGACGGAGCCCGCACCGCCCCGGCGCCGGGACGCCGCCCGCAGCCGCGAACTGCTGATCCGGGCGGCCCTGGAACTCTTCGCCGAACGCGGCTACGACCGCACCACCACCCGGGAGATCGGCGAACGGGCCGGGGTGGACCCGGCGTTGATCGCCCGCTACTTCGGCGGCAAGACCCAGCTCTACCTGGCCACCGTCCGGCTCGAACTGGGCGACGAGGCACCGGCCGACCTGCTGGAGGAGGAGCGGCTGCGCACCCTGCTGGTGCGGCTCACCCAGCGCGGCCCCGGCCCCTCCTTCCAGGCCGCGGTGACGCCCGGCGACAACACCGAGGTGCAGCAGGCCTCCCGCACCTACCTCTACGAGCGGATGGTGCACCCGCTGCACGAGCGCTTCGCCGCCGAGGAGGTGGACCGGCCGCAGCTGCGGGCCGAGCTGGCCACGGCGGCCTTCGCCGGGGTCATCCTGGCCCGCTCCAGCGGGGCGTTCACCGAACTCGCGGCGGCCGACCCCGAGGAACTGCTGCCGCTGCTGCGGAAGCTGCTGGCCGCGAGCCGGCCCGGCTGACACCGCCTTCGAACGGCGACCACGCGCACCGGACGCTCCGGCGCGCGTGGTCGCCGTTCGCGCTCAGCCCTTCCAGGGCCG
Organism: Kitasatospora sp. NPDC023176; assembly: GCF_055560495.1. Taxonomy (NCBI): domain Bacteria; kingdom Bacillati; phylum Actinomycetota; class Actinomycetes; order Kitasatosporales; family Streptomycetaceae; genus Kitasatospora; species Kitasatospora sp. NPDC023176. Next base: position 1,819 of record NZ_JBVHIP010000034.1, on the reverse strand, counting down.
GGCGAACTCGTGCAGCGCCGCCACCGCGGCCGGGGCGAGCGCGTGGTCGTCGACCGGTGTGCCGGCCGGGTGCAGGAAGTGGTCCACGCCGTCCAGGGTGCGCAGGCCCGGGCCGGTGGTGTGCGCCCGGGCCAGGGCGTCGAGCAGCGGCGGCACGCTCGCGCACGGCACGTTGGTGTCGGCGGTGCCGCAGGTGACGGTGACCCTGGTGCCGGGGCGGACCTCCCGGGCGGCGTCCGGCGGGTAGACCGCGTCGTCGCTGCGGACGAAACGGGCGTTGTTCGGGCCGAACAGCGCGTTCAGCAGCCCGGCGAGCGGAGGCAGCAGGGCGCCGGTGTCGGCGGGGCGCCCGGCCCGGAAGTCCGCGACAGCGGCGGCCACGCCGGCCTTGTTCGCCCGCGCCACCTCCTCGGTGAGCTGCCCGGCCGTGACCGCCTGGTCCATCTGGCCGTCGAGCTGGGTCGTCAGCAGGTCCAGCAGGCGCTGGTCCTGCGGGGCCAGCAGCGCCAGGCCGGCCTGCGCGGGCCGGACCGTACGGGCGACCAGCAGGGCCTGCAGCCCGCCCTCGCTGTGACCGACCACCAGCATCGCGTGCCGGTCGGCCTCCGGCTGGTCCCGCAGGGTGGCGTAGGCCGCGGCCGCCTGGCGGGTGAAGGCGGGCAGGTCGAGCCGGCCCGGGTCCCCCTGGTAGGCGCCGGCTCCGGTGCGGCCGGTGAAGTACTTGTCGAAGCGCAGCGTCATCACGCCGTCGGTGCCGAGGGTGTCGGCGACCGCCCCCAGGGTGCCCGGGGTGAGCGAGGGCGGCTCGTCGCCGTTGCGGTCGGTCGGACCGCTGCCGGGCAGCAGCAGGGCGGAGGGCAGCCGGTGCCCGGCCCGGTGGGCGGGGACGTGCAGGGTGCCGTAGGCGGTGGTGCCGTCCGCGGTGAAGCTGATCTCGCGGTCGGCCGCGGGCACCATCGCCCCCGGTTCGGCCGCGCCGGCGGCGGGCGCGGCCAGGCCCGTCGCGGTCAGTGCGGCGAGCAGGACGGCGGCAGCCGAGGAACGCCAACGCATGTCTTCCCCCCGGAAGTTGAAGTACGACCTGCGCCGCCCAGGCTACGACCGGGCCCACACCGGGACCGGACCCGGGGCCCGTCCCTGACGCACCTTCACCTCGCACCTCCGCCCGGACCCGCCGCGGCAGCCGCCCGGTCGGTCCGGATCCCCGAACGGTCTTGACCTCAAGTCGGCTTGAGGCCCTATCGTCGACCGCGTGATCTTCACCGAAACAGAACGCGCCTACCTCACCGCCCAGTTGCTGGCCCGCCTGGCCACCACCGGACCGGACGGCTCCCCGCAGGTCCGCCCGGTCGGCTTCCGGCTCAACGAGGACGGCACCATCGACATCGGCGGGCCCGACATGGCCCGCAGCCAGAAGTACCGCAACGCAGCCGCCCGTCCCGAAGTCTCCGTACTGGTCGACGACATGGCACCGGACGACGACCCGGTGGCGTCCGGCTGGGGGCGCGGTATCGAGATCAGGGGCCGGGCCGAGGTGTTGGCCGTGGACGTGCCCCCGGTGGCGCCCGACCGCTTCAGCAAGGACATCGTCCGGGTCCACCCCCGGCGGATCATCACCTGGAACCTGGAGGCGCTGGGGAGCAGCTCCCGCACCGTCGAGTGATCGGGGCGGCCCCTCCCGCTACTCGCCCTCCCCCTTGCTCAGGGCCTGTTGCCGGTGTTCACGGGGTGAGAGCCCGTAGGCGGCGCGGAAGGCGCGGCTGAAGTCGTCGGCGCGGGGCAGGCCCCAGCGGGTGGCGACGGCGTGGACCGGGGTGGT
>NZ_JBVHIP010000033.1:87181-115557 GCF_055560495.1 Kitasatospora sp. NPDC023176 | reverse complement strand
GTTACATTCCGAACCCGGAAGCTAAGCCTCACAGCGCCGATGGTACTGCAGGGGGGACCCTGTGGGAGAGTAGGACGCCGCCGAACAATTCTTCAAGGCCGCGGCCCCAGCGATTCGCTGGGGCCGCGGCCTTTTTGTGTTTTGCGAACTTGCACGAAACCGGCAGACCGGGACTTCCGCCCAGGCGCGGACGCTTCCGACATGCCGGACAATGGAGATGGTGCTCGGCCAGGAGGCCGGCGCCGATACCGCGTGACGGCACTGGTGTTGCTCGGTCCGCGGTGGAGCTGAAGCAGCAGAAGGAGTCACCAGGATGTCGAACCAGCCCGAGGGCCGTCCCGAGCGTCGATCGGACGACGGCCGAGGCCACGAGCCCCGGTCCCGTGGGGGCTGGTCCAACGACCGTGGCGGCTTCCGTCGTGACGATCGTGATGACCGTCCGCGTCGTGACGACCGCGGTGGCGACCGTCCGTCGTACCGCGACCGCGATGACCGTGGCGGCGACCGCGGCGGCTTCCGTGGCGGCGACCGTCCGCAGGGTGGTGGCTTCAACCGCGACCGTGGCGGCGACCGTCCCCAGGGTGGTGGCTTCAACCGCGACCGTGACGACCGTGGCGGCTTCCGCCGCGATGACCGTCCGCAGGGTGGCGGTTTCAACCGTGACCGTGGCGACCGTCCCCAGGGTGGCGGCTTCCGCCGGGACGACCGTCCGCAGGGTGGTGGCTTCAACCGCGACCGCGATGACCGTGGCGGCTTCCGTGGCGGCGACCGTCCGCAGGGTGGTGGCTTCAACCGCGACCGCGATGACCGTGGCGGCTTCCGTGGCGGCGACCGTCCGCAGGGTGGTGGCTTCAACCGCGACCGCGATGACCGTGGCGGCTTCCGCCGTGACGACCGCCCGCAGGGTGGTGGCTTCAACCGCGACCGTGACGACCGTGGCGGCTTCCGCCGCGATGACCGTCCCCAGGGTGGCGGTTTCCGCCGGGACGACCGCCCGAGTGGCTTCCGTCGTGACGACCGTGACGACCGTCCGCGTCGTGACGACCGTGGCGGCGACCGCCCGCAGGGTGGTGGCTTCAACCGCGACCGTGACGACCGTGGCGGCTTCCGTGGCGGCGACCGTCCCCAGGGCGGCGGTTTCAACCGTGACCGTGGCGACCGTCCCCAGGGTGGCGGTTTCAACCGTGACCGTGGCGACCGTCCCCAGGGTGGCGGCTTCCGCCGTGACGACCGCCCGCAGGGTGGTGGCTTCAACCGCGACCGCGATGACCGTGGCGGCTTCCGCCGTGACGACCGTCCCCAGGGTGGCGGTTTCCGCCGGGACGACCGCCCGTCCGGCGGCTTCAACCGCGACCGCGACGACCGTGGTGGTTTCAACCGCGACCGCGGCGACCGCCCGCAGGGTGGTGGCTTCAACCGCGACCGCGATGACCGTGGCGGCTTCCGCCGTGACGACCGCCCCCAGGGTGGCGGTTTCCGCCGGGACGACCGCCCGAGTGGCTTCCGTCGTGACGACCGTGACGACCGTCCGCGTCGTGACGACCGTGGCGGCGACCGCCCGCAGGGTGGTGGCTTCAACCGCGACCGTGACGACCGTGGCGGCTTCCGTGGCGGCGACCGTCCCCAGGGCGGCGGCTTCAACCGTGACCGTGGCGACCGTCCCCAGGGTGGCGGCTTCCGTCGCGACGACCGCCCGTCCGGCGGCTTCAACCGGGACCGCGACGACCGTGGTGGCGACCGTGGCGGCTTCCGTCGCGATGACCGCCGCGACGACCGTGGTGGCGACCGGGGCCGTCAGGACTACGACGACCGTCGCGGCAACTTCGAGCCCGTCAGGCGCCTGCCGATCCCCGAGGACGTCACGGGCTTCGAGCTGGACGCGGATGTGCGCCAGGAGCTCAAGAGCCTGCCCAAGACCCTCGCGGACGACGTCGCCCGCAACCTGGTGATGGTGGCCCGCCTGCTCGACAGCGAGCCGGAGGAGGCGTACCAGTACGCGCGCGTCGCGCTGCGACTGGCGTCCCGCGTGGCCGCCGTCCGTGAGGCGGCCGGCTTCGCGTCGTACATGACGCAGCGGTACTCCGAGGCGCTGACCGAGTTCCGCGCCGCCCGTCGGATGACCGGTCGTGCCGACCTGTGGCCCGTGATGGCCGACTGCGAGCGCGGTCTGGGCCGTCCGGAGCGGGCGCTGGCGATGGCCGGCGAGCCCGAGGTGAAGCAGCTGGACAAGGCCGGCCAGGTGGAGATGCGCCTGGTGGCGGCCGGTGCCCGCGGCGACATGGAGCAGTTCGACGCGGCCGTCGTCACCCTGCAGAGCCCGGAGCTGGCCTCCAGCGCGGTGCACTCGTGGACCGCGCGTCTGCGGTACGCCTACGCCGAGGCGCTGATCGCGGCCGGCCGTGCCGACGAGGCCCGTGACTGGTTCGCGAAGGCCGCCGAGGCCGACACCGACGGTTCGACCAACGCCTCGGAGCGCCTGGCCGAGATCGACGGCGTCGAGTTCACCGACGCGCTCGACCCGGAGCTGGCCGAGGACGACGCCGACCAGGCCGACGCCCCGGCGAAGAAGCGCGCCGGCGACGTCGCCGACGACCGCGTGATCTTCGAGGACGAGGAGGACGTCGAGGAGTTCTACGACGAGGACGACCTCGAGGTCGACGAGGACTTCGACGGCGTGGTGCCCGAGCGTGCCGAGGACGCCGAGGCGGAGCAGGCCGAGCAGGCCGAGGCCAAGGGCGACGCCCGGAGCTGAACGCCCTGAAACGCCGTGAGGCCCTGCCGATCCCCTCAGGGATCGGCAGGGCCTCACGGCGTTTCAAGGGCTATTGCTGCCCCCGGTGGACCGGCCAGACGGGACCGCTCCGGCGGACTCGCCGAGCCGGCCGAGCTAGCCGAGGGGAAGACTGCGCAGCACCAGCCCGGTGGCCGGCTTCGGCCCGAACGAGGTGGACTTGCGCGGCATGGTGACGCCCTGTTCGGCCAGCCGCCGCACCACGCTCTCCCGGACCGGGTGCAGCAGCACGGCGGTGCCGCCGGCGCGGGCGGCCTCGCGCTCGGCGGCCGCGGCGGTGTGCAGGTAGCCGATGTCGTCGGGACCGTCGGGGACGTGCCAGGTGTGGTCGAGCAGGGTGGCGTGCAGCACGGTGGCGTCCAGGTGGCGCCACTCCTCGGGCCGGTCGTGCGGCACGGTCGCGTCGAGCAGGGCCTCCTCGGGCTCGCCGAGCAGCCAGAAGACGCCGTCGCCGCCGGTGAGGACGAAGCCGTTGCCGCCGTGCCGCTTCTGCTCGGCGAGGGCCTGGAGCGCGGCGGTCAGCGGGCCGGGGACCTCCTTGACCTTCCACTGGTCGCCGAGCTTCTCCAGCGCCTCGGCCACCGGCAGCCGGTACAGCACGCGGTGGATGGCGCGGACCCGCAGCGGGTAGCGGGCGGTGTCCACTAGCAGCACCATGCCGCGGTCCCACGGGCTGCGCGGCAGGTGGCGGTGCTCGCGCTGGAGCCGCAGGTACATCTCCCAGCGGTGGTGCCCGTCGGCGATCAGTGCCCGGCAGGTGGCCAGGTCGCGGCCGATCGCGGCGAGGTCGGCGGGGTCGGTGACGGCCCACAGACGGTGGTGGGTGCCGTCGCTGGTGGCGGTGGAGAGCAGCGGCTCGCCCTCGACGGTCCGCTCGATGACGGCGGAGGCGTCGCCGTGGCCCCGGTAGGTCAGCAGCAGCGGTTCGAGGTTGGCCCGGGTGGTGCGCATCAGCCCGACCCGGTCGGCGACCGGCCGGGGCATCACGTCCTCGTGCGGGAGGACGACGCCCGCCTCGGGGCCGCTCACCGCCAGGGCGCCGATCAGCCCGCGCTGGAGCAGTTCGGGGGTGTCGCCGTCGCCGGGCACCCGCTGCTCGTACACGTAGATCGCCGGCTCCGGGTCGGCGGCGAGGACGCCCTCGCGCTGCCAGCCGGTCAGCAGCCGGGCGGCGTGCCGGTACTTGGTGTCGCGGTCGGGGCGGTCGCCGACGTCCTCGGGCTCGGGCCGGGGCAGGATCAGCCGGACCACGTTGTGCGGATCGGCCGTCTCCAGGTCGAGCCGACGCCCCGGGTCGACGACGTCGTACGGCGGCGACATCACCGAGGCCAGCGCGCCGACCCGGTCCTGGACGTAGCGCAGGCCACGGAAGGGGGACAGGGACAGGCCTGCGGTGGCGACGTGCCCGGGATCGCCGGGGCCGCCCACGGGAGTCTCGACTCCGTCTTCTGCACTGGGTGTGCTCATTCTGGGCATCGTAACCGGGTACGCGTTGTTGAGAGATCGGAATACCCGTGCCGACCTGTGGGGCGGGTGTGCGACCGAGGGCGAGGTACGGCATGGAGGACGGGCAGGAGCGGCTGGGCGGCGGGGCTCCGGGGGAGCGCGTGCCCACGGGTGGTGTCCCGGCGCAGGGGCGGCCCGGGGAGCCCTCCGGGGACGTCTACGACTGGTTCCGCCGGGGCGCGCAGCTGCTGGCCCAGGGGCACCCTGCGGCGGCCGAGCAGCTGCTGGTCCGGGCGGCGGAGGCCGAGCCGCACTCGCGTAGCATCCGGGAGGCGCTGGCCCGGGCCCAGTTCGACGCCGGTTCGTACGCGGCGGCGCTGGAGAACTTCCGGACCGTGGCCCTGGCCGATCCCTCGGACGACTACGCTCAGTTCGGGTGGGGCGTCGCCGCGGCCCGGCTGGGCGACTTCGAGACCTCCGCCGAGCACTTGGCGCTGGCCGTGGCCATGCGGCCGGAGGCCGACCACTACCGGGCGGCGCTGCGGCAGACCCGGGCGACCCTGGCGGCTCGCGCCGGGGCGTTCGGCCCGTTGCTGCCCGGTGTTCCCGCCGACCGGAAGCGCCCGAGCGGCGAGCCGGAGGCGGGTCTTCCCCGGCAGCCCGGGGGACAGCCCGAGGGCGTCAACGACGACGCCTGAGCGGGCGGGCAGTGACGAGCAGACCAACCGCAGTGAATGAGGTAGCGCAGGCATGACCGAGACGGCCACCCCCGCACGACGGACCGCCCCCGGCGGCAGCGAGCGCCCGCTGACCGAGGCGTACGACACGGCGCTGCTGGACCTGGACGGCGTGGTCTACGCCGGCCCGCACGCGATCGAGCACGCCGTGGACTCGCTGGCGGCCGCCCGTACGGCCGGGATGCGGCTCGCGTACGTCACCAACAACGCCTCCCGCCCGCCGCGGGTGGTCGCCGAGCACCTGACCGAGCTGGGTGTGCCGGCCGCGCCCGCGGACGTGATCAACTCGGCCCAGGCGGCCGCCCGGGTAGTCGCCGAGAAGGTGCCGGCCGGCGCGAAGGTGCTGGTCGTGGGCGGGCTGGGGCTGGAGGAGGCGCTGGCCGAGCGCGGGCTGGTCGCGGTTCGCTCGCTGGACGAGGAGCCGCTCGCGGTGGTGCAGGGCTTCGACCCGTCGGTCGGCTGGGCGCAGCTGGCGGAGGCCTCGTACGCGGTGCGCGGCGGGCTGCCCTGGGTCGCCTCCAACACCGACATGACGGTGCCGACCGCGCGCGGCATCGCGCCCGGCAACGGGACCCTGGTGGCGGCGGTGCGGGCGGCGTCCGGAGTGGAGCCGGAGGTGGCGGGCAAGCCGCTGCCGCCGATGCACCGGGAGACCGTGCTGCGGACCGGCGCGCGGCGGCCGCTGGTGGTCGGGGACCGGCTGGACACCGACATCGAGGGCGCGTTCAACGGCGGGGTGGACAGCCTGCTGGTGTTCACCGGGGTGACCACCCCGGCGCAGCTGCTGGCCGCCCCGGTCGAGCACCGGCCGACGTACCTGGCGGCCGACCTCCGCGCCCTGCTGGTCCCGCAGCCGGCGGTGACGGCGGCGGACGGCGGCTTCGCCTGCGGCGGCTGGACCGCCACGGCGGAGGGCGGTGTGCTGCGGCTGGCGGGCGCCGGGGACCGCTGGGACGGGCTGCGGGCGCTGTGCGCGGCGGCGTGGACGGCGCTGGACGAGGACGGCGGGCCGGTGGACGGGCGGAAGGCGCTGGCCGAGCTCGAGTTCTGACACCGTCTGAGACGGAGGTCTCAGACGGCCGCGCGAGCTGGACGTCTGAGGTGAGCGTCTGACACGGATGTCCGAGCCGGACGGTTGAGCCGGACAGCCGAGGCAGGTGTCTGACACGAAGGTCCGAAGCAGACGTTCGGACCAAGGGCCTGAAACGGGCGTCCAGCTCGGACGTCCGTACCGACGCCCGACCCCGGAGTCAGAGCAGGGTGCGCAGCCGCAGCAGGTCGCGGAAGCCGGCTTCCAGCTTGACCCGGCCGCTCGCCCAGGCGGAGGCGAAGTTGAGTTCGCCGCCGACCAGGGCGAGCAGGTCGTCGCCGGCCATGGTGAGCCGGATGGCGGCCTGCTCGGCGGGCATGCCGGGGGTGGCGACGAGGTCCTGGATCCGGCCGTCGCGCAGCTGCCCGGTGAAGGTCAGGTCGAGGTCGGTGATCCGGCAGCTGAGCGAGCGGTCGAGGGCGGCGGCCTTGCGGACGTCGCCGGTGGAGTTCGCCATGTTCCGGCTGAGCTGCTCCAGCGCCTCCCGGCACTCCTCGGCGTTCGCCATGGCGCTCCCTCCATCCCCAGGTCGCTGCGGTGCGGACTGCCGGGCCACGGTACCTCAGAAGGGTTTTGGCGGTAGCGTCGTCAGTGGGGTGCCCGGAATCGCCCGGGTACCGAGGGCGACGGAGCGAGACGCGCGCAGGCGCGGAGGAGGCACCCGGATGCTGCCGAGGACGGTGCGGGGAGCGGTGGCGGCCGCCGCCGTGGTGGTGGAGGAGGTCGGCAAGCGGGTCGTCGACACGGCTGCCGCGGTCCTGGAGAAGACCGGCGTCGACGTGGTCGAGGTCGAGCGCAAGCTGGGCGGGCAGTTCCCGCCGTCCGCGAAGACGCTGCAGACCCTGGCGGAGGAGGCCGTCACCGCCGGGCGGGCCGGGGTGGACCTGGCCGTCGGGGTGGCGCGGGGCGAGGTCGAGAAGGTCTTCGAGAGGGTCGGCGACCAGGTGACCAAGGTCGGCGTGGTGCTGGCGTACCTGGAGAGCAAGCTGCGAGAGGTCGAGGAGGAGCCGGCCGGGGCGTCGCCCGGAGCGGACCCGTACCCGGCTGGGTACCCGGCGGAGGAGCCGGTGCCGGCGCCCCGGGCGGGCGACCTGTTCGGGCGCGGCTGGGAGTTCGAGGACGAGCGGGTGGCTGCGGAGCCGATAGTGGCGGAGCGGGTGGAGGTGGACGAGCCGGTCGAGGTCGATCCGCCGGTGACGCCTGCGGCGGTGGCCGAGAAGCCGGCGGAGAAGCCGGCGGCCGGGAAGCCTGCGGCCGGGAAGGCATCGGCGACCGAGGGGGCGACGGCGAAGAAGGCCGCCGCGAAGAAGCCGGCGAGCACCAAGGGCGCCGCGGCGAAGAAGACCACCGTCGCCAAGAAGGCCACGGTCAAGAAGACCACCGCCGCCCAGCGGACCCAGGCGGACGGCCGGCCCGGGGCCCCGGCCAAGCGCACGGCGACGAAGAAGACCACCGTCCGCAAGGCCACCAGCACGAAGAAGCCCGATGTCCGGGAGGAGTGAGCCGAGCACGTCCGCAGACGTGGCGGAGGCGTTCGAGCCGGTCGCGGCGGTCGGCGCGGTCGAGCCGCTCGGCGTCGAACTGCTGCCCACCGGGCACCCCGGGGTGGACGCCGGGCTGGACCGGCTGGAGGCTCTGGACGGGGTCCCGGCCGAGGCACACGTCGCGGTGTACGAAGATGTTCACCAGCGGCTCGCCGACACGCTGGCCGCGCTCGACCAGGAATGATCCGCAGGACTCGTAGGAGCTGAAACACCAGTGGCAGTGGCACGACGCCGACTCGACGCGGAGCTGGTCCGCCGCAAGCTGGCCCGATCGCGTGAGCACGCGTCCGAGCTGATCGCGGCCGGCCGGGTGACCGTCGGTGGGACCACCGCGACCAAGCCGGCCACCCAGGTGGAGACCGCGGCGGCGGTCGTGGTGGCCAAGGACGACAACGACCCCGACTACGTCTCGCGCGGCGGGCACAAGCTCGCCGGGGCGTTCGCGGCCTTCGTGCCGCAGGGCCTGGTGGTCCAGGGCCGCCGGGCGCTGGACGCGGGCGCCTCGACCGGCGGGTTCACCGACGTCCTGCTGCGGGCGGGGGCCGCCCACGTGCTGGCGGTGGACGTCGGCTACGGGCAGCTCGCCTGGTCGCTGCAGAGCGACGAGCGGGTGACGGTGATGGACCGCACCAACGTCCGCGAGCTGACCCTGGAGACGATCGGCGGCACCCCCGTCGACCTGGTGGTCGGCGACCTGTCGTTCATCTCGCTGGGCCTGGTGCTGCCGGCGCTGGCCGCCTGCGCGGCCGCGGACGCGGACCTGGTGCTGATGGTCAAGCCGCAGTTCGAGATCGGCAAGGAGCGGCTGGGCAGCGGCGGAGTGGTGCGCAGCCCGCAGCTGCGCGCCGAGATGGTGCGCCAGGTGGCCGGCCAGGCGTGGGAGCTGGGGCTCGGCGTGCGCGCCGTCACCGCGAGCCCGCTGCCGGGGCCGTCCGGGAACGTCGAGTACTTCCTCTGGATGCGCCGGGACGCCCCGCAGCTGGACCCCGCGGACGCGGACCGGGCCGTGGCGGAAGGGCCCCGGTAGGGTGCTCTGCGAGCGTCCGGCCCGCCATGCTGGATGGCGGGGCCACACCGGGCCGAGGGCGACCCGGCAGGCGTAGGGAGAGGGCAGCGGCATGAGCGATGAAGAACGGACGGTCTTCCTGATCGCGCACACCGGCCGGGAGGCGGCGCTGCGCAGCGTCGAGAGCTTGGTGCACGGGCTGCTGAAGGCGGGGCTCCGGATCAGGCTGCTGGAGACCGAGGCGGTGGACCTCGACCTGCCGGACGGGGTCGAGAAGGTGGCCGAGGGGCCGGGCGCGGCGGACGGCTGCGAGCTGATCCTGGTCGCCGGTGGCGACGGCACGCTGCTGCGCGGCGCGGAGCTGGCGCGCTCGCACGGGCTGCCGATGCTGGGGATCAACCTCGGCCGGGTCGGCTTCCTGGCCGAGGCCGAGCGGGACGACCTGGCGGTGGTGGTCGAGCGGGTGGTGGACGCCGACTACGAGGTCGAGGAGCGGATGACGATCGACGTCATCGTCCGGACCAACGGCGATGTGGTGCACCAGGACTGGGCGTTGAACGAGGCGTCGATCGAGAAGGCGTCCCGGGAGCGGATGCTGGAGGTGGTGACCGAGGTGGACGGCCGTCCGGTCTCCAACTTCGGCTGCGACGGGGTGGTCTGCGCGACGCCGACCGGTTCGACGGCGTACGCGTTCTCGGGCGGCGGGCCGGTGGTGTGGCCGGAGGTGGAGGCGCTGCTGATGGTGCCGATCTCCGCGCACGCGCTGTTCGCCCGGCCGCTGGTGACGTCGCCGGACTCGGTGCTGGCCGTCGAGGTGCAGCCCAAGACCCCGCACGGGGTGCTCTGGTGCGACGGGCGGCGTTCGGTCGAACTGCCCGCCGGCGCACGGGTGGAGGTGCGCCGGGGGCAGACGCCGGTGCGGCTGGCCCGGCTGCACCGGGCGCCGTTCACCGACCGGCTGGTGGCCAAGTTCGCGCTCCCGGTGACGGGTTGGCGCGGCCGTTCGAACACTCCCTGCTGACGGTCCGTCGGATCGCTCAGACCGCCAGGGCCTGGCCCTCGTCGGCCGGGACGAGCCGGCCGCCCGCCGCGGCGCGGTCGGCCACCGCGGCCAGCCGTTCGACGGCGGCGGGGACGGCCGGGGCGGGCACGGTGAGCGGGATCCGGATGTGGTGCTCGAAGGCGCCGTCCGAGCCGAACCGGTTGCCCGCGGCGATCCGGATCCCGGCGTGCTCGCCGGCCTGGGCCAGCGCCGCGCCGGACAGGCCGGCGGTGTTGACCCAGAGCGCGAGGCCGCCGGGCGGCGGCGGGAAGCTCCACTCGGGCAGCCGCTCGGACAGCGCGGCGGCGAAGGCGTGCGCGGTGGCCCGTAGCCGGTCCAGCTGGTGGGCGCGGACCTCGGGCAGCGGCTCGCCCAGCAGTTCGGCGGCGATCAGCTGGTCGAGCACCGGGGTGCCGACGTCGCTGTAGACCCGCTCGGTGGCCAGCCGGCGCACCAGCGCGGGCGCGGCCCGGACCCAGCCGATCCGCAGCCCGCCCCAGAGCAGCTTGCCGGCCGAGCCGACGGTGACCACCTGGGCGGAGCGGTCCAGGGCCGCCATCGGGCGCGGCAGCGGTGTGGACTCCGGTACGCCCCAGCCGAGTTCGGCGGTGGTCTCGTCCACCAGCACGATGCTCCCGGCGGCCCGGGCGGCGGCCAGCAGCCGGCGGCGCTGCTCCTCGTCGATCAGCGCACCGGTCGGGTTGTGGAAGTCCGGGATGACGTACGAGACCTTGGGGGCGGCCCCGCGCAGCACCCGCTGCCACTCCTCGAGGTCCCAACGCGCCCGGCCGCCTCCGGAGGTGTACGGGACCGGCACCAGGCGCGCCCCGGTGAGGCGCAGCGCCTGGAGGGTGTGGGCGTAGCTGGGGGCCTCCACGGCGACCCGGTCGCCGCGGCCGACCAGGACCCGCTGGACCAGGTGCAGCCCGCCCATCGCGCCGGTGGTGACGAGGATCTGGTCGGGGGTGGTGGGCAGTCCGCGCTCGGTGTAGCGGCGGGCGACGGCCTCGCGCAGCACCGGGACGCCGGTCGGGTAGTGGCCGTGCCCGGCGGCGTAGTGCGGCAGCAGTTCGACGGCCCGGGCGGCGGCCCGGCCGAGCCAGGGCTGGGGGGCGGGCAGGGCGGCGACGCCGAGGTCCAGGATCCGGCCCTGCTCGTCCGGCGGGACGGGGTGCAGGGCGTCGCCGGGCGGCGAGGCGCCCTCGGGCAGGGCGGTCCAGCTGCCGGCGCCGCGGCGGCTGAGCAGGTAGCCGTCGCCGCGCAGGGTCTCGTAGGCGGTGGCGACGGTGGTGCGGCTGAGTTCCAGGGCGGAGGCGAGTTCGCGCTCGGCGGGCAGCCGGGCGCCGACCGGCAGCCGGCCGTCGGTGACCAGCAGCCGGATCTGCCCGGCGAGGGTGCGGTAGGCCGGTCGGCGCGCGGTGGCCGGGTCGGGGAGCCGGGCGGTGGCGAGCAGCCGGGCCAGTGCGGGCGGGGTGACGGTGGTGTGCCAGTCGGCCATGGCCTCATCAGTCCACTTGCTCGGGATTGGCCCTGTCGTGGGCCGTATTGGACTGTTCATCATGGCAGGGCGGCCGTCGAGCCGCCATCGCCCGGGCCGACCCCGGGGGTGCAGCACCGCCCGCAGGAGCTCCAGTGGCCACCACCACCGCACCCACGTCCCCGTCCACATCCCCGTCCACGTCGGCGCCCGCCGCCCCGCCGGTGGAGCCCGCCCGGCCGGGGCTCGCCGTGCGCGTCCTCGGCGACACCCACGCGCTGGGCCGCCGCTTCCCGCAGCTCGCCGTCGGCCTCACCCTGTACGGGGTGAGCATGGCGCTGATGCTCCGCTCGGGCCTGGGCCTCGACCCCTGGGACGTCTTCCACCAGGGCCTGCAGCGGGTGCTCGGCCTCACCGTGGGCGCCTGGGTGACCATCTGCGGCGCCCTCGTCCTGCTGCTGTGGATCCCGCTGCGCCAGCGCCCGGGGGTGGGCACCGTCGCCAACGTGCTGGTGATCGGCGCGGCGATGGACCTCACCCTGCGGCTGGTCGGCGGACCGCACGGCCTGCCCGCCCGGGCCGCGCTGACGGCCGCCGCGATCGTGCTCAACGGCCTGGCCTCGGGCCTCTACATCGGCGCCCGGCTCGGCCCCGGTCCGCGCGACGGCCTGATGACCGGCCTGCACCGGCGCACCGGCCGCTCGCTGCGGCTGATCCGCACCGGCATCGAGGTCACCGTCCTGGCCGTCGGGCTGCTGCTCGGCGGCACCGCCGGGGTCGGCACGGTGCTGTACGCGCTGCTCATCGGCCCGCTGGTGCAGCTTTTCCTGCCGTGGTGCACGGTGCCCACCGCCGCCCAAAACTCCCGGAACGGATGAACTTGGCGGCACGGAGTTGCCGCGCGCCGTTGCCGCTCGTCGCGCTCCGGGGGCGGAACCTCGTAAGGTCGTCTCCGTGTTGGACGAGATGCGGATACGGGATCTTGGGGTCATCGACGACGCGGTGGTCGAGCTGGCCCCCGGCTTCACCGCCGTGACCGGTGAGACCGGGGCCGGCAAGACCATGGTCGTGACCAGCCTCGGCCTACTGCTCGGCGGGCGCGCCGACCCCGGCCTGGTGCGCCACGGCGCCGGACGCGCCGTGGTGGAGGGCCGGCTGGAGCTGCCCGCAGACTCCCCGGTGGCGGCCCGCGCCGTCGAGGCCGGGGCCGAACTGGACGACGGAGCCCTGCTGATCAGCCGGACCGTCTCCGCCGAAGGCCGCTCCCGGGCGTACGTCGGCGGACGGGCCGTCCCGGTCGGGCTGCTCACCGAGCTCGGCGAGGACCTGATCGCCGTGCACGGCCAGACCGACCAGCAGCGGCTGCTGCGCCCGGCCCGCCAGCGCGGCGCGCTGGACCGCTACGCGGGTGCGACGGTGGCCGAGCCGCTGGCCCGCTACCGGGAGACCTACCGCGCCCTGCGCGAGGTCGCGGCCACCCTGGAGGAGCTGACCACCCGGGCCCGCGAGCGCGCCCAGGAGGCCGACCTGCTCCGTTTCGGCCTGGACGAGATCGCCGCCGCCGAGCCGGTGGCCGGGGAGGACGTCGAGCTGTCCGCCGAGGCCGAGCGGCTCGGCCACGCCGACGCGCTGTCCTCCGCGGCGACCCTCGCCCACGCCGCCCTGGCCGGCGACCCGGCCGACCCGGAGGCGCTGGACGCGGGCACCCTGCTCGCCCAGTCCCGGCGCGCCCTGGACGCCGTACGCCACCACGACGAGCGCCTCGCCGCCCTCGCCGACCGGCTGAACGAGGTCGGCTACCTGCTGGCCGACGTCGCCGGGGACCTGGCCGGCTACGCCGACGACCTGGACGCCGACCCGGTGCGGCTGTCCGCGGTCGAGGACCGCCGGGCCGTCCTGGCCCAGCTGCTGCGCAAGTACGGCGGTGAGGAGAACAGCCTCGCCGAGGTGATCGCCTGGGCCGAGGCCGGCTCCGACCGGCTCGCCGAACTCGACGGCGACGACGAGCGGATCGACCAGCTCGGCGCCCAGGAGACCGAACTGCGGGCCGAGTTGGCCGAACTGGCGGCCGAGGTGTCGGCCGCCCGGCAGGCCGCCGCCGGGCGCTTCGCCGCGGCCGTCTCCGCCGAACTCGCCGAACTCGCCATGCCGCACGCCCGGGTGACCTTCTCGATCACCCGGGTCGACGACCTGGCCGGCATCGAGCTGGACGGACGCACCGTCGCGTACGGGCCGCACGGCGTGGACGAGGTCGAGGTGCTGCTCGCCCCGCACCCGGGCGCCCAGCCGCGCCCGATCGCCAAGGGCGCCTCGGGCGGTGAGCTGTCCCGGGTGATGCTCGCCGTCGAGGTGGTCTTCGCGGGCGCCGACCCCGTCCCCACCTACCTGTTCGACGAGGTGGACGCGGGCGTCGGCGGCAAGGCGGCGGTCGAGATCGGCCGCCGACTGGCCAAACTGGCCGAATCCGCCCAGGTCGTGGTGGTCACCCACCTGCCGCAGGTCGCCGCGTTCGCGGACCGGCACCTGGTGGTGGAGAAGACCAACGACGGCACCGTGACCCGTTCCGGGGTCAAGCTGTTGAACGACGAGGAGCGGGTGCGCGAACTCTCCCGGATGCTGGCCGGCCTGGAGGACTCGGAGCTGGGCCGGGCCCACGCCGAGGAGCTGCTGGCCACCGCCCGGGCCCCCCGCCACCGGTAGCCGGGACCGGCGGCTCTCCCCCGCAGGACGGCGACGCGCCCCCGGTGGCGCCGACTGTCCAAGAGGGCCGCCGACCTGGCATGGTGGCGGCTGGACACTGGCTTTCCAGTCCCGAGCGCCGCCGGGCGGGCAATCCTCGCGAAGCGGTGCGCGAACCTGATCGAGTCGGATGCGAGACGACGTGGACCATTCCGCCGCCCGGGCCACCACGGCCGCCCCGGAACCGGGGCAGCTGCAGGTGGTACTCGTCCTGGCCGCCAGCACCGGCGGCATCGGTGCGCACGTGCGTTCCCTGGCCCAGGGCCTGGTCGCGCACGGGGTGACCGTCACGGTCTGCGCACCGGCCGGCACGGACGCGCTGTTCGGCTTCTCCCGCACCGGCGCGCGGTTCCACACCGTCGACATCACCCCCACCGCGGGGGCCCGCAGCGACGCCACCGCGATCGGCGAGCTGCGCCGGGCCTTCACCGGCGCCGACGTGGTGCACGCCCACGGGCTGCGCGCCGGACTGCTGTCCGACCTCGCGCTGCGCACCGCCGGCCGCTTCCCGGGCCTGCGGCCGGAGACCCCGCTGGTGGTCACCTCGCACCACGCGCTGCTGGCCACCGGCATGGAGCGGCGGCTGCAGCGGCTGATGGAGCGCCGGGTGGCGCGCGCCGCCGACCTCGTCCTCGGTGCCTCCTCTGACCTGGTCGCCCGGGCGCGTGAACTGGGCGCCACCGACGCCCGGCTGGGCCCGGTGGCGGCCCCGCCGATGCCCGAGGGCCGGCTCGGCCGGGCCGAGGCCCGGGCCGCGCTGCTCGGCGACGGCCCGGACCGTCCGCTGGTGCTCGCGGTCGGCCGGCTCGTCCCGCAGAAGGCCTTCGGGACGCTGCTGGACGCCACCGGCGAGCTGTCCGCGCTGGACCCCGAGCCGCTGCTGCTGCTCGCCGGGGACGGCCCGGAGGCGGGCCCGCTGCGCGAGCGGGTGGCCGCCGAGAAGCTGCCGGTGCGTCTGCTCGGCTACCGCACCGATGTGCCGGACCTGTTGGCCGCCGCCGACGTGGTGGTGGTCTCCAGCCGCTGGGAGGCCCGCTCGCTGGTGGTCCAGGAGGCGATGCGGGCCGGCCTGCCGGTGGTCGCCACCGCCGTCGGCGGCATCCCCGAACTGGTCGGCGACGCCGCCGTGCTGGTACCGCCCGGCGACCCGGCGGCGCTCGGACGGGCGGTGCGCGAGCTGCTCGCCGACCCGGCCCGCCGCGAGCGGCTGGTGGCGGCCGGCCGGCAGCAGGCCGAGACCTGGCCGGACGAGGCCGCCACCGTCGCCCAAGTGCTCAGCACCTACGACGAGTTGGTGCAGCGCGGTTAGTGCGTGTCCGACGGTTCGCGCGCCCGGCGGGAATCGTCGGACACGCCTCAGACCGTCAGCTGTTCGACGCGGTCGGCGGGCGGGCCGTCCGGCTGGGGCGACAGGTAGGCCGCGCCGCAGGCGGTCAGCCGCAGCGCGGTGTCGATCAGCGGGACGTGGCTGAAGGCCTGCGGGAAGTTGCCGACCTGGCGCTTGAGCCGCGGGTCCCACTCCTCGGCGAGCAGTCCGACGTCGTTGCGCAGCGACAGCAGCTTGTCGAACAGTTCGCGGGCCTCCTGCACCCGGCCGATCATGGCGAGGTCGTCGGCCAGCCAGAACGAGCAGGCCAGGAAGGCGCCTTCGTGGCCGGACAGGCCGTCGACGTTGTTGCCGGACTCGTCGTGGGTCGGGTAGCGCAGCACGAAGCCGTCCTCGGTGGACAGTTCGCGCTGGATGGCCTCGATGGTGCCGATCACCCGCTTGTCGTCCGGCGGCAGGAAGCCGACCTGGGGGATGAGCAGCAGCGAGGCGTCCAGCTCCCGGCCGCCGTAGTACTGGGTGAAGGTGTTGCGCTCCGGGTCGTAGCCCCTCTCACAGACGTCCCGGTGGATGGTGTCGCGCAGTTCGCGCCAGCGCTCCAGGTGGCCCTCGGAGGGGGCGTCCTCGGGGGTCTGCTCCAGCAGCTTGATGGTGCGGTCGACGGCGACCCAGGCCATCACCTTGGAGTGGACGAAGTGCCGGCGAGGGCCGCGGACCTCCCAGATGCCCTCGTCCGGGTTCTGCCAGTGGTCCTCCAGGTACTCGATCAGCCGCAGCTGGAGGTGGTGGGCGTGGTCGTTGCGGACCAGGCCGGTCATGTGGGCCAGGTGCAGGGCCTCCACCACCTCGCCGTAGACGTCGAGTTGGAGCTGTCCGGCGGCGCCGTTGCCGATCCGGACGGGCTGCGAGCCCTCGTAGCCGGGCAGCCAGTCCAGCGAGGACTCGGTGAGTTCCCGCTCGCCGGCGATGCCGTACATGATCTGCAGGTTCTCCGGGTCGCCGGCGACCGCGCGCAGCAGCCACTCGCGCCAGGCGCGGGCCTCCTCGCGGTAGCCGGTGCGCAGCAGTGAGGAGAGGGTGATCGCGGCGTCGCGCAGCCAGGTGTAGCGGTAGTCCCAGTTGCGCTCGCCGCCGATGTCCTCGGGCAGCGAGGTGGTGGGGGCGGCGACGATGCCGCCGGTGGGGGCGTAGGTGAGGCCCTTGAGGGTGATCAGCGAGCGGATCACGGCCTCCCGGTAGGGGCCCTGGTAGGTGCACTGGTCGGCCCAGTCGTGCCAGAAGTCGGCGGTGGCGTCGAGCATCGCCTCGGCGTCGGGGACGGCCGGGGGCTCCAGGTGGGAGGCCTGCCAGGTGAGGGCGAAGGCGATCCGCTCGCCGGCCCGGACGGTGAAGTCGGCGTAGGTGGTGAGGTCGCGCCCGTAGGTCTCGGCCTCGCCGTCCAGCCAGACCGAGTCGGGCCCGGCGACGGCGACGGTGCGGTGGCCGCCGTCGGCCTGCTCGACCCGGTGCACCCAGGGGACGATCCGGCCGTACGAGAAGCGCATCCGCAGCGCCGAGCGCATCCGCACGGTGCCGGACACGCCCTCGACGATCCGGATCACCTGGGGGACGGAGTCCCGGCCGGCCAGTGGGCGCGGCGGCATGAAGTCGATCACCCGGACGGTGCCGTCCTGGGCGTCCCACTCCTGCTCCAGGATCAGCGAGTCGCCCCGGTAGCGGCGCCGGTCGGCGGGCACGGCGGGGGCGGCGGCGGTGGGCGGGGGGACGCGCAGGTCGGCGGTGTCGGTGAAGCGGGGCAGGCCGACCGTGGCGGGCGTGGTGGCCGGGGCGCCGGCCTCCGGAGCGACGGCCTCGGTCACGACGGCCTCGACCGGGCCGATCCGCCAGAAGCCGTGTTCATCGGTGCCGAGCAGGCCGGCGAACACCGCCGGCGAGTCGAAGCGGGGGAGGCAGAGCCAGTCCACCGCCCCGTCCCTGCTGACCAGGGCAGCGGTCTGCATGTCCCCGATGAGTGCGTAGTCCTCGATACGGCCGGCCACGTGGATCTCCAGTTCGCAATGTGGTCAGGGCATCGGCGAACGGGGGAGCGAGCGGTCTGCGGGGCCGGAGGTTCACCCCGGGACGTCCGGCCCGCCGGGGGTGGTGGCGGGCCTTGCTGGAGTGTCCGCGCGGGGCTCTGTCGAGCCCCTGAGGGTGGGTGGGGAGGAGCTGGGATTACGGGGAGGTCCGGTCGCGCATCGGGGACCGGGAGTGTCCTGACGCTCCCACGCCCTCCGCGTGCTCGTGCTGTCGCGATGCGTCCGTGCAGCTTACGACGGACGAAAGGGGCGAAGCACGCGGGCGCAGCCCCGTGTGGCGCCGCAATTCGGCGGAAATGCCGTGCATTGCTGGGGCGCGGCGCAGGATGGTCCGGAAGGATCAGCTCCGGGTGGCCGTAACGGAGGAGCCGGGATGGCCCGGACGGAGCGCCCCGGCTGGCCCGGTCCGGTGGGTGGTGCGACCGGTGTGACTCCTGCGGCGGATGATGCGCTGGTGGTGCGCCCGGCGCACGCTCCCGGAGTGCCGAGCGCGGGCCGAAAGGCGTCCCGGTCCGGTCACTGTTACCCTGGTATCCCGTGGACCGGCGGGATCAAAACGCCCCGGACCAGCCGAATCGACGACCCTTCGAGCGCCGTGCACCTGCCCGGTCTCCCGTCGCCCGGCGAGCCGCGAGCCTCCCGCCCACGTCACTTCGACACGCGACCCACGGGAGCCCCCTCTTGGCACAGCCCCATTCCGGCAAGGCAGCGAACGGCCGCGCCGTGACGACCAAGCACCTCTTCGTCACCGGGGGTGTCGCCTCTTCGCTCGGCAAGGGGCTGACCGCCTCCAGCCTCGGCGCGCTGCTCAAGGCCCGCGGCCTGCGCGTGACGATGCAGAAGCTCGACCCCTACCTCAACGTGGACCCGGGCACCATGAACCCGTTCCAGCACGGTGAGGTCTTCGTCACGGACGACGGCGCCGAGACCGACCTGGACATCGGTCACTACGAGCGCTTCCTCGACACCAACCTGCACGGCTCCGCGAACGTCACCACCGGCCAGGTGTACTCGACGGTCATCGCCAAGGAGCGCCGCGGCGAGTACCTGGGCGACACCGTCCAGGTCATCCCGCACATCACCAACGAGATCAAGTCCCGGATCCGCCGGATGGCGACCGAGGACGTCGACGTGGTGATCACCGAGGTCGGCGGCACCGTCGGCGACATCGAGTCGCTGCCGTTCCTGGAGGCCGTCCGCCAGGTCCGCCACGAGGTCGGCCGGGACAACGTGTTCTTCGTGCACGTCTCCCTGCTGCCGTACATCGGCCCCTCGGGCGAGCTCAAGACCAAGCCCACCCAGCACTCCGTCGCCGCGCTGCGCAACATCGGCATCCAGCCGGACGCGATCGTGCTGCGCGCCGACCGCGAGGTCCCGCAGGCGATCAAGCGCAAGATCTCGCTGATGTGCGACGTGGACGAGGAGGCCGTGGTCGCGGCCATCGACGCCAAGTCGATCTACGACATCCCCAAGGTGCTGCACGGCGAGGGCCTGGACGCGTACGTGGTGCGGCGTCTCGACCTGCCGTTCCGCGACGTGGACTGGACCACCTGGGACGACCTGCTGCGCCGCGTCCACGAGCCGCAGCACATCGTCAAGGTCGCCCTGGTCGGCAAGTACATCGACCTCCCGGACGCCTACCTGTCGGTGACCGAGGCGCTGCGCGCCGGCGGCTTCGCCAACAACGCCCGGGTCGAGATCAAGTGGGTCACCTCGGACGACTGCGAGACCCCCGAGGGCGCCCGGGCGCAGCTCGGCGACGTCGACGCGATCTGCATCCCCGGCGGGTTCGGCGACCGCGGCGTCAACGGCAAGGTCGGCGCCATCACCTACGCCCGCGAGAACAAGGTCCCGCTGCTGGGCCTGTGCCTGGGCCTGCAGTGCGTGGTCATCGAGGCCGCCCGCAACCTGGCCGGCCTGCCCGAGGCCAACTCCACCGAGTTCGACGCGGCCGCCAAGCACCCGGTCGTCTCCACCATGGCCGAGCAGCTGGCCATCGTCGACGGCAAGGGCGACCTGGGCGGCACCATGCGCCTGGGCCTGTACCCGGCCAAGCTCGCCGAGGGCTCGATCGTCCGTGAGGTCTACGGCGGCGAGCAGTACGTCGAGGAGCGCCACCGCCACCGCTACGAGGTCAACAACGCCTACCGCGCGGACCTGGAGAAGACCGGCCTGCAGTTCTCCGGCCTCTCGCCCAAGGGCGACCTGGTCGAGTACGTCGAGTACCCGCGCGAGGTGCACCCGTACCTGGTGGCCACCCAGGCCCACCCGGAGCTGAAGTCCCGCCCGACCCGCCCGCACCCGCTGTTCGCGGGCCTGGTCAAGGCCGCCATCGAGATCAAGACGGCCCCGGCCGGCGAGTAGTCCCCGGTCGTTCACCGGACGGCGGCCCCGCGATTCCCGCGGGGCCGCCGTCCGGCGTTAGATTGTGTCGTACTGACGAAAAGGGGAGAGCGATGGACGAGCAGAGCGACCTGGTGATCGCCGACACGGCCGAGGCGTGGGAGGTCCGGGGCGGCAGCACGCCGTTCCAGGGCAAGGTCACCGGCGTGCGCAGCGAGGAGGTCCGGATGCCCGACGGCAGCTGGGCCCGCCGCGACTACCAGACCCACCCCGGCTCGGTCTCCGTGCTCGCTCTGGACGACAAGCAGCGGGTGCTGGTCCTGCGCCAGTACCGCCACCCCGTCCGCCAGCGGCTCTGGGAGCTGCCGGCCGGCCTGCTCGACGTTCCCGGTGAGAACCCGTGGCACGCCGCCCGGCGCGAGCTGTACGAGGAGGCCCACTGCAAGGCCGGCACCTGGCGGATCCTCGCCGACTACTACACCTCCCCGGGCGGCACCGACGAGGCGCTGCGGATGTTCCTGGCCACCGACCTGTCGGCCGCCGAGGGCGAGCGCTACGCGGCCGAGGGCGAGGAGCTGGAGATCGAGGTCGCCTGGGTGCCCGTGCCCGAACTGATCCGGCTGATCCAGGCCGGGCAGCTGCACAACCCGACCCTGATCACCGGCACCCTCGCCGTGCACGCCGCGCTGACCTCCCCGGACGGCCTGGACGGGCTGCGCCGCCCGGACGCGCCCTGGTCGGCCCGCCCCTTCGAGGCCTGACCGCCCGCTCGGGCCCCCGGCGGGGTTCGCGGACGACCGGGCTTGATTCCTTGGGGTGATTTGCCGGTTCGTACGACCGGATGTCACCTCGGATCAGCCGGACGGTCGAACTACGCTTCGCAGACAGGGCGCCCGTCCCGGGCGTCCGCTTTTTCGCGCCGGGCGCTGAGCGCGGGACGACGTCGGGAGTGGCACGGGTGGCGAGGAAGACGGCGACGATGGACTCCGGCCCCGACGCGCCCGCCGGCGCCGTCCCGGGGCTCGACCGGCTGCCCGTCGGGCCCGCGCTGTTCACCGGACGGCGGGCCGAACTGGCCGCGCTGCGCGCGGCGGCCGCCCGCCGGGTGAGCGGACGCTGCCCCGTCCTGGTGCTCGCCGGGCGCCCCGGCTCGGGCCGGACGGCGCTGGCGGCGCGCTTCGCCCGGACCGTCGCCGCCGACTACCCGGACGGCGTGCTGTTCGCCCGGCTGTCCGCCCCGGACGGCGGGCGGGTGCCGCCCGGCCGGGCCGCCCGGCTGCTGCTGGAGCAGCTCGACCCGCAGGCCGCCGTGCCGCTGCCCGGGACGGTCGAGGACGGGCGGGACGAGCCGGGCGGCGTGGCGCTGCGGGAGGCGCTGGCGGGGCGCAAGGTGCTGCTGCTCCTCGACGACGTCCGGGACGCCGGGCAGCTGTGGCCGCTGCTCGCCGACGAGCCCGGCTGCCTGGTGCTCGCCACCACGGCCGGGCCGCTCACCGGGATCGAGGACATCGACCCGGTGATCCTCGGCGGGCTGGACCGGCAGGCCTCCGGCGAACTGCTGGCCGACCTGGTGGGCGGCACCCGGATCTTCTGTGACCCGGTCGGCGGGGCCGACCTCGCCGAGGCCTGCGCCGCCCGGCCGGCCACGCTGCGGCTGATGGCGCGGTGGCTGCGCGGCAACCCGAAGACCGCGGTCACCGACGCCGCGCGCGAACTCGACCGGGTGGTGGGGGAGGAGTCGGGGGCCGAGGGCGCCAAGGGCGGCAAGGCGGGGAAGGCCGCGAAGGCCGGGAAGAGCGGGCGCACGCCGAGGACCGCCGAGGCCCCGAAGAAGAAGGAGGGCCCGCAGACGGCGGCCGAGGACAAGGCCGCGGACCCCGCGGCCACGCCCGAGCCGGCCGGCGACCCGTCGACCTGGGTCAAGCCGGAGCCCGAGCCGGCCGAGCCGGTGCCCGTCCCCGACAACGACCCGCTGCTGGGCGCCTTCACCCTGCTGTACCGGGGGCTGCCGGCCGCCCAGGCGCGGATGCTGCGCACCCTCACCCTGGCTCCGGCCCAGACCGCCGATCCGCGCACCGCCTCCGCCCTGGTCGGCTGCCCCGTGCCGGAGGCCGCCGCGACGCTGGCCGCGCTGGCCGAGCAGGAGCTGCTCGGCGAGGAGGCGCCGGCCGCCGACGGCACCCCGCGCTACCGGGTGCCCGGACGGCTCCACCAGCGGCTGGTCCGGCTGCGGGAGAAGGAGGACCGGCCCGCCGAGACCGAACTTGCCCGGGCCCGGCTGCTGGAGCGGCTGGTCCGGCTCACCGAGTCCGCCCGCTCCCTGCTCGAACCGGACGCCGGCCCGGCCCCCGAGCCGCTGCCGGCCGCGCTGCGGCTGCACTCGGCCGCCCACGCCCGGGACTGGCTGCTCGGCGAGCGGGAGCTGCTGCTCGGCGCGGTGGCCGACGCGATCGGCCAGGGCGACCTGGACGGCTCGGCCGGCCGGCTGGTCACCGCGCTGCTGCGGGCGCTGCCGCTGACCGGCGCGGCCGCCCCCGCCGACCTCTACCGGCTGCACGAGCTGGTGCTCACCGTCGCCGAGCGCAACGGCCGCCCCCGCCGGGCCTCGGCCGCGCTGCTCAACCTGGGCGACCTCCAGGTGGCGGCGGGCCGCTGGGACCAGGCGGCCGCGCACTACCGGGCCGCCCTGGAGCATGCCCGTGCGGTCGGGGACGAACCGCTCTGCGCCCGGGCCCTGGAGGGCGCGGCGGGCTGCCACCGGGCGCTCGGCGACGCGGTGCGCGCCGCCGACTGGTACGGGCGGGCGCTCGGTCTGCGGCAGTCGCTGGGGGACCACGCGGCGGAGGCCCGGCTGCTGGCCCGGGTGGCCGAGGCGCACACCGCGCAGCGCCGCTTCGAGGAGGCCGACCGGGAGTACCGGGCCGCGCTGGCCGTGCTGCGCCGGATCGGCGACGAGCGCGGCCGGGAGGCCGTCGGTGCGGCCCTCGCGGACCTGCGGGAACGCGTCGACGCCGGGTGGTGAGGGTGCTTTCGGAGGTATCGTCGAAAGTGCCCGGTTACGGCACCTATGGCAGGTAAGTTCCTGTGGAAGCCTACGAACCTGCCAATGTGTTCGTCGAAATTATTCGATTTGGAAGGCTGACAGGCCGCCTGGGCTTCATTACACTCGAACTCAGTCGCGCAGCGATCCCCATGCCCCGGCATGCCCGGAGGCTTCCCCACGTGCGCGTCGCCCACCGGTCTTCTCCGGTCGGGACCCCCATGGCAAGAGGACGTGTTCAGTCGTGAAGGTCGGCATCCCCCGCGAGGTCAAGAACCACGAGTACCGCGTGGCCATCACGCCCGCCGGCGTGCATGAGCTGGTCCGCAACGGACACGAGGTCTACATCGAGGACAACGCCGGTCTCGGCTCCTCGATCCCCAACGAGGAGTACGTGGCCGCCGGCGCCACCATCCTCCCCACCGCCGACGAGGTGTGGGCCACCGCCGACCTGCTGCTGAAGGTCAAGGAGCCCATCGCCTCCGAGTACCACCGGCTGCGGAAGGGCCAGACCCTCTTCACGTACCTGCACCTGGCGGCCGACCGCGCCGGCACCGACGCGCTGGTCGCCTCCGGCACCACCGCCATCGCGTACGAGACCGTGCAGCTGGGCAACGGCGCGCTGCCGCTGCTCGCCCCGATGTCCGAGGTCGCGGGCCGACTGGCCCCGCAGGTCGGCTCGTACCACCTGATGCGTCCGGCCGGCGGCCGCGGCGTGCTGCCCGGCGGCGTGCCCGGCACCCACCCGGCCAAGGCCGTCGTCATCGGCGGTGGCGTCTCCGGCTGGCACGCGGCCACCATCGCCATCGGCATGGGCTACGACGTGACCCTGCTGGACCGCGACATCAACAAGCTGCGCGAGGCCGACCGGATCTTCGGCACCCAGATCAAGGCCATCATGTCCAACTCCTTCGAGCTGGAGAAGGCCGTCCTGGACGCCGACCTGGTCATCGGCGCCGTGCTGATCCCGGGCGCCAAGGCCCCGAAGCTGGTCACCAACGAGCTGGTCTCCCGCATGAAGCCGGGCTCCGTGCTCGTCGACATCGCCATCGACCAGGGCGGCTGCTTCGAGGACTCGCACGCGACCACGCACGACGACCCGACCTTCCAGGTCCACAACTCGGTCTTCTACTGCGTGGCCAACATGCCGGGTGCCGTCCCGAACACCTCCACCTACGCGCTGACCAACGCCACCATGCCGTACGTGCTGGAGCTGGCCAACCGCGGTTGGAAGGAGGCGCTGCGCCGTGACGCGGCGCTCGCCAAGGGCCTGAACGTCCACGAGGGCCAGATCACCTTCCCGGCCGTGGCCGAGGCCTTCGGCCTGGAGTCGGTCACCGTGGAGACCGTGCTCGCCTGAACTCCCTGACCGCACAGCGGTCGTTCGCCCCCGACCCGATCCGTTCGGGTCGGGGGCTTCGCCGTGCCCGTGAACACCGGTCGGACCGGGCGGGTCGCTCTGTCGTCAATTTCCACGGGTCGTGTCGCCCGACCCTCGGCCACCCGCAGAAACGTTAGGGTCATAGGCCCGCTCATCCCTTGACAGCAGCCCGCCCGATAGTCGACACATCGTGCCCACTACCGTGGATTGTGTTGCTGCGAACGCCTTGAACGGCCTAGAGTCGCAAACCGTCGGCATGCTGCCACGCTGACGAATCGACATAGAGTCCTGGATGCCCAAGGAGGTAAGACGACTTGTGAATGAGTCGACAATTGCTCCCGGGGGTGGTCAGCCAGGACTGGCGGAGCTCACCGCCGGCCAGCCGAGTGAGGAGTCCGGGGCCCGGCAGCCCTCCGTGGGCTCGGCCGAGGTCGGCTCGGTCGCACTCCGTACCTTCGAAGCACGCCAGAACACAGCGCAGGTGACCACGGTGACCGATCACGACGCCGACTTGGCGGCCTACGGCCTGGCCTACGGCGAGTTCGCCTACGGCGCCTACGACGACCCGGACGCCGAGTACGAGCCGGACCCGGAGTACGCCGCCACGCTGGCCCCCGACGCCGCGCGCCAGCGCCGCGAGCGGGTCGGCCCGACCGGCCGTCCGCTGCCGTACTTCCCGATCCCCGCGCCGGTCGCCGAGCACGGCCCCGCCCAGATCATCGCCATGTGCAACCAGAAGGGCGGCGTCGGCAAGACCACGTCGACCATCAACCTGGGCGCGGCGCTGGCCGAATACGGCCGCCGGGTGCTGCTCGTCGACTTCGACCCGCAGGGCGCGCTCTCGGTCGGCCTCGGCGTCAATCCGATGGAGCTCGACGTCACCGTCTACAACCTGCTCATGGAGCGGGGCCTGACGGCCGATGAGGTGCTGCTGAAGACCGCCGTCCCCGGCATGGACCTGCTGCCCTCCAACATCGACCTCTCCGCCGCCGAGGTGCAGCTGGTCAGCGAGGTGGCCCGGGAGTCCGCGCTGGCGCGCGCCCTGAAGCCGCTGCTGCCGGACTACGACTACGTCATCATCGACTGCCAGCCCTCGCTGGGCCTGCTGACGGTCAATGCGCTGACGGCCGCTCACAGCGTGATCGTCCCGCTGGAGTGCGAGTTCTTCGCGCTGCGCGGCGTCGCGCTGCTGACCGAGACCATCGAGAAGGTGTGCGAGCGGCTCAACCCCGAGCTGCGCCTGGACGGCATCCTCGCGACCATGTACGACTCGCGCACCGTGCACAGCCGTGAGGTGCTGGCCCGGGTCGTCGAGGCGTTCGGCGAGCACGTCTTCCACACCGTCATCGGGCGGACCGTGCGCTTCCCGGAGACCACCGTCGCCGGCGAGCCGATCACGACGTACGCGACCAACTCGGTCGGTGCCGCCGCCTACCGCCAGCTCGCCAGGGAGGTGCTCGACCGGTGCCGCCCCGCCGAGTGAGTCTCCCGGGTGCCGACGAGCTGTTCCGGACCACCGGCGGGATGGCGCTGTCGCCGTCCCTCGCGCCGCGTCCGGCCGCCGAGGCATCCAGACCGGAGACCGCGCGGACCGTCAACGGCACGGACGGCGCCGAGGGCACCGAGGCCGCCACGGGGGCCCAGGACGGCCGGCAGGCGCCGCAGGAGCAGCAGTCGGCCACCGCGGTGCCGTCGCCCGCGCAGCCGCCCGCCCAGCGAGCCGGCGGGCCCCAGGGCGCCGCCCAGGCCGGGCCGACCGTGACCGGCGGCCGCGGTGCCGCCGCCGCGCCGGCCGGCCGCACCCACGCCGGTGCCCCCGAGGAGCAGGCGGGCGCCGCCGGCCGGGCCCGGCCGCGCGGCCGCGCGCCGCGCCGCCCGAGCGGTCGCGAGCGGCACGACGAGAAGATCACCGTGTACGTCTCCGCCGAGGAGCTCATGGACCTGGAGCACGCCCGGCTGGTGCTGCGCGGCGAGCACGGCCTGGCCGTGGACCGCGGGCGGATAGTCCGGGAGGCCATCGCGGTCGTCCTGGCGGACCTGGAGCAGCGCGGCGAGGCCTCGATCCTGGTCCGGCGGCTGCGCGGCCGGTAGGGCGCCCGCAGGGGCGTGCCGGGGCCGGGCCCGAGGGCCGTGGGCGGCGTGTCGGCCGCTCCCGGGCGGGGCGGCCGGTGCGGTCGGGCGAAGATGGACCGTCATGCCGAGCACCGTCGAACCAGCCGCCAGCGCCGCGAACGCCACCGAGGAGGAGTCCCGGGGCGGCTTCCGGGTACGGCTGGACAACTTCGAGGGCCCCTTCGACCTGCTGCTCGGCCTGATCGCCAAGCACAAGCTGGACGTCACCGAGGTGGCACTGGCCACCGTGACGGACGAGTTCCTGGCGCACATCCGGGCGATGGGCCCGGACTGGGACCTGGACGCGGCGACCGAGTTCCTGGTGGTGGCCGCCACCCTGCTCGACCTCAAGGCCGCCCGGCTGCTGCCGGTGGCCGAGGTCGAGGACGAGGCGGACCTCGCCCTGCTGGAGGCGCGCGACCTGCTGTTCGCCCGGCTGTTGCAGTACCGGGCGTACAAGCGGGCGGCGGCGCTGTTCGGCGAGCGCTGGGCGGCCGAGCTGCTGCGACGGCCCCGGACCGTCGGGCTGGAGCCCCGGCACGCGGCGCTGCTGCCCGAGGTGGTCATCACCATCGGGCCGGAGCGGCTCGCCCAGCTGGCGGCCAAGGCCATGGAGCCCAAGCCGAAGCCCGTGGTGTACGTGGACCACATCCACACCCCGCCGGTGAGCGTGCGCGAGCAGGCCGCGCTGGTGGCCGGGCTGCTCACCGGCCTCGGCGAGGCCTCCTTCCAGCAGCTGGTCGCGGACGCGCCGGACACCATGGTGGTGGTCGCCCGCTTCCTGGCGCTGCTGGAGCTGTACCGGGAGCGGGCGCTGGCCTTCGAGCAGCCGGAGGCGCTCGGCGAGCTGCGGGTGCGCTGGGTGGCCGAGGAGGGCCGGGGCGCGGTCGAGGTGACGGACGAGTTCGACCGGCCCGCCGGCGAGGCGGAGCGATCCCAGGAGGAGGACGGGCGGCGATGAGTGGCGGGAACGACGGCGGGCGGCCGGTGCGCCGCCCGCTCGGGCTGCCGGGGCGGCCGCGGGCCGAGGAATGGCTGGAACCGGCCTTCGAGCTGCTGCCGGACCAGCCGACGGGGCCGGGGCCCGTGGCGGCGCGGGGGCCCGTGGCGGTGCCGGAGCCTGCGGCGGTGCCGGGGCTCGTGGCGGAGCCGGCGGACGGCGAGCCCCGGGTGGTGCACCAGAAGTCGGCCCCGTCGACTTCCGGTGCGCAGGAGCCCGTCGGGCCGGGTCTGAAGGCCGAGCTGGAGGCGATCCTGATGGTCGTCGACGAGCCGGTCGGGGAGGACCGGCTGGCCGGAGTGCTGGAGCGGCCCCGGGCCGAGGTGGCCGGAGCGCTGCGCGAGCTGGCCGCCGAGTACGCCGCCCAAGGACGCGGTTTCGACCTGCGGCAGGTGGCCGGCGGCTGGCGGTTCTACAGCCGGGACACCTGTGCCGGGGCCGTCGACCGCTTCCTGCTGGACGGCCAGCAGGCCCGGCTGACCCAGGCCGCGCTGGAGACCCTGGCGGTGGTCGCCTACCGGCAGCCGGTGTCCAGATCGCGGGTCTCCGCCGTCCGTGGTGTGAACTGTGACGGCGTGATGCGTACCCTGGTACAGCGAGGACTGGTGGAAGAGGCCGGATCCGAGCCCGAAACAGGTGCGATCCTGTATCGGACGACGAACTACTTCCTGGAACGGATGGGGCTCCGCGGCTTGGATGAGCTGCCGGAGCTCGCTCCCTTCCTGCCCGAGGTCGACGACGTGGAAGCGGAGTCCCTGGAGGGCACGATGATCGCGGAGGCGGTCGCCGCCGCTGTCGCGCAGGCCGCGGACGGCAGCGGCGAGGCCGATCGGGCAACGCCTGGTCGGTAGGGGGAGGTGAGGTCGGCCGAAACGACCGCACATCCCAGACGGAACGACGTACGGACACTTTGATGCGTAGCAGTGGCAACGGCAGGAACGGCAGCGGCGGCGGCAGCGGCAGCGGTCGCGGCGGACAGGGCGGGGGTCGGGGCGGCTCCTACGGCGGCAGCGGCGGCGGTCGGGGCGGCTCGGGTTCGGGCTCGGGCTCCGGCTCGCGCGGCGGCTCGTACGGCGGCGGTTCGTACGGTGGCGGCTCGGGCTCCGGTTCGGGTTCGCGTGGCGGTTCGTACGGTGGCGGCTCGGGCTCCGGTTCGGGTTCGCGTGGCGGTTCGTACGGTGGCGGCTCGGGCTCCGGTTCGGGTTCGCGTGGCGGTTCGTACG